>JAPPOR010000827.1 GCA_028817905.1 Myxococcales bacterium
AGGCAACCTGCGCCACCGTCTGCTCCGGGTGGGCCGCAAGCTGTGCCCCCAGGCGTTCGGCAGCCTCCCGCAGCGCCCCCGGCGCCCGTGCCGAAAGCACCACAAGCTGCAAGCGTTCCGCCTCGCCCTCTTCCCGGTCCCGGTCCGACTCCCGCTCTCGATCCGACTCCGGTTCCGAGTCTGGTTTCCGGCCCCGCACCGCGTGCGACGCTGGTTGCAGCATACCCTCCGCGTGCCCCGCCCCTCCTTCCAGCCCGTCCTGGGGCGGCGCCTCCTGCAGCACCACATGCGCGTTGGTGCCGCTGATCCCGAAGCCGCTGACGCCCGCAATGCGCGGCTGCCCGCCATGCGGCCAGGACACCGGCTCCGACGCCACCTTCACCGGAAGCTCGTCCCATGGGATGTGGGGGCTCGGTTCGTCGAAGTGTAGGCTCCTAGGGATGCGCTCGTGCTGCAACGACAGCAGCACCTTGATGATGCCCGCGACCCCGGCGGCAGCCTGTGCATGCGCCAGGTTGCTCTTGACCGACCCGATCACGACCTGTCGTTCACCACCCGATCCGGCCGACAGCACCGACCCCAAGGCCTGTAGCTCGATCGGATCCCCCAAACTCGTGCCCGTCCCGTGACACTCCACGTACTGGAGATCCGAAGGTGCAAGACCCGCCTGGGCGATCGCTCGCCTGATGACCGCCTCCTGCGAGGGACCGTTCGGTGCGGTCAGCCCGTTGCTGCGGCCGTCTTGATTGACCGCGGTGCCCCGGATCAGCCCCAACACCGGGTGGCCCTTGTCGCGCGCCCGGGAAAGACGCTCGAGCACCAGCACCCCGCAGCCTTCGGCCAGACCGAAGCCACCATCACCGGCCGCGAAGCTTCGACAACGACCATCGGGCGATAGCCCGCGCAGCCGGCTGAACTCGAGATACGCCGTCGGCGTCAGCATAAGGGCCACGCCGCCTGCCAGGGCGACCGAGCACTCTCCCCCACGAAGCGCTTGGCAAGCCAGATGCACCGTGACCAAGGATGACGAACAGGCCGTGTCGACCGTCATGCTCGGGCCCTGCAGTCCCAGTGCGTAGCTGATGCGGCCCGAGGCCACGCTGGCGGAATTGCCGGTGCCCGCGTAACCATCGAAGCCCGAAAGGTCACCGAGCAGCCCTCCATACTCCTGGTACGACAGGCCAACGAACACGCCTGTATCACTGCCCGAGAATTCCTTGCGCGGAATGCCCGCGCGTTCCAGCGCCTCCCAGCTGACCTCGAGTAACAGGCGCTGCTGCGGATCCATGCTCACCGCTTCGCGCGGCGAGATCCCGAAGAAACCCGGATCGAAGCGATCGATGCCCCGCAGAAACGCCCCTTGTCGTGTACTCACCTTGCCGGGTATGCCCGGCCTGGAATCGTAGAGGGCGTCCACGTCCCAACGGTCACGCGGAATCTCCGCCACGGCATCAAGGCCTTCGTCGAGCAGTCGCCAGAACGACTCCGCATCACCGATACCGCCGGGATACCGACATCCGAGCGCCACGATGGCGATCGGATCGTCGGACCCGCCGACCGGCACGGGCTGGCTCGGCTCCGGCGGCGCCTCGGGGAAGGCTCCTTGCAGCAGGTGGCGAGCGATCGCGAGCGACGTTGGGTGATCGAACGCGAGCGTCGCCGGAAGCTCGGCCCCGACCTGTCTGCCCAGCGCATTGCGCAAGTCCACGGCCATGCGCGAGTCGAGTCCCAGTTCTTTCAGTGGCCGCTCGGCCTCGACCTCATGGCTGCCACCCAGGGACAGGACCCCGGCGACCTCGTCACGCACGCGCTCCAGCACCACCTTCAAACGCTGCTCGCTGGAGAGTCGCCCGAGCTCAGCGATCCAACCGCCCGCAGGCACACCCGACGTGCGCCGCGGTCGAACCAGTGACCTCCATTGGGACGGGACCAGCTGCCCGAACCGATCGCGCAAAACTGCCGGCCGGACCGTGGCCGCCACCAGCGCCGAACCGGGTCGGCCCAGGGCGGCCTGCAGGGCCGGCGCTGCGTGGGCAGCATCGATCGCAGAACTCCAGCTACCCGGCGATGCACCCTCGCCCATGCCTACTGCAAGCCACTGCCCACCAAGCCCCTGGGCCCGGCGGGTCGCTACAAGGGCGCAGGCGAACGCGTCGGAGGCAGCCTGCAACCCGAACCCGCCCAGGGCCCATGTGCCTGGCACCGAAGCAAGCACCACGAGCGACACCGGGTCGACCGCCGGCGCCCCCGTCCTGGCCAGCGCATCCAGGAGCGCGACCCTCGCCATGTCGCCCGCCACGGCGCCCATCGCGTCCTCTGGCAGGGATGGCAGGGATGGCAGGGATGCCAGGGTTCCAGCAGGTGCCGACCGACCCACATGCAGCACCACCCGCAACGGCCGCCCCCCGTGCAGCGCTTCGACCCTACTCAAGGCCGATGCGCCCCCGCCCTGCAGGGCCGAAGCATCGAGTTCGGCAACGTGTTCGTCAAGGGCGCGTCGCGCAAGCTCGGAGCGCAGCGCGGCCGCGTCATCGGGCGCCTCGCAAAGCAAGACGAAATGCTCCACTCCACAGGCGTGAAGCTGTTGCAGCGCTGCAAGGGCCGCCGGCTCTCGCACACCACTAATCAACGCCACGCCGGCGGGCCGCTCCCCACGCTCGCCCAGGTCCCCCGGCGCGACGCGACCCACGCGCGGGCAATGCCGGCCCCCTGCACGCCAAGCCACGTCAGTCTCGTCGTCACCCGTGTAAAGCTCCTCGAGCACCAACTCGGCGTTTGCGCTGATGTCGGCCTCGATATCGACGTCCACCAGCTTGCAGCCGAAGGCGGGGCGCTCCTGCGACAAGGTCAGCCCCACGCCCCGAAGCGCTGCCTGCTCGGGGGCCGGACAGTCCTGTGGACCGGCTGCGACACCCGCTTGGGTCACCCACCATAGGCGCGGAGGCGCATCCCAACTGCCAAGCACGCGCGCCACGAGCAGGGCCTGCTCGCCCATGGCGGCCGCACGCGCGGCGGCTCCAGCGCTAGACCGGGTGTCGGGCCAGAGACAAACCACCTGGTCGCAAGGAGCCGTGGCCGCTAGGCCGGCCGGCGACACGCGCGTGCACAGCCCACCCTGCTTTTCGATCCGGGCAGCCGTTTCGCGCACCAGCGGGTGATCGCCGTCGCCCACGACGAGCCACGACCCAGCGGGCAGCTCGCGTGTCTCGCTTGGCGCCGAGGCCCTGGGCGGAAGCGAGGTCCGCCGCCACTGCGTGCGATAGAACGTGACGCTACGTGGTTCGGAAGTCCGTGCCAAGGCGTCCGCATCCAGACGCTTGAGCCGCAGGCCGGAAAGCTCGACGAGCACTCGCCCTTCCGCCGTCGTGAGCGTCACATCTGCCTGCAGGGCGTCCTCCGCCGTCGGTCGCGAAAGCCGCACGTACACCGTGGCCGCGGTCGCCCCGGGTTCGTGGACCCGCAGCCCACCGATGACGAAGGGCATGTAGTCCTCGCCAGCCCCGGCCAACGCGTAGGTCACGCCCAAGGCGCGGCTGAGCAGCTCCGGGACGAGCCCGTATTCTTCGCTGCTGGGGGATCCGCCGGGGGCGTCGTCCACCGCGACCTCGGCCCAGCCCTCGCCTTGGCCGCACATGATCGCACCAAGCCCGTCCCCGCCAGACACCAACTCGCGCGCGCATCGAGCTCGCATCGCCGGAAGGTCGAGCCATGCAGGTTCGACAACGTCGCCGGCTTGCAAGCGAGCGCTGACGTGTAAGGTCCAGGCGTCCTGTCCCTTCGGCTGAGCATACACAGAGGCGGAGGTATCCCCTTGGCTATCCTCGAGCACGACCTGCACGCGCATGGCGCCGCGCTCGGGAAACCACAGGGGGGCGTGCAGGACGAGCTCCGTGACCTGAACCGCTTGCTCGACGAAGTGGTGCTCGGCGGCCGCCCGAAGAAGCTCGGCGAAACCGGCCGCTGGCATCGCGATGGAACCGCCCACGCGATGGCTGGCAAGCCACGGATGATCCGCGGGTGCCAGCACCGACTCGTAGACCGTGTGCGCGCCGGCGAGCGAGACCTGGACACCCAGCAACGGATGACGTGTGGCCGTGCCGCCTGGCAAGGCTTGCGAAGCCTCGATCCAATAGCGCTTGCGTTGAAAGGGATAGGTAGGCAGCGACACCCGAGCAGTACCTTCCCTCCACAAGGCAGACCAATCGGGCTCCACCCCGTGCGTGTACAGTTGGCCTACCGCATGCAACAACGCCCCTCGCTGGGGCTGTTTGCGCACCAGCGAACCGACGGCGATGCCAGCGGTTCCGGCATCGCCGCGCAGCTCCTCCAGCTCCGTCAGCAGCAGCGGGTGCGCGCTGAGCTCCACGAATACCGCGGGCCCCTGGGACAGAAGGTCATCTACGACCTCCGCGAAGCGCACCGGACGGCACAGGTTGTCCGCCCAATACTGGCCCGTAAGCTCGCCCGCCGAGACCCAATCGGTGGTCACAGTCGAACGCATGGGAAGCCGCGGCTGTGTAGGTGCGAGGTCCGACAGGGCCGACACCAGATCCTCGCGCAGCACTTCCATCTGCGGGCTGTGGCTGGCGTAGTCCACCTGCACTCGTTTGCAAGGGACCTCGCGCAACTGCAGTTCGGACAGCACCTGCGCCATCGGTCCAGGCGCACCTGAGATCACCGTCGAGCGGTGACTGCTGCTGACGGCAACGCCCAGTTCTCGATGGCCCTGCAGGGCCCGCTCGGTCTCCTGCCAGCCCAGCTGAACCCGAACCATCTCGCCCTGACCGACCATGCGACGCAGCAACTGGCTGCGACGGCATACGACCGCCACAGCTTCTTGGAGCGTGAGCGCGCCCGCTACGTAGGCGGCCGCGATCTCCCCTTGGCTGTGCCCCACAACCGCACCCGGTTCCAGGCCCCAGGAGCGCCACAGGGCGCACAGGGAAACTCCGATCGAGAAGATCGCCGGCTGTACCACCTCGATCTGGTCCAACCGGCTGTCGGCCTCGTCGCGTTGCAGCTCCTGCAGCAACGACCAGCCGGCCTCGTCCGTGATCGCCGCGTCGCATTGCTGCAGAACCTCGCGGAAGACCGGCTCCTGCGCCGCCAGCTCTCGACCCATGCCAACCCACTGCGAGCCCTGTCCCGGGAACACGAACACCACGCGCGGCTGCGTCGAACTGCAGCGCGCCTGGCTGCTCCACGGCGCGTGCTTGCCAGCTTCCAGGCGCTGCAGGCCTTCAAGCAGCTCCTGCCGTGTCCGCGCCACCAGCGACAGCCTTTGCTCGCCATGGCTACGCGTGGTGGCCAAGCTGTATGCCACCTCGTGCAGTGCCTGCTCCGTGTGCAACTCCAGGTGCTGCCGGAAGCGGCCCACGAGCTCTTGGAGCGCAGCCGGGACCTTGGCGGACAGCACGAACAGCTCTTCGCCCGGCGCCTCGGTCAGTGCCTCGGCGGGTGCCTCGGCCGGTGCCTCGGCCGGAGCTTCTTGGAGGATCACGTGCGCATTGGTACCGCTCACGCCGAAGGAGCTGACGCCCGCGATGCGCGGCGTATCCGTCCTTGGCCAGGGGTGTGGCTGTGAAGCCACTTCCACGTTCAGCTCATCCCACGGGATGTGTGGACTGGGCGCGTTGAAATGGAGGCTGCGGGGAATGACCTGGTGCTGCAGTGCGAGCACGGCCTTGATCAGACCTGCTACCCCGGACGCCGCCTGAGTGTGACCAAAGTTGCTCTTGACCGACCCGATCACAAGCGGCTTGGCTCGCTGAGCGCCACCCAGGGCCGCACCCAGGGCTTGCACCTCGATCGGGTCTCCCAGGGTGGTACCCGTTCCGTGGCACTCGACGTACTGAACCCGCTCGGCAGAGACGCCAGCTTGCGCAAGGGCGCCGACAATCACCTCTTCCTGCGAAGGGCCGTTGGGTGCCGTCAGTCCATTGCTTCGACCATCCTGGTTGACGGCCGTGCCGCGGATCACCGACAGCACCCGATGACCGCGAGCCTGTGCGTCGGAAAGCCGCTCCAGCAGAAGCATCCCGCAGCCCTCCGCCAGCCCGAACCCGTCGGCGCCTTCCGAAAACGCCTTGCAGCGGCCATCCGGCGCGAGCCCGCGCAGCCTGCTAAACTCGACGAAGGGCGCCGGACTCAGCATCAAGGTCACGCCGCCCGCAAGGGCCGTCGTACACTCGCCGCTGCGCAGGGATTGGCAAGCCAGGTGCACGGCGACCAAAGACGACGAGCATGCGGTGTCCAGCGTGATGCTGGGCCCTTTGAGCCCCAGGGTATAGCTGAGCCTGCCGGAGGCGACGCTCGACGAATTTCCGGTCCCCACGAAACCATCGAGCATGTCGAGTCCCTGCAGGCGCGCCGCGTAGTCGTGCGATGCCAGGCCGACGAAGACGCCCGTGCGGTCACCGGCCAGTTGCTCATGCGGTACGCCCGCACGCTCCAGTGCTTCCCAGCTGGTCTCGAGCAAGAGCCGCTGCTGGGGGTCCATGGTCACCGCTTCGCGCGGCGCGATGCCGAAGAAACCCGGGTCGAAACGATCAATGCCGGCGACAAAACCGCCCTCGACCGCGACGGCCTTGCCGGGCGCCTCGGTGTTCGGGTCGTACAGCGACGCCGCATCCCAGCGCTCGGGAGGTACGGGCATGACCGCGTCCACGCCGTCTTCGAGCACGCGCCAGAACGACTCGGGGTCCGTGATCCCCCCGGGGAAGCGACAGCCGATGCCCACGATGGCGATCGGGTCATCGGCTGCCACAGGGGCCCGGTCAGGCAGCGCCAGAGCGCTGCGGTCGGAAAGCACCCGCCCATCGATGAAGCGAGCCATGGCGAGCGGGGTCGGATGATCGAACGCCAAGGTGGCGGGCAGGGTCGTGGCCACGCGCCGGCCCAGACCGTTGCGCAGCTCGACAGCCATCAGCGAATCCAGGCCCAACTCCTTGAGGGGACGGTCGGCCGGAACCGCGTCGGCGCCAGGCAGGGAAAGCACCCGCGCCACTTCGGCGCGAACAGCCTGGAGCAGCACCGCGGCGCGGTCGGCCGTGGACAGGGATTGCATTTCGCGCACCCAGGCCGCCGCCGCCTGGCGCGGCGTACGCCGCGTCTGTACGAGACTGCGCCAAATGGGCTCAGGCGCGCCGCGCAACAGGGCCGTGCGGATGGGGACCGGTAACAATAGCGGCTGGGGCTGCTCAATGGCCTGGGCGAACAGTGCGACCCCCTGCTCGGGGG
>JAPPOR010001049.1 GCA_028817905.1 Myxococcales bacterium
ACACACTCTCGCAAATCGCACGGTCGTCCTTGCCTGCCTAGCCCGGATCATTCACGAGTTCGACGCCGCCTCGCTTGTCCTTCGACTCCACAGGACGTTCGCCGCCCCAGGAAATACAGGGAGTATTCCCGTCGGTCGTCGAAACTCCTGTTAAGCCGAATCCCTGCGCGATCCGACGCCGAAGTCGTGAATGATCCGGGCTAGCGCTGGGCTAGCCCGCACCCATCACAAAATCACGCGCCCTCGCGCAACTGCTCGACTCCGCAGCGCTTTCGCTTCAGTCGAAGACACAGCGAGTATTCCCTCCATCACCAAAACCGCTGGGAAGCCGATCACTTGCACGATCATCAGGCGCTTTGGTGATGGATCCGGGCTTTGGCGACCTGTGTGGCGGGCACGGCGGGTCAAGTCCGCTACCACATGCCCCGACATCGTGTCACACTATCGTCACAGCAGTGATGCGGGCGATCGTTACAGTCTGTCTATTGGTGCCGTGGATGGGTGCCTGCGGGTTTGGCCTCGATGGTCAGGCGGGGCCCCCGTACGCGTCGGGCCGGGCTTCCCTGGCCGCCACCGACGGAGACAAAAACCTTTGTGATGACATGGACCTGTCCGATTCGTCCAAGCTTCAGGAGGGGCGCTACGACAAGGTCGCCGCATGCCAAATGGAGGCCCTGCGCCAAGGTCGGCCAGGGCGACTCGTGTTGTACGACCGCGACAGTCGTTGGCAGGTCTACACCGATTCGGACGGGCGCCAGCGGGTCAGCTACACGCGCCTGCACACGGGCCTGGATGATTCGCGGGAGCGCATTGTGGGGCGCGACTCCGATGACGATCCGGACGCCGCCCAAAACTGCCGGGTGGACCAGGAGTTCCTGGCTCGCTGCTATCAACCGAGCTTTGCCTGTCTGCGTCCGGAAAACTGGCTGGTCAAGTGCAAGCAAGGATCCCTGCGCGTGCCCCGGGAGCTTCCCGAGCCCGGCACGTGCCGCCCCACGGCAGGCCCACCCCACTGGCTTTCTGAGGGGGAGATGCTGGCCGTCACCATCGAAGCGACCTGCAGGAACGGCCGCGCCGTCGCACCGGGAGAGCTGCGTTTCGATGATCTTCCGCCGGGCGCCACCTACGACCCGTCCGACGGCCAGTTGCATTGGCGTCCCGGGCTGGATCAGGCCGGCGTCTACGACCTTGTATTCCGTTTGCGCAAGGCGGGGGATCCGGGTCTGCTGCGGATTGGTGTGGCGGATGCCTTCGATGAGCCGGACAATGTTCCGATCGCTGACCCGCGTGACTATCCGTTTGAGTACGGGCTTCCGGTGTTTTTTCTCGAAGACCCGGAGCATGATGAGTACGAGTACCGCGATGTGTACTACGCGGGACACCGCTATCACACGGCCCGCATCAAGGTGCGCGGCCAAACCTCGCGTCACTATCCGAAGCGCAGCTATACGATCAAGTTTGACGGCAGCGATCTCTTTCAGGAGGTCGAGCTGGGCGGTGGCCTGACCGACCGCAAGAAGATCGTGCTGATCAGTGCTTTTGACGACAACGCCTACGTGCGACAGCGCCTGGCGCATGAGCTCTGGGGGCTGTTGGATGCTGAGCATGTCGCCGTGCGCGCCTACAACGCGATCGTTTACCGGGACAACCGTTACCGGGGGCTGTACACGGTGGCGGACCATGTGGACCGACACCTGATGCGGCATCACGGGCTGTCCGAAGCGGGCGAGCTGTTCAAGTCCATGACCCATGACGGCGGCTTTTTGACGAAGCGTCATGACATGCTCAAGAAGGAGGGGCTGCCACTACAGGGGGAACCGGACTGGGACGCCTCGTTGCTCGAGCTCATCGACTTCGTTCGCGACAGCGACGATGAGGCATTCGACGACCGCCTTGCCAGTCTCATCGACGTGCGCGATTACCAGAACTGGTGGGTCTTCATGATGGCGACCGGCGCGACCGACAGTGCGGGCAAGAATGCCTACCACTATTTGGAACCGGGGGATGCCGTGTTTCGGGCGATCCCTTGGGACTTCAACGCCAGCTTTGGGCAGGCGTGGAACACGCGTCGCGACTTGGCTCGCGACAACCGGTTCCATAGCAACGGCATATGGAAGCGCATGGCCGACAGTCCTACGCTACGGGGTGAGATGCGCGACCGCATGCTCGCGGCGCTGCGTGGCCCCTACGCACTCGAAGTCCTGCTGGAACGCCTGGATGCATACACGCGCGAGGTTGCCCCGAGTGTCGAGCGGGACTGGCGCAGGTGGGAGGAGAAGCATCGCGACTTCAAGGGCTTCCGCCATCGCGAGAGCTTCCTGACGCCGGCCGAAGAGGCGGACTATATTCGCGAGTGGCTGACCGAGCGATGGGCCTTCCTTGAGGAGAACATCGACGGGCTGCTCGCTCCCGAAGGCGAAGGTTCGGACGAGGGTCGAGGTTCGGACGAAGGTCAAGGAGAGGCCGACGAAGACTTCGCCGAGGAAGAGATCGAGGAGGATCCGAAAGGCCAGACGCTCGACGAATGATGCGCGACCGAAGCCCTGTCGCATGCCAGATACTCGCTTCCGGACCATCGCCGGAACCGTGACCATGGTCGCCGTGACCGTGAGCGGTGCGATTTCCGGCCACGGCTTGAGTCGAGCAGCCCGCAAGGCTCCTCATCCCTCGATCGTCTGCAGGAACGAGACGGCGTGTAAGTCCATCATGCAACGCGAACCACTCCAACGAGTTTGTCAACTTCGCGGGGGGAGAATGGAGCCCGGACTTGGTCCAATTCCGGGCTCGCTAGTGTGAGTGGGTTTGGTTCTGGGGTTGCGGGACCTCTCCTGCTACGGGGATTCCGTCGCGCAGGAGCACGGTGTTGGTGCGGACGGCTGGCACGCGCGCGCCCGGCAGGATGATCCCGACCAGGTTGAGGGGATCGCACGCGTTGAGGCGAACGAGTTCTCCATCGCGCTCGCGCCGCCGGGTTGCGCGCAGGGCCTCGATTGCGGAGGGCAGCGCGTATTGTTCGCCCACGAAGCCCGTGACGAAGCGTCCGCCGCGAACGATGCCCCTTGCTTCGAGTCGCCGCAGGGCCCACATGATGTCTCGAAAGGGCAGGGCGAGTGACTCGCGCGCGAGCACGTCGCGGAACACGACGCCCCAACGGGCTAGTAGCTGCTCGGCCACCGCTTCGGCCAGCTCGTCGCGATCCACCTCGCCGCTAGTCAGCGCGAGTGTTGACGGTAGCAGTGCCCAGCGGCCCTGACTCTTGCCTGGCGCGCGTGCGCCACGGCGGAGCCCTCGCCGGCGCGCAAAAGGACTGCGCGTACGCCCCTGAAAAGCGGACAGGGCGCGGGCCGCTGCGAAGCCGTCCGCGGTAACCAGTCCACGCGCCACGCCATCCCACAGGGCGTCTTGCACCTGGCTGGGGAGCAGGCCCGTCTGCTGGACCAGTTCGTCAAAGAACAACGCGCCTCCCGCCCGCAGGCACGCCGCGACCTGTGCGGTGTGACCCATGACATCGGGCAGTTCGGCACCGGTGCGGGATGCGGGGAGCAGCCACGGCAGGTCTTCGCGAATGGCGAACGTGACCGGTGCCGCCCGGCTCAGGGCCTGGCCGCGCAGGGACTCGGCAGCGTGCCGAATCCGTAGCCGGCCCCACGTGACTTCACCACTTAGGCATACAGCGTCGAGCCATTCGCTTCGATATCCGTGCACGCGCGCCGACAGGATGTGTGGCTCCCAGGTCGACACGGCGGCTTCGAAGCCCTGGAGCTGGGCCACCACGCTGGCCACGCCGCGCTGCCCGGCAAGCTGCGTATCCTGCGCCACGTGTTGGTAGCGCAGCAAAAAACGCATGTAGTCCTGGGCCGTGACGGGCTCGATCTCGCGCCGCAGACGGGCCTGCGTGTAGGAGTGTACGCGGGCCAGCAACCGCCGAGCGCAGACCTGCTCGCCCTCCTGGGTGTCGATGTCGGGATCAAAGCGCCCCCGCATGGCCAAGCCCAGGCCTTCGAGCCGCGCTAGGGCGTTGCTCAAGGTTGCTTGGGTGAGCCCGGTCAGCAGCCCAATACGAGGAAGAGTCGTAGGCCCCAGGACGTCCAGGTGTCCCATCAGGACATCCGCCGCGAAGCGTTCCGGGTCCGGGTCCCGGGCGGCTTCTGGGGGCGGATGTCGGTCCGGTAGGAAGCGCGCGTCTGGGAAGGCGGAGGCGAGGGCCGGACGTTGTTCAATCGCCAGCCAAACCGACGTACCCTCGAAGGTCGCCGTGGGCAGGTCTGCGATCAGTGCTCGGCCTTGCTGAACAAGCTTGTCGAAGGCAGCCTGCTGGGCATGAAGTGGCGGCGTGACGCCCAGTGACATCAAGAGGTCGTGGAGCTCGCTCGGGTCGCGGATAGTCGGTGCGGCTTCTGCGCGCACTCGCGCGATGGCCGCTGGGTCGAGCTTTGCCAGTTCGCTCCCGTCGAGTGGCAGCCCGCGGCGCAGCTGCACCGCACGCGTACGTCGTTCTTCGAGCGGCGCGTCATCCAGGAACGTGTACGGGCGGCTGCTCAGGATCTCGTGCGCCAGGACGCTGGGATCCGTGGTGTCTCGGTAGTGGACCCGTACATCGCCCTGCTGGATGCGCTCGAGCAGCGCGACAAGCCCGGTTTCGTCCATCGCTTCCGTAAAGCAGTCGGACAGGGTCTGGCGGACGATCGGGTGGTCGGGGATCTCCCGTGGCCCGGTGGCGTTGTCCTGGCAAGCTGCCAGGGACGGGAAAATCGCGACCATCAAGTCGTCCGCTTCCATGCGCTGGATTGGTGGCGGGTTGCGGCTGCCCTTGCGAAACCTGAGCACCAACAGCGCCCGGTTGAGATTCCAACGCCAGCGCACCTGGAACATCGGCGTGGGCAGCACCGCCTGCAGCAACGCCCCGTGGGTGCCAGCAGGCCCCAGGAAGCGCGGAATTTCCTCGAGCGGGAAGCTGTGCTGCGGACCGAGGGACAGCACGATCGCGTCGTCGTTGGCGGCAGCCTGCAACTCGAAATCAAACGAGGTGCAAAAGCGCTTGCGTAGCAGCAGCCCAAGTGCACGGTTGATGCGCCCCCCGAAGGGCGCGTGCACGATCAGCTGCATGCCGCCCGTTTCGTCGAAGAAGCGCTCGAACACGATGTCGGTCTGGGTCGGCAGGCAACCCAGGGCGTTACGCCCGGCCGAGAGGTATTCCACGACAGCTGTCGCCACCAACTCGCCGACCGCGGCGCGCTCGCGAAGCAGCGCGACGGCGTCGGCGTGGCAGCTCTGCCGCTCGACTCCGGCGCGCAGCTTCGCGACTTCCTCGCTCAGCTCGACCGTGCGCGCCGGCGCCTCGCCGAGCCAAAAAGGTATGGTCGGTGTAGCACCGTCCGCATCGACCACTCGGACCACACCCGGTTCTACCCGTCGGATGCGCCATGATGTGCTGCCCAGCAGGAATACGTCGCCGGCCATGCTTTCGATCGCGAAGTCCTCGTTCACGGTCCCGACGAAGGTGTCATCGGGGTCCGCGACCACCCGGTAGTCCGCCGAGTCTGGGATCGCTCCTCCAGAGGTGAGTGCGGCCAGGCGCGCGCCTCGGCGGGCCCGTAGGCGACCGTTTACCCGGTCCCGCTGCACGTACGCTGCACGCTTGCCGCGTCCCGTGACCACGCCCTCGCTGACCAGGGCCACGATTTCGTCGAAGTCGGCCCGCGCCAGCTCGGCATAGGGCGCGGCCCTTGTCACCAGTACAAACAGGGCATCCTCGTCCCATTCTTCCGCGGCGCATTCGGCCACGATCTGCTGGGCAAGGATGTCGAGCGGCGCCCGGGAGGGGACCAGGGCATCGAGGCGGCCTGCCTCGATGGCGATCAGCAGGGCGGTGCATTCCACCAGCTCGTCGCGTGTGAGCGGATACAGCCGCCCCACTGGCGTCGCGAACCTCTGATGCCCCGCCCTTCCGATTCGCTGCAGGGCGGTGGCGATGCTGCGCGGTGAGCCGATCTGGCATACCAACTCGACGGGCCCGATGTCGATTCCCAGTTCCAGGGACGCGGTGGCGACCAGGACCTTGAGATCACCGTCGCGCAGACGCTGCTCCACACGCTTTCGGCGCTCCTTGCTCAGGCTTCCGTGGTGGGCCGCCACCTGGCCCTCACCCAGCCGATCGGCCAACAGGTGGGCGACCCGTTCGGCGAGCCGACGCGTGTTTACGAACACCAGGGTCGTTTGCCGGGCTGCGACCTGCTTGGCGATGGCGTCCATGACTTCACCGACCTGTTCCAGAGGCGCGACCGCCTCCAGCTCGCCCTGGGGCAGCTCGATGGCGACGTCCAGCGCACGTCGGTGGCCCACGTCGACGATCGTGCAGCGCGGTCTGCCATCGTCGTGCTCGCGCCCGGCACCGGCCCCCACCAGCAGTCGCGCAACCGTCTCGATCGGCCGCTGGGTCGCCGACAGCCCAATACGCACCGGCCGAGTCTGCGCGACGTGGGCTAGTCGCTCGAGGGTCAGGCACAGGTGCGCGCCACGTTTGTCCCGCGCAAGCGCATGGATTTCGTCGACGATCACCGTCTGAACCCCCCGCAGTACCTCCCGACTTCGCTCGGCGGTTACCATCAGATAGAGCGACTCAGGCGTGGTTACGAGGATGTCCGGTGGGCGCTTCACGATGCGGGCGCGTTCGGCCGGAGTCGTGTCTCCGCTTCGCACAGCAACCTCGATGGCCGGCGGTTCATGCCCAAGCGCACGTGCCACCTCTGCGATCTCGGCCAGCGGTCCCAGCAGATTGTGATGAATATCGACGGCCAGCGCCTTGAGGGGGGACACGTAGACCACCCGCGTGGAGGGCTCTTCCCCCGGATCGAGCCCCGGCTGGCGCTCCCCGTGGACCTGGTAGAATCGGTCAATGGTGACAAGGAATGCCGCCAGGGTCTTGCCGGTCCCGGTGGGCGCTGCGATCAGCGTATCTTCGCCGCGCGCGATCGCGGGCCACCCCGCTTGCTGGGGCTCGCTGGGCCCGTGGGCGAAGCGCGTCCGAAACCAGTGCGCGACCGCGGGGTGAAACGGCTCGAGGGGGTCGCTGGTGCTCACAGCCGCAGTATAGGCCAACTGCCATCCGGTGTTAGCCCCAGGGCGGGGGCCCGGGCGCACTGCTGACAGCGGTGCGTCACCACGCCCGTACCCCGGCGTGATGATGCAAGAAAGGGGGCTTGGTTTCG
>JAPPOR010001017.1 GCA_028817905.1 Myxococcales bacterium
CCCGGGGGGGTACCTGGGGCGGCGTTGCCGCCACGGGAAATGGCAAGTCCCTTGCCTAGCCACATCTGAACACCTTCGCGCGGCCCCATCCCGTCCCATCCGAGCGAGAACCGGGAGCAGGGCGCCATGGGCGCACGCGACCCGCAAGAGAGGGGGGCCCCCAACGGCCTTGGGCCGGCGGGGAGAGGGCCGCGTGGTCCGCGTGGCCCTCTCCGTCCAAAGAAAACCTGGCCTGGAGCTTCCCGAAGGGAAGTTTCAGCCTAGCCCGTAGTCCTTGATCTTATAGAGCAGCGCGCGGTGACTGATCTCGAGTAGCTTCGCGGCAGCCGTGCGGTTGCCGGAGGTCTGCTCGAGCGCGCGCTGGATCAGCGTCTGCTCGATCGTGCGTGTGGCGCGCTTGATCGACAAATCCCCGGCGTCCAACACCTGGGTCACTGCGTCGGGTCCCTGACGGATGCGCTCGGGAAGGTCGTCCATGACGATCCGATCGCTTTCCGCCATCACGACGGCGCGCTCGATCAGGTTCTCCAGCTCCCGCACATTACCGGGCCACTGGTAGTTGAGCAGGCACTTGAGCGCGCGCGGCTCCATGCCAGCGATGGCCGTTCCCAGACGCTCGTTGTTGCGGGCGATAAAGTGGTCGACCAGCAGCGGGATGTCGTCCGGGCGTCGACGCAGACTCGGCACGTTGATTTGCAGCACGTTCAGACGGTAATACAGGTCTTCGCGGAAGCGACCATCCGCCACGTCAGCCTCCAGGTCACGCACGGTGGCAGCCACGACCCGCACGTCAACCTCGACGTCCTTGGTCCCACCAACCGGCCGCACGCTGCCCTCCTGCAACACACGCAACAACTTGACCTGCAGAGCCGGCTCGATCTCGCCGACTTCGTCAAGAAACAACGTGCCCGTGTCCGCCTCCTGGAAGATCCCTCGTTTGTCACTGTGTGCGTCGGTGAACGCGCCGCGGCGATGACCGAACAGCTCGCTCTCCATGAGCGAAGCGGGAATTGCGCCACAATTGACCGCGACGAATGGGCGCTCCGAGCGTGGGCTCAGCTTGTGGAGCGCGCGCGCCACGAGTTCCTTGCCGGTTCCACTCTCGCCCTGAATGAGCACCGTGGTCCGGTACTCGGCCACCTTGGTGACCATGCGAAACACCTTCTCGATGGCCTCGCTCTGGCCCAGCAGCTCGCGCTGTGTGTCGCGCCCCTCGGCAGCGGCCCGCAGCGCCGCATTCTCGCGCCGCAAGGTGGCCCGTTCCTCGGCCTTGCGAAGCGCGAACAGGACCTCATCACGCTTGAAAGGCTTCGAGATGTAGTCGTAAGCCCCAGCCCGGACGGCCTGCAGGGCCAACTCCACGCTCCCGTAGGCACTCATGACGATCACGGTGGCCGCTGGAGCTCGTTCCACAATCCATGTGCACAACTCCAGGCCCCCCATCCCCGGCATCTTGACGTCTGTGAGCACGTAGTCAGGGGCGAAGTCCTCAAATTGGGCTACTGCCGCCTCAGCACTTGCGACGGCCCGCACCTCGTAGCCGTGCTCTCCGAGCAGCGTGGTCAACACCAAGCGCAGGTTCTCTTCGTCATCCACGACCAATACGCGCGTCACGACCGGCGACCTCGCATTCTCTGCACCCACGACCCCGCAAGAATTATCAGCGATCCAGGTATTCACTGCAAACGCAGCCGAGCAGTCAACTCTGTTTACTACCATCGACAACTTCGTTGGCACTGGATACAACCAAAGCTGTGAGGTCGCGAAGGTGTTCCGGCTGGCGCGGGATTTGCTTTACGATGCTTCTGCCCCGTCGAGTACCGGTGCCCGCCGTTGCCCGATTGCCCCAGAGAGACCTGCTAGCAAGGGGGCTAGTTCGCCAATGCAGGCAGCAATGTTCGGATCTTTCACAGTAACGATTGATCTTCTGCGGTCTCGGACACTAAGGTGCCGGGGTCGCGGAACGCGATGTATGAGATGTGCGTAAGGTGTGCCCGGCACGCACCGGGACACCCCGAAGGAGGAACGGGATGGTCACCCGACAGCGTCCACTCAACCTGCTCGTAGCGGCCCTGGCGGTCGCCCTTTCAGCACTGGCGGCGGGTTGCCTGGAGCGAGAGCTGAAGCCCCTCAACCCTTGCCTGGTCTCGGGCGTGATCGCGGAGATCGCGGTGCAGAACGTCGATAAGGTCGACTTGCTGTTCGTGGTCGACGACTCGAACTCGATGCAGGAAGAGCAAGCATCTTTGCGTCGTGAGTTCCCAACCCTGGTCCGCACCTTGACCACCGGTGTCCGGTCCGACGGAAGCACCTTTTCTCCGGCCAAGGACCTACACCTGGGCGTCGTCTCCACCGACCTGGGCCTGCCACGCGTCAATGACGTGCGCGGCTGTATCGGCTTCGGCCAGGACGGGATCATGAACAAAACGCCGAGTGGAGAAGGCTGCCCAACCACGGATTACGACACCCGTTTCCTGAGCTACGTGATGGATGCCGGGTCCAGCCCGGAACAGATCGCAGCGGATTTCGGCTGCATCGCATCGCTCGGCACCGAAGGCTGCGGCTATGAGCAGCAGCTGGAGGCGGGCCTGAAGGCCCTGTGGCCCGAGGTGGACATCGACCCGGTGACGGGCGCGCAGTGGGTTGACCCGATGACCATGACCCCCAGCAATCGCATCACCTTCCTGGGAGACGGCACGGGCGAGGGCACGACAGGGCATGGCGACAAGGAAAACGCGGGTTTCATCCGCAACAGCCAGGCCGAAGGCCTGTCCCTGATCGCGATCGTACTGGTCACCGATGAGGAGGACTGCTCGTCGTCGACAACAGACCACTTCGTGCCCCAGCGCAGTCTTCCTCCCGGCAGCAAGTATGAAGGCCAAGGCCAAAACCTGCGGTGCTTCTTCAATGCCAACACCAACCTCTACCAGGTCAGCCGCTACGTCGACGGATACAAGGCACTGCGACCGGAGGCCTACAAGAATCTGGTGATCTTTGCGGCCATCGCGGGTGTTCCGAAGGATCTGGTCGAGCCCGAAGACATCGAGAACATCTACGAAGACGAGGATGCTCGCGCTGCCTTCTATGGGACGATTCTCGGCGATCCCCGGATGGTCGAAGAGATCGACCCGACCACCCAGGCCGACAACAACATCGACACAGACAACCTGACGCCATCGTGCGTCGGGGATGGCTCTGCCAACAGTAAGGCCTATCCGCCCCGTCGGATCGTGCAGGTGGCGCAGGGCTTCGGCTCGAACGGCATCGTGCAGTCCATTTGTCAGGAGAATTTCGAGCCGGCGGTCAACGCGATCATCGAGATCATCGCCAAGCAGCTGGGCGCAGTATGCCTGCCCCGGCAGCTGGTGCGTGACTCGAGCGGCAAGGTCGGCTGCAACGTGGTCTGGGAGCTGCCATTGCCTGGGGCAGGCGCGCCCGTCGGCACCCCCACCACTTGCGATCAGGAAGGTTTCCTAAGGGAGCCCGATCAGGGTGAAGCCGTCGCCACGGAAGCCGGCAACGCCCGCTGCGTGGTCCAGCAGCTAGCCGTCCAGGGCAACCAGCCGGAAGGCGGCAGTGGCTGGTTCTATGACGACTTCACAGAGGAAACCACCCAGGAGTGCCCAGCCGACAATCCTCAGCGCATCGCCTTTACTTCCGATGCGCAGCCGCCGACCGGCGTCACCGTGCAGCTGGAGTGCCTCAGCGAAGTCCAGCGCATCGATACGGACCGCGATGACATTGCGGCCGGGTTGACCATGAACATCCCGTCGATCGGCACCCCTTGTGAGAACTCCGAGACGGGCGATCCCGACAACTCCAAATGCGAGATTCCACTCTCCGATGGCAGCCGCGACAGCAGCATGTTTTGCCATCCGGAGCAAAACATCTGTGTGCTGGAATGCGCATCCAACAACGACTGCCCCGCTGCCTGGGTCTGCGATTTTCGGGAACTCAATGCAGATACCTCCCAAACCGGCGGCAAAGCGATCTGCGTGAATCCCACCTGCGGCAGCCGCGACTAGCTAGGATTCGTCCCCCGAGCTGCTATCTGAAGAGCGGCTTCTTGACGAAGTGCTCGTGGGGACGACGTCTTTAACCGACGCCTTCGCACTACCCACGTCTGCAAAGTCCGTGTTGAGGTGCGTGGCCAGCACACGGCGCAGGTGCTCTAGGCTCACCGGCTTGGATACGAAGTCGTCCATCCCGGCTTCAAAGCATGCCCGGCGGTCCGCTGCCATCGCATTGGCCGTCATGGCGATGATGGGAAACCTGGCATGGGGCATCGTTTGGCGAATACAGCGCGTCGCCTCAAACCCGTCCATATGGGGCATCTGGCAGTCCATGAACACCGCGTCGTAGGTAAAGGCGAGCACCGCCTCGACGGCCTCCCTCCCGTCGGCCACGAGGTCTACCTTGCACCCGAGCTTCTCGAAGAACTTGCGCGCGACCTTCTGGTTGACGACGTTGTCCTCCGCAACCAGCACCCGCGCGTCGAAGTGCGTCGCATGGGACTCAACCTCGATCTCGAGGGAAGTGCGGTCCTGCGCTTCGCCCATGGGAAGCCGAACGGTGAACCAGAAGGTCGATCCCTTGCCTACCTCGCTGTCCACGCCGATCTCCCCGCCCATCAGCTCTATTAGCTGCTTGCTGATGGCGAGCCCCAGGCCGGTGCCGCCAAACCGACGCGTGGTCGATGACTCGGCCTGGGTGAAGCGGCCGAAGACAAGCGGAAGCTGGTCGCCCGAAATGCCGATCCCCGTATCCATGACGGCCACACGAAGCGTTTGGTGCCCACTCTCCTGGGCCGGCGCCGCGAGCGCAATCCTCACCACTCCATTCTGGGTAAACTTGATGGCGTTGCCGACCAGATTCATGAGCACCTGGCGCAGGCGCCCCTCGTCACCGATCAGGCATCGAGCCACGTCGTCCGCGACTGACAGCTCCAGACGAAGGCCCTTGCTCTCGGCCTGACTGCGCTGCAACTCGAGCACATTCTTGGCCATGTCGCGGGGCCGAAAGGCCACCGGCTCGATCGTCATACGACCCGCTTCGACCTTCGAGAAGTCGAGGATGTCGTTGATGATGGTCAGCAAGGACTCGGCCGACTCGCGTATCGTGCTGGCCTGTTCGCGCTGCTCGGGTGCGAGTCGAGTATCCAAGAGAATGTTCACCATTCCGAGAATGCCGTTCATCGGCGTGCGAATCTCGTGGCTCATGGTGGCCAAAAAGGACGACTTCGCTTCCGACGCCGACCGGGCCGACTGAATGGCCTGCTGAAGCTCATCGTGGTGCTTTTTGCGCTCGCTGATATCGGTCACGAGGGCGGCGCACTTGACGCCCGCACCTAGGGCCCCCGATGCAACACTGACCTCGACCGGAACGGTTTCACCGTCCCGACGATTGGCCAGCATCTCGGTGGGCGCCCCCGAGTCACCGATGGCCCCTTCCCAGGGTGGGCGGCGAGTCGCATGCCTGCGGGTCCTTCGGCCCGCGGGAAAAGCGAGCAATTCTGAGACCGGCCGGCCAACGAGTTGGTCACTCGCGCAACCCAGAAGACGCTCGGCTCCCGGATTCGCGCTGAGCAATCGGCCATCATGAGAAATGGTCATGATGCCCTCCCGGATATGGCGAATCACGGCATCCGCAGAAGCGATCGCTCGCTCCAGCGAGTCCAGCACGTGATTGTAGAGACGTGCGATCTGGCCGACTTCCGTGAACGGCTCCACGGGCGCCCGAAGCGACAGGTTCTTGGAATCGGCCTGCGCCTGCATCGCTGTTAGCAGGGTCGCAAGTTCATTGTGGGCCCCGTGTTCGACCACGTTCAGACCGATCCGCTCGGCATCGGCACTGACCCGGAGCGGCATCATCCGGTTGAGGATCCCGAACACAATACGGGTGACGCCGAAGGCCCAAACGAAGCAGACGACTACGCCTAGCAGCTGGACAGCGACCTGTTCCCAGCGCCCAAGTCCGGTACCTAGCGCGTCAAGGTCGCCGAACAGCCCGGCGGCCAGCGTGCCCCACGCTCCGCCAACCCCGTGCACTGGCACCACGTCCGCCACGTCGTCGATCCGCTTCCGCTCGAGCCAAGCGCTGGCGCCCACCATGATGAGCCCCCCGCAGGCACCCACCAGCCATGACAGCAACGGGTCAAATGCATGACAGCCGGCCGACACGGAGACCAGACCCGCGAGGGAGCCGGCGGCCAGATCCTTGGGAACCAAGTGGCTTCTACGGACCAACTGGTGCACCAACGGCGCGATCAGACCCCCACTGGCTCCGAGCACAGTATTGATGAGAATCAGCGGAACGTCTTTCCGCAGGGTGAGGGCGCTCCCCCCGGTGAAGCCAAGCCAGCCGATCCAAAGCAGGATCGTTCCCAACATCACCAGTGGGATGTTGCTGCCTGGAATGGGCGTGGCCGGTTCTCCGGAGCGCTCGGGAAAGCGGCCGGTGCGCGGGCCGATCAGGGTCAGGAGCGCGAGTGCCGCCCAACCCCCGAGACTGTGCACCACCGTCGCACCGGAGAAGTCAACGAACCCATGGATCCCGAGCCACCCACTGTGGCGACCGAATTCGAGCCCGTTCCAAGCCCAGTGAGCCATCAGCGTATACAGGAGACCGCCGATCAGAAGGGCGACCGACAGATAGCCCGTAAAGCGCATCCGCTCCGCAACAGCGCCTGACACGAGCGTCACCGCGGTCCCGCAGAACATGAGCTGGTATAGGAAGAAGGCCAGCTCGGACGAGGCGCCGCTCTGAATCACGCAGGGAGCGCTGAACCATCCAGCCTCAGTCGGCCCGAACGCGACGGCGAAGCCGAAAAACGCAAAGCATGCCGTCGTAAGCGAAAAGTCCGTGAGGTTCTTGATCGCAACGTTGATGCTGTTCTTGGCACGCGTCAGGCCCGCCTCGATGCAAAGAAACCCCGCCTGCATGATCAGGACAAGGGCGCAGCAGACCAACAGCCAAAGCAGATCGATGAGCTCGCGAGGCGTCACGTTGTGCGATTCCGAATGACCCGAAGCAGCAGAGGGGTTGCCCCTAGACAAACGCCGGAATTGCCTTGGCTTTGTAGGGGCGATTGCACACGACGCGATACCAGAGCCGCCAAGCGGCAACCCGGACGGATATGGCCGCTGGCTAGCCGCCATTGCGACCACCGAGCTCAGCCCCGCCGTCCCACTAAGTGCATG
>JAPPOR010000184.1 GCA_028817905.1 Myxococcales bacterium
GAACCCGCGCCGGAGCCGGAGCCCGAACCCGAGCCGGAGCCGGAGCCGGAGCCGGAGCCTGAACCCGCGCCGGAGCCGGAGCCCGAACCCGAGCCGGAGCCGGAGCCGGAGCCGGCTGGGCCCGTCGCTTGCCGCGAGGAGTCGGACTGCCCGGCCCAGTGTGACAGTGGGCTGGAGCCGTGCTGCAGCTTCAGCGGGACCTGCAGCTGCAGTCCGTTTGGCCTTTCGCTCCTGTGTGAGTAGAGCCGGCCCGCCTCCGCGGGGGCTTCGACTTGAAAAAAAAGACGGGCTGGTGTCCAAAGGGTGGGCCCTCGAGCGTCTGTGGCTTGTCGGTCGCATCGACTGACGGACCAACAAGGGAGCCATCTATGCCGAAATACTTGTGTATGCAGCGCAGTGCATCCGGGGACTGCGAGCCGCCCTCTCCTGCCCAGATGCAATCGATGTACGAGGTGTTCAATGCCTGGCGCGAGAAGTATCAGAAGAACATTGTGGACATGGGGGGACGACTAAGGGCGGATGGGAAGATCGTGAGTTCCGAGGGGGCGATCGACGGCCCGTTCCCTGAGGCCAAGGAAGTGATTGGCGGGTTCATGATCATCGAGGCGGCGAACATGGACGAGGCGGTCGAGGTTGCGCGCCAATGTCCTGGCGTCGTGGCACCCGGCTCGAGCGTGGAAGTCCGGGAGATCAGCGCCCCCTGAGCGGCTGGGTGAAGGGCGAGCATCTCTTTCGGCACGAGTACGGCCGTTTGGTGGCCGTACTCTCCCGCAGGGTCGGTGTTCAGCATCTCGAGGCGGTCGAGGATGCGGTTCAATCCGCGATGATGGCTGCGCTCCAGAGCTGGCAGGTGGACGGCGAGCCGACCAACCCGTCGGCGTGGCTCTATCGTGTAGCGCAGCGGCGCCTCATTGATGAGCTGCGCAGGCGGGCGGGCCGCGGTCGCATCTTGGCGCAGCACAGTGGGGAACTCGGGGCCGCGTCATCGAACGACATGCAGGAGCCCTTCCTGTCCGGTGAGGTGAGGGACAGCATGCTGCGCATGCTCTTCGTCTGCTGTGACGGCTCCATCCCCCTTGAGTCCCAGCTGGTGTTCGCGCTCAAGACCTTGTGTGGCTTCAATGTAGGCGAGATTGCCGAGCGTCTCTTCATGAGCGAATCCAACGTCTACAAGCGCCTAGCACGTGCACGCCAGCGCTTGCGGCGGCTGGCCTCACACGAAGATGTCGAAGCTGCGCAGCTCGTGCTCCGCCTGCCGAGCGTGCAAAAGGTGCTCTATCTGCTCTTTACCGAAGGCTACTTGTCCTCTCGGGCAGACCAGGCCATCAGGCGCGAGCTGTGCGAGGAGGCCATTCGCTTGACTACGCTCCTCGTCGACCACCCGGTTGGGGCGCATCCCGAAAGCTTTGCGCTGCTCGCACTGATGCATCTGCACACCGCCCGCGTGGCAGCCCGTGAAGATGCCTCGGGCGGGCTCTTGCTGCTCGAAGAACAGGACCGCGGCCGGTGGGACCGCGGTCGAATCCAGACGGGTCTGGGGTGGCTTGCGCGTTCGGCTTCGGGGGATCACTTCTCGCGCTACCACGCGGAAGCCGGCATCGCCGCCGAGCATTGCCTAGCGCCGTCATTTGCCCAGACGCGCTGGGACCGCGTTGCCGAGTGCTATGCGATGCTGGAGCGAGAGGCCCCTTCGGCTATCCACCGCCTCAACCGCGCCGTCGCGGTCGCTGAATGGAAGGGTGCGGCGGAAGGACTTGTCGTCCTAGAGGGCTTCGAGCCACCCACGTGGCTTGCCGGTTCCTATCTGTGGTCTGCCGTGCTTGCCGATCTGCATCGCCGAGCGGGCCAAGTGGACGCCGCCGCCCGCTACTGCCAGGCAGCGCTCGAGGCCGCCCCGACGCCTGAAGTGAAGGCTCTGTTGGCGCGTCGCCTCGCTATCGGCGACCCATCGTGATGGATGCGGCTAGCTAGCTGCCGTTCGTCATAATCCGGAAGCTCGAGTACTCGCCCGTGTAGCTGCGCCAGCGTGTATCCACTTTGTCGACTCGGGCCGTGGATGGGCCGGTCTGCGCCCATGCGAGCAGGTCTTTGACCTGATCCTCCTCGCCCTCGGCCACCATCTCGACCGCACCGTCAGCGCGATTGCGGACCCAGCCCGTCAGCCCGAGCCGGCGCGCCTCACGCAAGGTGGAGGCACGAAAGTAGACGTCCTGAACCCGGCCGCGTACCACCAGGTGAATGCGCTTTTGTCCCACGTGGGACCTCCTTTCGATCGGGCTGAAGCACGGGTTGCGCGCCTCCGGTCGCACGCCCCATGTCCCCGCGCTCGGCCCGCTCCCGTGGCCCGGCGCTCGGCTGTCGATGGCTCCGCTTGGCCAGTGGCCATGCAAACCCTCGGGTGCCTCAAAACAAGGGCCTTTCCGCCCCAGGGGAACCCCGTCGCCATGTGGACGGTCGGCGTGCCGGCGACGTCGGTGACCGAATGCGCCACCGAGGTGTCAGCCGACGATGAGACTCCGCTCATGACAAAAAACTACTCTACTGACGGCGCATTGGCGAGGAAATATAGGCCCTCGTCGCCTCGCCGGCGGGGTTGGTTGTGGGCCTCTGTGGGTACTGGGCCGTGCCGAAAAGCGGTCAGAAATCGGTGGGTTTCTCCCACTTGCTTCCGGCCCTAAAGTTAGCTACAAACCCCAACCCGTTTGTGTCCGCTCCTATCCGCGGAGCGCTGGAGTGCTGTCTATGAAGGCCGACATTCATCCCACGTACCACCCCTGCGTGTTCGTCGACGGCGACCACGAGATCGTGACGCGCTCCACCCGGACCTCCGAGGAGAAACGCGATATCGATGGCGTCGAACACCATGTCATCCGCGTGGACATCAGCGGGTACAGCCACCCCTTCTGGACCGGGCGACAGAAGGTGATGGACGCTGCGGGTCGCATCGAGCGCTTCAAGAACAAGTACAAGGGCCAGGGCAAGAAGAAGTAACGCTTGGGGCGGGCACCTTGTAGGCTTGTCAGATGATTCCCCGCGACAAGCTGCTTTCGTTGCAGCGGCGCCACGACGAGTTGGAGGATCTGCTCTGCCAGCCTGACGTAGCCGCGAATGGCGCGAGGTTCACAAAGCTTTCTCGCGAGCGCGGCGAGCTTTCGCCGATCGTGGCGGCCTTTGCCGAGTACCTCAAGGTCGAGCAGCAAATCGCCGACGATCGGGAGGCGATGCAGGATCCCGAGCTGCGGGACATGGTGCTCGAGGAGTTGCCCGAGCTCGAGGCCCGGCTCGACCAGCTGGAGGAGTCACTGTCGTTCTTGCTGCTGCCCAAGGACCCCAACGATGCCCGCAACACGGTCCTCGAAATTCGCAGCGGAACGGGTGGCGAGGAGGCGGCCCTGTTCGCGGCCGACCTCTTCCGCATGTACAGCCGCTACGCAGAGCGGGTCGGCTGGAAGGTCGAGTTGCTCAGCAGCAGCCAGGCCGAACAGGGGGGCTTCAAGGAAGTCGTGGCGCTGATCAGCGGCGAGCGCGTGTATTCCGCGTTGCGCTTTGAGGGTGGTGTGCACCGGGTCCAGCGCGTCCCCGCCACCGAGTCCCAGGGCCGGCTGCACACCTCGACCGCGACCGTGGCGGTGCTGCCGGAGGCGGACGAGGTCGATGTCGAGATTCGGGATGAGGACCTGGAGATGCAGGCCACGGGTGCTGGCGGGCCTGGTGGTCAGCACGTCAACACGACCAATAGCGCCGTGCAGCTGTTTCACAAACCCAGCGGGATCATGATTCGCTGCCAGGACGAACGCTCCCAGCACAAGAACCGGTCCAGGGCGATGCAAATCCTTCGCTCCCGTCTGCTGCAGCTGGCTACGGACGCCCAGCATCAGGCCGAGTCGGCTGAGCGTCGCGGGATGGTGGGGTCTGGCGAGCGGTCGGAGAAGATAAGGACCTATAATTACCCGCAAAATCGCGTAACAGATCATCGCCTGGGGCTTACTCTTCACAAGCTCGAGAGCGTCATGGACGGGGATCTGGACGACCTTCTCACCGCGCTCAAGAGCGACCGCCAGGCCTCGTTGCTCGCCGAGCAGGCGAAGCGGTAGGGGTTGACGGGCCGCGCTCAGTCCTTAGATCAGCACAATGCAGTACATGCTACACTGTTATCGGAATTGCAGATGACACAGTCGCAGCCTTCCCCACCCCGGACCTTGCTCGTTCGCTACTCGGAAGCGATCGTGCCCACCGAGTACGGACCTTATCGGGTCGTCGTTTATCGCGAAGCTGACACGGGCGATGAACACTGCGCCTTTGTGCGTGGCGAGGTGCGCGGGAGCACCGATTTGCTGGTGCGTGTGCACAGCGAGTGCTTCACGGGTGAGGTGCTGCACTCACTGAAGTGCGACTGCCGCGAACAGCTCGATCAGGCGCTGAGACGGATCGCCGACGACAGTGAGGGTGCGGTTCTCTACCTTCGGCAGGAGGGTCGAGGCATCGGACTTGGCAACAAGATCCGCGCCTACGCATTGCAGGCCGAGGGTATCGACACGGTCGACGCGAATCTGCGGCTCGGTTTCGAGGCGGATGCCCGCCGCTACACCATCGCAGCCGAAATGCTTCGTGACTTGGGTGTCCAATCGATTGCCCTGTTGACGAACAATCCGGAGAAAGTGCAGGCCCTGCGCGAGGATGGTGTCGTGGTCTCCAAGCGTCTGCCCATGAACATCGAGCCCAATGCGCACAATCGCGGCTACCTGGACACGAAGGTTCAGCGCATGGGCCATTTGATCGACCTTCTCTAGTAAGGCTTGCTCGCATCCGACGCGTGCCTGGTTTGTCCCCGGTTTCCACCAGCATCCGCGGCCGCCTAGAAGGGGATCCCCCCCTTCAGCGGCCTCCGACCCTGTCGAAACCGGGCCCTTCGCGATCGATTGCTACGGATCTGACCAAGTCGTACCAAGACTGCGGAAAAAACGAACAACCTGTGCAGGAATTGGCCGATGGGAGGGGTGTGCACCGGGTGACCTGGGCTTCAACCCGGGCTACAACTCCCTTTGCCCCCCTCGTTCCCGACGAGCATCCGGCCAAGTTTCGGGTAAAGACGGGGGTCAGAAGAGGAACTTCGCCATGACCTCGATTAAGCCACCTGGCGGCAAGCATCCCCTGGATGGGGCAACGGGTGCATCGCTGGACGTGGGTGCGGAGGCGGTCTCTGCGACCGCCACCGAAACGGACAAGCCGGTCGCTGCGGGGGTTGGCGTCTCTTCAGCAGATGGGGTTTCGGAAGCCGGGTCAGTGGACCAGGTGGAGCTCGGCCCACTTGAGGCCCTCTCTGCAGATCTGGCATCCGGGCGTATCGCGCCCGAGGCTGCCGTGGAAGCTCTGGTTCAGCGCGCCTTGGCGGATGTGGCGGGTGTGCTGTCAGCGGAGCAGCTACAGGATCTGGAAGCGACTCTCAGGGCGGTGTTCGCGGACGATCCGACGATGTCCGCCCTGAGGGCCGACTGGGGGTGATCCCCGCGTTGCGGGCCGAACCTCCTGTGGAGCTACATGCCAGCGCCACCCGCTCGCGAGTTGGACACACATCAGCGCTTGCGCATGGCAGTGACGTTCGCGCAAGCCTTGACATGGATGGCGGCTCTGGGGGCCCTGGCCTGTAGCGAGTCTCGGAATGACCGCGCGGTCAAGGCCGCCGAAGCGCAGTACGAAGCTGCGTTGATCGCCTCGACTGAGCAGCGTGCGCCACCGCCTGCATGGGTGCGGCGCATCGGAGAAGTCCCGTCCGATCTGGCTCCGAATGAGGCCTGGCGAATCGTACCCGCGACCCTGGCGGACGTGGACTACGCAACAGACGAGCGGGTGCCCGTGAGGCGGGTCGTGTATCGCGTGCGCTATGTCGTGCCGCCCATCTTTCGGCATCGCCGCCAACAGATGGGTGCCCAGGCAGGCGAGCTGCAGGTTGACGTTGGGCATCGGCGTCTGCGCGCGCGGTTCGTCGGGCCGGGTTGGCCGCTTGATGAGGGTTCGGAGGTGCGCATGCGCGATGACCGGCCTGGGCTCTACCTGTTTGATGGCAAGGGGGGCCGCTGGCTGCCAGGTGGAAGGCTAGCGACATGGTTCGAAGGCCGGGCGGACAGACCTGCGCGTTCGGGGATTCGCGTGCTCCGGGACTACTCACCCGTTCCCAGTGATGGGCCCGCGGTTCTTGTGTGCGAGTTGCTCGCCGAGTGGACCAACCAGCCGCGGGACTCGTTGGTGGGGCGCTGCCGCGGGAACATCGTACCGCCCGGGTTTCGCTTTGGTCCTTGGCGGGCCGAGCTCACGGCCGTGCTCCCGATGGAGCTGCCACGGCGTGAACTGCGCGCGGACGAGCGGGAACCTCCCGACCGCCCAGCGATGGTCTACGGTCGCGAGATGCTCTCGCGCGCCGAAATGGAGCAGATCGAACCGCATTTGCCCCGCGACGAGCAGGGCGGCTCGGATGAAGACATCCAAGATGCTTCTGGCACGTCCCGGGTGGTGCGCGGCGCACTCACGGTGCACAATTCCACAAGCACGAGGGTCGTCATCATTGCCCAGGGCCTGCCGATCGGATTCGTCGAAGCGGGTCGCACCACCCGACTGAGGAACCTGACGGTTGGGCGGTACCGCGTAGGGGCGGCCCGCCCGTTCGGAGTCCTCGTCAACGCACCGACCATGGTGGATGTACCCGGTGAGTACCGAGTGGGTAGAGGGTTGGATGTTGAGGCGGTACCCTCCTCCCGGGACGGTGCATCCTCCGACGGCTCCACGAGGGAACCCGACGGGGGTGTGGGAACAGAAGCGGGCCCGACCGGCGCGGGTGTCCTTGGACCGGGCCAGGACGCTGGCACTGACTTGTCGGTTCTGGCGGCGCCCCTGGGATCGTTTGGCTCAGCGGAACACGGGAGTTCTTCCTCGGGAGGCCTGCCAACCACGCCCATCCATCCCGGTCCCAAGCCGCGCCCGGCCCCGGCGCCCGAGCCCACAGACGGCCTGTTGGTCACGTCTCCAAATGGCCTGTTGGAGTTGGGTCCGCTGCTGGACGCGGGTGCTCTGTAGCTCGTTTGGGAACTAGCCCGGATCATTCACGACTTCGCCCCCGCCTCGCTTGTCCTTCGACCCCACAGGGCTTTCGCCGCCCTAGAAAATACGGGCAGTATTCCCGTCGGTCGTCGAAAGCCCT
>JAPPOR010000255.1 GCA_028817905.1 Myxococcales bacterium
CCGTCGGTCGTCGAAAGCCCTGTGGAGCCGAAACCCTGCGCGATTCGACGCCGAAGTCGTGAATGATCCGGGCTAGGGCGGTCGTGAAGCGGTTGGCTCCCTTGATCAACGACCATTCAGCGCTGTAGCCACAGGAACTTGACACGCGCTTGGTCGCCAGGCGCCTTGCCGAACACCGCCTGCGGCCGATATTCGGACAACCCACGCTCGTCAAAGGCCGGCGGTAGCTTCAACCATATCCTCTGAAAGTGATCTGCGCGTTCGAGCAGCGCCCTCAACAATGGCAGGTCGGGCAGACGCACCCCGTGGCGGTTCCACTTGACGCCCCAGGGAGGATCGAGGAACAGCAGTGCAGCGTCCATGTCGCCCAACAACGAACGGGCATCGCCGTGAATGAAACGGATGCGCTCAAGCACCCCGTAGACGCGTGCGTTGTGACGCGCCCGAGCCAAACGGGCAGCGTCCAGCTCAATGGCGGTCACCTCACAGCCGGCCCGGGCAAATGCGATCGCGTTGCCACCCAAACCACACATGGCGTCGCAGACCGAGCACTGACCCGCAAGCCCAGCCATCTCGAGTGCCAGAGCCTCTGGCGTGAGGGACCAACGGCCCTCCGGGTCGTCGACCAGCACGCCGCGTCGCTCGAAACCAGCCGTCGTCTCCCGGCGACGCCGCGCATCCTCCGCCCTGGCACTCCGTACCGCGGCCCGCGGTAACGGCGGCTCGCAACGAACCTGTATGGGTCGGGCGGCCAAACACAGACCCCTCAGCCGTGCAGCCAAATCGGCGGCCTGAAGCGAAGTGAGCTCGGCCGAGACCTCGACATCCCCCATCGGCAACTCGGTCGCGGTGTGGGGCACCGCAAGCAACTGCTCGCGGTCGAGCCAGCAAGGCAGCGGCCCCACGACGACGCGGTGCATCCGCGTCATGGCAAATGCGCATGCGAAGCGGCCGGCTCATCCGAGCCCCACCCCAACAACTGGGAGTTGGGGTCGTTCAGATGAACCGGCCGACGCGCGCGCGTGGAATCGCCCGCACGCGCGCTAGCACACGTGCGGGCCATGGAAGCTACTCCGCCGCAGCCTCGCCTTCGGCGGCCTCGCCCTCGGGAGCAGCGCCCTCGGCGGCCTCACCTTCAACGGCCTCCCCCTCGGTGGCAGCGCCCTCGGCGGCCTCACCTTCAACAGCCTCGCCCTCAACGGCCTCCCCCTCGACGGCCTCCCCTTCGGCCGGCTCGCCCATGGGCGCTTCCTCGCCGTACGTCTCCTCGGTGTCAGCCGTGGCGGCCGGTGGCTCTTCGCCGCCACAGGCGGTCAGGCCAGCGAGGCTCACTACGAACAGAGCGATCAGCAACTTGTAGCAGGTGTTCTTCATATCAGTGATCTCCATGGTGGAGGGTGCCTCGTGCACCGCGGTGCGCGAGCCTATCCAGGGACGCCTGACAGCACAAGAGAGAGCCAAGCGAGAACAGCGGCGCACCCAACGCAGCGCGTGGGACGCCAACCGGATGCCGGTGAGCTATCGGCGAGATGCCACCAGTCCCCAATGGCCGCTGCAGGACGGCGCCCGTGCGGCAACGGATCAACGGTCAAGTGGGCCAATCCTGGTAAGCCTGGCTTCCTTGAGAGATCGCCGGGAGATCGCCGGGAGATCGCCACGAAAGTGGTTTCACGAGGGAATGGAAGTGCTTGCAAATACTCCACTTTCTGTGATTCAGAAACCCCGCACCGAAGCGCATCATCCAAGGACACTCCGGGACCGGCCGGCGGGACGCCGCGCCTTCAACGCGACCAGGGTGCCACAACCGCCGTTGGGCTCCAGGCGCGCCTTGCAGCTCATGCGAACGCGCAAACCAGCCCCGGTCAGACGGGCATACGCCATTTCGTACGCCCGCCGCCCAACCCCCCGGTGCGCGCTCGTCTGTACCGGATTGTAGTCGTATAGGTGAATGTTGAGATCTCCAAGCGGCCGGACCCGCTCGACGAATGCATCGATCTCGTCGGCACCATCGTTCACGTCGGCCACCAGGAGATAGGCCAGCGCCAGCCGCCGCCTGCGCCGCCCGCTCAACCGAGGAACCTCGCGATAGAGTAGCTGGAACAGCGGCCCGAGCGCGGGCCCACGGGGAACGGCGCGCGCCCGGGCCGCCTCGCTGCCAGCATGAACAGACAGCGTCACACCGTTGTGAAAGCTCCGCAGCAGGTCGGGCAGGCGGGATAGCGGACCGCCGCTGGTGGTCACGCTCACCGGCAGACGCTGTTGCCGGCACGCCTCGATGAACGCAGGCAGCGCTGGGTTGTGCAGCGGCTCGCCCACGCCGGACGCGGTCACACGCTCGAGGCGCGCTCCGCGTCGGCGCACCGCATCAACCTGCTCCATCAGCTCTTCAAGGCTTAGGTTGCGACCAAACCCTCTGGCCCCGGAGGCGCAGAACGGGCATCCCACGGCGCAGCCCACCTGGGTCGAGACGCACAGCGTGTCGCCACGGTACAGCACCGCCTCTACCATGGCACCATCCGCCAGCAATACCGCGAAACGGCGATTGCTCCCGCCGTGGTGTTCCTCGACCAACCGCAACATGCCGGCAATCTACACGCTCAGCGGTGGAGGTGGGAAGAGGGCCCACTCGCACCTCCTTTTGGGGCCCGACGACCGACGGTTATGATCCCAGGATCGTGTCGGCCTCCTCGCTGCAGCCGTCAAGCAAGCCCTCACCCCCTGTCACGCAACTGCTCTCAGCGATGGACAAATGGGGTGCCTCGGACCTTTTCGTCACAGCTGGCAAGGTACCCGCCGTGCGCCTCCACGGTTCGGTTGTACCGTTGGAGGTCCCAGCCACGCCGTCGAATGAACTGGAGCGCTTCTTCGAGCACGTCTTGGGCGAGGAACAGCGGACACGCTTCCGCAAGACGGGCAGCCTGGAGCTCGGCTATGGGCTGCCCGACGGCCGCCGCTTTCGACTGACATTTGCACGCCAACTCAATGAGATCTGTATGGTGGCGAGGGCGCTGAAGACCGGCGACCTATCGTTGGCGCAGCTGGGCCTGCCTGACACGCTAGCCCGGATGTGCGAACGGAGCCGTGGCCTGGTCCTGGTCTCCGGCCCCTCGGGGGCCGGCAAGTCGACGTCCATGGCCACGATGGTGCACCACATCAACCAGATGAGGCCCGTCCACATCGTTACGATCGAGGAGCCAGTCGAATACCGCCACCGGGACCTGAAGGCTCGCGTCACCCAGCGCGAAGTGGGGGTCGACGTGGATAGCTTCGAGGTCGCCCTCCGCCAGGCGATGCGCGAAAGCCCGGACGTGATCCTGGTCGGCGAGTTGCGCACGGCCGAGGCCGTACGGGTAGCGCTGTCCGCAGCCATGACTGGGCACCTAGTCCTGGCAACGCTCAACACTGTGGATGTAACCGGGACCGTGCGACGTATTCTCAGCATGTTTCCCGAGCACCAGACACGCTCGGTTGCATTGGACCTGTCCCTGTCACTTGTCGGATTGGCCTCCCAGCGTCTGTTGGCACGGGCCGACGGGCGCGGTCGTGTGCCAGCTGTCGAACGCCTGTTGGTCACGCCGGCCGCCGCCCATCTCATCCGGGAGCAGCGAGAAGCGGACCTTGCGGAGCTAATCCGGACCTCCCGTGATGACAGCACGGTCGGCTACGACCGAGCGCTGGCGGAGCTGTACCACAAACAAGCGATCACCGCCGAGGTCGCACTGGGAAACGCAACCAACCCCGACGAACTCACGCTTCGCTTGCGCGGCATGTCCTCCGGGGTCATGACGATCCAAGCCGCCGAGTACGAGCGTCCGACAGCGCGAGTTGACATGCAGACCCTGCTCAATGCGGTGCAGGAACAGCAGGCCTCAGACCTACACCTATCGGTGGGGCGCCCCCCCATGCTGCGGCTCTGTGGCCAGCTACAAGCGATGGAACTTCCGGTCCTGTCCGGCGCAGACGTCAAGACGCTCGTGCACTCGGTCATGAGCGCGCGGCAGCGCTCCGCGTATGAACTGGAGCGGGAACTGGATTTTTCCCTGGGACTCGCCGATGGCAGACGGTTTCGCGTCAATACCTACTTCGAACGGGGTCACATGGCGGCGGCCCTGCGGGCCATCCAGAGCAACATCCCCGACGCCGCAAGCCTCGGCTTACCCGAAGCCGTTCTGCGCCTGTCGCAGCAGCCCCACGGCCTCCTCCTGGTTGTAGGACCCACGGGCGCCGGCAAGACCACGACCCTGGCGTGCCTCATCGACCAGATCAACCACACGCGCCCGGCCCACGTGATCACGATCGAGGACCCGATCGAATACGTGCACACTAGCGACGTAGCCACGATTCATCAGCGAGAAGTACACTCCGACACCCATGGTTTCAATGCTGCGCTGCGCTACATCCTGCGCCAGGACCCCGACGTCGTTTTGATCGGGGAGCTGCGTGACCAGGAAACCATCGCAGCCGCACTCACGGCAGCCGAAACCGGACACCTGGTACTGGCAACCCTCCACACGAACGATGCGGTCCAGAGCATCGACCGGATCATCGACGTGTTCCCCGCCCACCAGCAAAGCCAGGCAAGGTCCCAATTGGCTGCGGCCCTGCTGGGCGTTGTGTCCCAGCGGCTGCTGCCGCGCGCCGATGGGGGCGGGCGGGTAGCCGCCTTCGAGGTGATGCTCGCCACGGCCGCCATCCGCACGCTCATCCGCGACAACAAGATGCACCAGGCTGTCGCAGCAATACAGACGTCCCAAAGCAAAGGTATGATCACGCTGGACGCCGCCCTGGAGCGATTGGCTAGGCAGGGCGTGGTGAGTGCGGAAGAGGCCATGCGGTACATGCTCAACCCCGCCATCCTCCAGCCGAACGCTTCGGGATAGTCAGTGCATCACCGAGGACAGGGCACGCGCCCTGTTTGCCGTCGCGGCAAGGGCGCCCCCATGTTCACCCACGTATCCCCTTCTTCGCTGGTCGGGCCGCTGCCCTCAACTCCGCCCGCAAGCCGTAGCGTCGGTACGGGCCGGTCATAGAGAAGACCGGTTGACCAGCTTCCGGCCTAACCGACCTTGCGTGCGACTCCAGAGGGTTTCGACGATCCGGCAGCGGTTGTGATTGGCATGCCGGCAGCTCTATATTGCCTCCTGAGGTCCTTTCGCTATGGGTCGTGCATCATGGAACCTGCCAGACACACGCCGCAGCCTGCGAGTCGCACTGACGATCTTACCGGTAGGAGCCGCCCTCGCATGTGGTGAGGGGCCCACGGTGGTGCTTGGCAATCGTGAACCAGCGCGCTTTCGCTTCGGTCCACCGGAGCTGGTTTCAGAGCTATCCGTTGACGCAAAGACGGACAACCCGACCCTCACAAGCGACATGCTCGAGATCTACTTTACCTCCGAACGCAACGGCGGTCAGGCCGATGTCTTCGTCGCCAGCCGCCCCGCACGCTCCAAACCATTTGGCGAAATCCGCCGAGTCGACGAGGTGAGCACCCCCGGCCTCGAGACAAGCCCAGCGATCTCCGCGGATGGCCTGACGCTGTGGGTCGCAAGTGACCGCACCGACGGCCAGGGCAGTCTCGACATCTGGGTTGCGAAGCGACCGAGCCGAAACGCCCCCTGGTCCACTCCCCAGAACGTGGAAGGACTCAACTCGAGCGGCCAAGACCTCCCGCGCCCGCCGGGCGAGCACGGACGGGTGATGCCCATGGCGTCGGACCGGGAGATGCAACCGTACTATCAGGTCCAGTTTGCCTCGCGCAGCGCTCCCACGGAAGCGTTCGGCAATCCGCGCTCGGTCTCAGAGCTCTCCTTTCCGGGCGAAAGCACCGTCGACGCATTTCTCACCGACGATGGCCTGACACTGTTCTACGTAACGGGCCCCGCCTTTGGCCCAGCCGACATGTACGTGGCCTACCGGCGGTCAACCTCCCAGCCGTTCGAGCACCACATGCCGCTCGACAATCTGAACTCGACGCAGGACGAACGCGACCCATGGCTGAGTCCGGATGGAACGGAACTGTACTTCTCCTCCGACCGCTCAGGGCACTACGCCATCTACGTTGCGGCCGCACGTCGGGGGCCGGCACGGCTCCATTCTGAGTAGACACGTGCTGCTGCCTCGCGTCCTATGGCTGCGCAACAGCTCGCCCCCGAGCCCATCGACCCCGCCCTTCGGGTCGAACTCGAGCCAAGCCCGATCGCGTCCACGAAGATGTGAAAACAACAGCCAGACATCACCAGTCAAGCGCGAGCGTTCTATCCCCGGAAACCCTTCACTGCCAACCCAAGCCCCCGGATCGCCCCGCACCGGTGCGATCCGGAGCGAAGGGCCTACGTGTTGGTAGTAGTCAAACGCAGCCCAAGCCCCAGGATGGACGTAGATGGTCTGACCCGGCGATGAATGGGCCCGAACGTACGCCAGATTCTCCCTCAGCTCCTCATGCTCGAAGGGAAAGCGGGCGCAACTGATCACGAAAACCGCCCATAGCGGCAACGAGGCAACCACCGGCAACCAGCGAGGCTCCTTCAGGATCCGTGCGGCTTCACCAACCATGAATCCAAGGACCCATGCGCTGACCGGGACGAAGTACAGAGCCAGCCGATGGGCGAACGGATACAAATGCAGCGCCGACAGCGCGAGGTGAAGCGCGAGCGGTCCTACAGCAAACATGACAAGCCGGTGGTTCCGCACCACCAACGCCTGGCCGAGCCCCAGAAGCAGTATCAGAGAGGCTGGCAAGGAGAGCCCCCCCGCCAGCATGTCGCGCACCAGTGAGGTGAGCTTTTGTGCGACGAATGCCGCCGCCTCCGGGCTCCAGGGGGGCCAGGGTAGAAAGGCGGCGTGCCAGTACTTCAGCATGTAGTCCCGCGTGGGGTGTCCGTAGATGAACAACGCGTAGTACACACCAAGCGAGCAGAGCCATGCCACAGGCGCCCAGGCCCAACGCAGTGCCCGCTCCGACCGAAACTTCGAAACGGCGACGTAGGTCCCCGCGACCGCCAGAAAGACGACCGCAATATTCGAAAACCAGATGCACACAGCGCCAAGTAGCGCGAAGCGCCTCACATCCCCACGCTCCGTCGGGCGCTCGGCCCGCAGGCTCACCGCATAGATCAGAAGTGCGATGGACGTGTCCAGCATGTATTGCTTGGCTTCGGTCGCGTACCGAATCGCGTATCCGTTGCAGGC
>JAPPOR010000337.1 GCA_028817905.1 Myxococcales bacterium
TGCGGAGTCGAGCAGTTGTGCGAGGGCGCGTGATTTGGTGATGGATGCGGGCCAGACTACGGCGCGGTAGAGGGCAGATGCTCAAGCTCGATGGGGGAGCCGGCCTCGGCTGATTCCGGTCGCGGGAGAGCCCCAAGGGCTCGCAACCACGGGACGAACGGTCTCGGTGCCTCCATTCGTAGGGCCTCGACCTACGCGCCAAGGTCGATGGCCCGCGCGGGAAGCACCTTCGACCGTACGGCTTTGACCTACGCACCAGGCAGCGTCGGGGTCACCACCCGTGTCCAGTCGGAACCGATGACTAGCACTAGCTAGTCTGACACTGCGGCGTCCCGTTGTGGCAAGCACACATGGCGTCACATTCCTGTGCCCTGATCGCCTGGTGTAGTCTATTAGCTGGTAGGTAGCGTTGCGCTCGCGGGAGACAGGCTGGCTTTCGACACAAGTGGGTGAGGCGCGTCTGACCCTCGATGCGAACTCCCGGGAGCCGGCACCCTGAGCGCGAAACTCACGGATCATGACCCCAAACGCGTGGCTGGCCGCTACTCGGTCCTCGCCTTGTTGGGGCGTGGCGGCATGGGCGCCGTGTATCGCGTGCGCGATGAAAGCAACGGCAATAGTCTGGCGCTCAAGCGCCTCACGGACCACCGCGGGGCAGCACCCAGCCAGACTGCGATCGAGTTGTTCGAGCGGGAGTTCCACACCCTCAACCAGCTGGCCCATCCGCGGGTAGTCCGCGCCTTCGACTACGGTATCGATGGCCAACGGCCGTTCTACACGCTGGAGCTATTGGGTGGCGGTGACCTGCGCGAACGGAGCCCGATGCCCTGGCAGCAGGTATGCATGGTGGCATACGAGCTATGTTCGGTCCTCTCGCTACTGCACTCCCGCAGGCTTGTGCACCGTGACCTCACCCCCCGCAATGTACGCCTGACGACCGACGGCAACGCCAAGCTGATCGACTTCGGGCTCCTGTCACCGGTGGGGCCGGTGGAGCAACTCGCCGGGACGCCTCCCTACCTTGCACCGGAGCTCGTCAACAACATGGCTGTCGATGGGCGGGCCGACCTGTTTGCACTGGGGGCGACGCTCTACTACGCCCTCACTGGAACCCTCGCCTACCCCGTCCGAACCTTGACCGAGCTGTGGCGTGCATGGCGGGCGACGCCGACTCGCATCTCGATCCTCAACCCGGAGGTCCCGGCGCCTCTCGAGCGACTCATCAGAGCGCTGCTGCGGGTCGACGTGGACTCGCGCCCCCGCAGTGCGGCCGAGGTGATGGATCGCCTGCGGCCACTATTGGCTGAGGCACCGGGCGATGGTCTCATCGTTGCCAAGGCGCATCTCAGCGCGCCCACGCTTGTCGGGCGGGCGGCGGAGCAAGCGCACATTCGCAAGCAGCTGCTACGGTCTGGACGCGGGCGCGGTGGCGGGTTCCTGATCAGCGGGGAAGCTGGGACCGGTCGGTCCCGGATGCTCGATGTGTTCATGTTGGAGGCGAAGCTGCTCGGATGCATCGCTGCCCGCGCATCCGGCTCCGATGGCACTGTCGGACCCCTTGGTGTTGCGCACACCCTGGTCAAACAACTGCACACTGCCGCGCCTGTCGAGTCGCTGGCGGCGGCCCGCCGAGATCCTGCGGTGCTGCAAACCCTATTCGACTCGACCGCCGCCACCCCGGACAACAACCCGCCACTGCGTGACTTCACACACGGCGAGCGCAACCCGGCGACCCTACAGGCGGCCTTGCGTTCCTGGCTCCTGGGCATCTGCGAGCGTAGACCCGTGGCGCTCGCAATCGATGACCTGGAAATGGTGGATCCCTTGTCCATGGCACTGCTGGCGGCGGTGGCCGTGGAGGCGGACAGGCGTCGCGTCAACTACGCGGCCAGTGTGACAAGCGCAACCCTCGAGCAGCCGGCGCCCGCGTTGGCAATGCTCGCGGAGCGGGCAGGTCCCATGGCGCTCAGGGCACTCGACCCGGAGCAAGTGACCGACTTGCTCCGAAGCATCTTCGGAGATGTGCCCAACCTGCAGAGTACGGCGCTCCAGCTGCACGCCTCGAGCATGGGTAGACCACGTGGGATTATGGCCCTGGCGCAGCACCTGGTGGACCACGGCATCATCCGGCTCACCAACGGCGCTTGGGTCTTGCCCCCCGTGATCGCGCCCGATGCTTTACCCGCCAGTATGGAGGGCGCCCTTGCACAACAGATCGGCGTGCTGTCACAGCCGGCTCTCCGCGTTGCGCGCCTGTTGGCGCTGTCGGTGGTGGGGCGTTTGAGCTGGGCGGCCTTGGAAGACCTGCTCAGCGTATCCCGCGCGGAGCTACAAGGCGCCGTAGACGAACTTCGCCAGGCTCAACTTCTGACGGGTGGACCTGGGGGCTACGCGGGCCACGCAGGAGCGAGCCGCATTGTACTCGAGGGGTGCACGGCGACCGATCGGGCCGGCATGCATACGGCGTTGGCCTCGATGCACACGCGCCGCAACGCCCCGCCGCTGGTCATCGCGCACCATCTGTTGCAGGGAAGTGACCCGCAGCAGGGTGTTCGTCTCATGCTCACACACGTGGGGGACGAAGCGCGCGCGCTCGCCCTGATGGAAACCGGAAACCCGGTCATCGGGCGGGCGGCCTGTGCCGAGACGTTCAACCTGGCTTGCGCGGAGGCAGCTCGACTCGGCTGTCCCCCCGGAAGCCAGCTTGCCCTGTCGCTGTGGTTGGAAGTGAACGCCACACATGGTGCCGATCTGAAATACTTCTATGAGGTGGCAGACGAAGTAACGGCCACGCTGAAGCGGGCCACAGGCTTTCACGACTGGGCTGCCCTTTCCCACGTGACGGATCCCATGGCCCGCGCGCAGCAGGCGTTTGGTCGGGCGACCGCCCGCCACGACGCGACACCGGAGGCGGAACGCGTGAGGGCACCGGCGCAAGCGATCAAGTCGATGGTGGGGCATACGCTTCAAGCCTCAGCGATCGGATCGCGCGCCAACGATCTGGAGCTCCTGGCGAGCCTACCTGGCCTGCTTGAGCCCTTCACGCCACTGAGTCCCGCCGCGAGAGCCATGCAGCGCATTCTGATCGCGACTCAGCTAACTTCGGTGTGGGCCAACGAAGCGGCGATCGAGATGGCGCCCGAGCTACTCGCGGGGTTGGCGGAGATCGATAGGTCGACGATGCCCGCCATCAGCTACATTCGCGCCTCGGCGCAACTCGCCGCCGACAAGCGATCGACGGCAAGTGGTCTCACCATCGATGGGCCTGGCGTTGCCAAGGATACGAACGTCCGAAGTCTGCAGGCCAATGTGGAGTCCGTTCGGAGGCTTGCAGCCCTACAACGGGGTGACTGGGATGCCGCCGAGGCCCACCGCAAGCGCGCCGAGTTGTTGATGTTGCAGAATGCCTCGGAGGTCATGATCGAGTTCCTCCGCGAGGAGTGGCCCGTGCACGCCTTGCTGCGCGACCTGACGGGTATGCGCTCCATTCGCGAGCGTGTTGCACGGCTGGCAAAGCGTCACCCGGGATGGATCCCGGAGCAGTTGGCCGTCGATGCCTGGTATCACCGGCTATGCGAGCAACCGGAGGCGGCGCTGGACGCGGTCGGTACGCTGCGGGACGTCGCCACCCAGGCGAAGATCACGCCCCCCGTTTTCTACCGGGGGGTTGAGGTCGAGGTCGCTCTCCTGGTGGAGGCTGGTCAGGCGGAGATGGCCTTGAAGCGTGGGGCGGCCGCGCTTTCGGAATGCCACACCAGCGGCCGGCGGATCCTGGCCCGCGGCCTGGCGCTGGAGGTGGCGCTCGCGGAGGCGACCCTGGGGCACCACGGGGAGGCACGGGCGCGGATCGAGGGGGAAATCGCCTGGCAGACCGAGCTCGGCGTGACTGGGCTCCAGCTCGGGCACTCCTACGAGTACTTGGCGCGTGTGGCAATCGTCAGCGACGACCCGGAGGCCTTCGAGGCGGCGGCGGCGGCCGCCGCCCACGAGTATCGGGTAGCAGCCGGATCAATGCTCGCTGGTCGCTACCGCCTGTTGCTCGAGGAAGGTCAGCAGGCGGGTATCGGTACCGGCGCGTTGCTGGTTCCGCAGCCAGCCACTCATCCCGACGACAGCGCGTCGGTCGCCAGTCTGCTCAGTAGCCTGCCCACCGGCGCCGGTGCCGACGCCCTGGCGCGCGAGAGCTTGGCGCTACTTTGCGAGGTCCACGGAGCGCCGCATGGCTGGTTGTTCCTGCTGACAGATACGGGACTTTCGTTGGTAGCCTCGCGGGGTGAACCGGAAGATCCGAAGGCCCTGGCAAACTATGCCCAGGCCCAACTCGATCTGGAGCTAGACAAGGACGACGTTACCATGACGCAAAGCGGCTGGACCGGGATGCAGGCTGGCACAGCGGTGTCATTCGAGGTGGTCTCCGGGCAAGAAGGCCTACGGCTGGAGGCGATTCCCCTGCGGACGATGATCGACAGCATCGACAACCTGGTGGGGATCGCGGTCGTGGCCACCGGAAACGACGATCACGCGCAGCCCTACCAGTTCAGCGAGCTGGCTTCGGGCCTCGCCAGGTGTCTGCTCGACAGCGGAGCCTACAACCCGGTGCAGCCCAAGTTGCCTAGCCCCTCATCGACGCTGGGGCACCATCCGGGCTGAGCCAGGCGGTTGCGTTTCGTACTGCTGTGCGTTGACCACGGCCCGGGTGCTGCCGCCTCGGTGCGATGCGAGGATTCCGAAGGCGAGCGCCATGGGTCGGGCGCAGTGTACGACCCGATCGGCCGAGCCTCAACCGCGCGCGATGACTCCTGGCTCATGCCGTGCGTACTAGTCCTCAGGCCAAACTGAGCAGGATTTGTGCGACTGCCAGGGGGTCGTGGGTGAGGCCGTCCTCGGCGAGGATGGGGCGCTGCAGTGGGGTTAGGCCGCGCCGTTCGAGCCCTTCGAGGTTGACGTCGCGGCCATAGGCGGACAAGTCCGTGTGCAGGAGAACCAGGTTCATGATGCGGTCGGTGGGAACGTCTGACCCGGCGTCTTGCCGGATGTACTCAAGCAAGGAGTCGATCTCAGCGCAAACCGTCGTGTTGACCTGTTCGGGGTCGCCCTTGAAGTTGGGGATGTAGACCTTCGGGCACGTGCGTTGGCAAACCGCCTCACCGACGCCGCTGGGTAAGAGGTTGGCGATGACGCTTGTGTAGAAGCTGCCTACGGGATAGCAGATCAGGTCGGTGCTCATGATGAGCTTGCGGGTCTTGTCGTCGATTTCCGCTCCCGCCCGTTTCAGCTGCTTGAGGTCGCGCGTGAGCTGGAGCTGCTCGATCGGCTCCGACAGGGGCGCCGTCTCTTTGCCGGTCAGCTTATGCTGACCGAGGATGATTTCTCCCGACGCCATCTCCGCCGCGAGGTGCAGGTCGATGTCAACGGTTGGTCGCACGATGCCGCGCACGTTCACCAGTTTCGAAAACAAGAAGATGACCGACTCGATGTCTCGGTCGTTGGCAAGGTAGCCACCGGCAAGAATCAGATTTCCGATGCTAGCTGCGCGCAGATCAAAGTTGTCCGGCATGCGGCTGGCGAAGTGTCGCAGGTGCACCTGTACGATGCGTCGCATGGGTTCTGGGACCGCGGCCACCATATCGTGCCGCCCGAGCACCATGCTTTCCAGCTGCTCGCGAAGCTCAGCTGCCGTCGCGTCCGTCTCCAGGCGGTGCGAAAACAATGCGTAGATCTCCGGATTGCCCAGAGCGCCCTCGTCAGCGAGGGCCATTAGGCGGTTCCGCAGGTCTCCTACCGAGAGCATTTGAAAGCTCTCTCGAAGCTTCGCCGAGCTGCCGCCCGAGTCGAACGGCGTGATCAAGTGGATCGAGTTGTGGGTGTAGTCCTTGAGATTGTGGCAGATCCGCTTGAGCGCTGATCCGCCGCTGAAGAGCAGGATTCGGGGGCCGAGCTCCGGCGCTCGCAGGCTGCGCGCAAGCGCGGTTTCGCTCGGGACGTGAACAGCACGACGAATTGGAATGCGTTCGCTCATGCTCCCGTGTCCATCATGTTTTGATCTGAAGGATCTCGAGGGCATGGTTGGCGGCCGCGTCGAAGTCGATGCCACCGTCTATGCGGTAGATAGGCACACGCGAGAGAATCTCGCGATAGGCGTCCGGGGAGGGCGGCTGATAGCCGCTGAGAAACTGGCCGCTTTCGTCGAAATGAAAAGGGCCCGGTGATTTGCAGATGGCTTCCAGCAGACGCGGGTCGTCGTCTATATCCAGTCGTTCTATCCTGCACTGGGTGCCGTTGGTGCGCGACCAGGTGAGGACTATGAAGCCATCGAGCGGGGCTGCATGCACGATGCGGTTCCTGCCGTAGATCGTTTCCACGTCGACGTCGTACTTCTCCTCCAGGTTCCACAATGCGTCCGCATCCCAGCCCTCCAGCTCCCGCCGGCGTTCGGCATCCAGGATGCTCTGCAGTTCCTTGATCGACAGCGCGGTGCCCGGGTTGATGCGCGGCAGTTTGGGCACCCCTCGCATGCGAACCGGGTGGCTGTCTTCCAGAATCAGACGGTCGTTGCTGGTGAAGGAGGCGCCGCGGCCGACGCAGTGCAGCATCAATGTGGACTTGCCGGCCCCGGAGACGCCTGCGAATGCCACGCCGGTCCCGGCGCCAGCGGCTGCCGCTGCGTGGCACAGGACTCCGCCCGCTTGCAGCAAGTGCGTGATATAGCGAGCGTTGATGACGTTGATGACCTGGTTGAGGTTACTGCGGCAGTCACCCAGTGCGAGGATGCGCTCGGGAGAGACCAAGAATTGCATACCCGTGCGGACCTTGGCGATCAGTCGGCCGCCTGCGAGCTCTGCGAACGCTTCCTTCTGACGCGTCTTACCGGGTTCGCGCGCCCACGCCGTCAAAGGTGAGGCCAGCGAGGGTTCCTTGGTGTCTGCGTGCAGGACGAACACCTGCGGCTCCTGACCGTCGTGCGGTTCCACGATATGGCGGAAGTAGCGACTCAGTTGCTCCCTGATGTCGGCCCGGTTGCAGGCGATCGCGATGGTCTGATCGTCGAGCCTGATCTGCATCCTGTATTCGGGGGCAAAGCGCGAGATCAGCTGCCGTGCTACTTCGTTGGCGTTGTGCATGTCCGGCTCCTGTTCGGTTTCGTACTGAGCCGACCCCGCTCGACGACGTTC
>JAPPOR010000228.1 GCA_028817905.1 Myxococcales bacterium
CGCCGCCGCCGCCGCCGCCGCCCCTGCCGTCGCCGGCACCGCCGCCGCCGCCGCCCTGGCCAACGCTTCCGGCCCCGCCCGCCGTGCCTGCGCTGGCGAGCCAGGCACCGTCTTCCAGGGCTCCAAAGGTGGTCGCACCCTCCCCGAGCGTCCCGGCTCTACCCTGCTCCCCGCGATCGCCTCCACCACAGTTGGAGCCGTTGGTGGCGCCCTGGCCCCCGCGCCCTGCGCCCAGCCGTGGCCGCCCGTCCGTGCCCCGTGTGGGGAGGGGAGGAACGTTGAAGCCGCCCGCGCCTCCGACGGTTTGCTGGTCCGTCGGACACTCGTACTCGCGTGCGTTGCCCCCGTTGCTGCCATTGGCGTCGTACCCCGCAAGGCAGCCGTTGCCGCTCCGGCAACCGTCGTCGGTGTTCCCCGTGTTCGGGTATGGGTACTCCGTGAGCGAACCGTCGCGGCCCGCCTTACCATCTCCCGCGTGAAGGGAGACTCGCTTGAGTTCCACCGCGCCCGCGTCGTGCACCTCGGCCGCGATGCTACTGCCCCCTTCGTCGCGCGCATCGTTTGCGATGAAACCCATGCTATCGATGAGGACACGGAAGCCGTTGTCCCGGATGACGAGGGCGGGGGCGTCTTCATCCGGCTGCGCGATTGTTTGTGGGTCGGTGGGGTCCCCTTCGTACTCCCAGGCGCCATCGCCGCAGACAAAGCCGCCGAACAGTTCAAGCTTCTGGCCGTCCGTGATCGAAACCGTTTCGCGGTAGGTCCCCGCACAGACGATTACCCGCGACACCTGGTTGTACCGGGCGCGTGCGATGCCCCCAGCGATCGTCGATAGCGGATCTTCGGGCGTGCCTGCAGCCTCGTCCCGGCCTGACACGGACACGAAGACCGCGTGCTCAGGCGTTCGGAGGCAAGGTTCTTCGATGGGAGTCTTGTTTGTGTCGCAAGGCACTTCGACGTCGCCGTCGCCGTCGCCGTCGCCGTCGCCTGTCATGGTGATGTCGCCGTCGCCGTCGCCGGTCATGGTGATGTCGCCGTCGCCGTCGCCGTCGCCTGTCATGGTGATGTCGCCGTCGCCGTCGCCTGTCATGGTGATGTCGCCGTCGCCGTCACCGTCTCCCGCGCCGTTGCCGCCGGCGTCTCCACCCCCATCGTTGCCCGCGACACCCGTGGGGGGGCTCGTCGCCTGATCGCCGTCTCCACCTGTTCCGGAGCCCCCATCGCCGCCTGGATTTGTGGCACCGCCAACCAGGGTGCCGGGGGGTGGCTTCTTGGTGGTTTCCAGTTGGCACGCCGCAAGCAGCAGGACCGAGCACCAGATGCGAGTTCGTTGTGGAGCCATGTGCGTTCGTTTTCCCCAGATGGGCTGGACTAGAACTGTCCGCGTAGCGAGATCTTGGCACTTCGGTCCCCCACCTCGGCCTCGACCTGTAGGGGCTGCCATATCATGAACGCCACGCCGGTCACTGCAAGCAGCGAGCCACCGACCACCTTGGCGATGCTTTCCTTACCAATGCCGTACCACTCTGTGCAGGGCATGGTGCCGCTGGCGCAGTCGTCCTGGCGCATCGCGGTCCGTACGGGGTCGACGGTCGCGATCGCGATTCCGCCCGCCACCGCCGCACCCCCGAGCAGGAAGTTCCATACGCTGGCTTCGTAGGGCGGCGGCGGTCTGTCGGTGAGATCCGGAAGCTCCGCCAGCTTAGCGGTTGCGTCACCGTCGCCGGCGCGCAGGCCCACCGACGTGCGCGTGGTCACCGCCGGGTCGTCCGGGATCTTGAGCGTTCGCACCTCGGTCACGTAGCCGGCCGCACTCACCTCGAGCCGGTGGTCGCCCGGGCCCAGGGCACCCCGGTAGGGGAGCACACCCACAAAGCTTCCGTCGATCTCGACGCTGGCCCCTTCTGGGCTGCCTTCGACGTGCACCCACGGCCCGGGGCCAAGCAGCTGCAGACCGCGGGCGTCGAGTAGGGCCGCCTTGGCAGCCTCCGCGACGCGCCCGATCTCGATCGGCGCCTGGCCGGAATACCGGTTTCCCTCCACATCGACCAAGGTGACGTACACCACGTCCGCTTCGCCGCGGTGCCAGACCCCGACAGCAACCGCCAACTGCGTCCCGGTCTCGGCCAGCAGTTCGCTGGCGCACTCGAGCACCTGGCACATGTTGTCCCGTGCGCTGGCCCGCCCGTACACCTGGAAGCCCTGGTCCAGTAGGGCCTGGTGTACTTCGCGGTCAGCTGTATTGCGCTCGCTCTCGAGATCCGCGTCGCCCACGTGCGGTAGCACCACCACGTGTTGGTCGAGCGACCGAGCGCGGACCGGGCTGCTCGCTGTCATGATCCCGATGGTCGTGATCCCGATGATCGTAGTCCAGACGTGACCCAGCTGGCTGGGCCTTCGAACCGCCAAGCAAGAGTTCCCCATGAATTCGTCGGCCTCCGGCGTTGACCGAGGCGTGCCACAGCCGTAGCGAGCCCCGCCGTAACCCTAAGCTATTCCTAGTACCACAAGCGCCCCAAGAATGTGCGGGTTGCATCAAATGCGACCCCGTGTGCATCTCTGGGGGCTCGGAACGTGGTGCCTGCGATCGTCGCCAGACGGGCCCATCCCGCGCGCGACCCCAGGGAGCTCGGGGCCGGCGGCAGCCGGGAGGGCCGGCCGGGCGCTTTTCGGGGCACGCCCCGGGACCGATCCTCGACCAAGCCTGATTTTCTGATGATTTCCGGCGGTCGTGGCTGGGACGACGCGGGCATTGCAACCGCGCACGCGGCGTATTACCACCGCCCCCGCGGTCCGCACCCCCGTCGGCCGCAACGCCGTCATGACCGAATCCTACTCGCTGGAAAACCCGCTTGCACTGAAGCCGTCGACCGGTTTGACCGACCCGCCGCCGGCCAGCAATCCCTACGACGACGCCCTCAAGATGGGTCGCGAGTTGCTGGACAAGCCGCGCGAAGGTGGCGGCTTGTCGCGCGTGATGGTCCAACACGGCAAGGGCCGGATGACCGTCTGGGAGCGACTCAAGGTCCTCACCCAGGAGCGCCCCACGATCCATTGGCAGAACTGGGGGCCCTCCCTGGACGGCGCCTCAATCGTGACCGGAATTCTGAACATCAATGGTCGCGATGTCGCCGTTTATGGTCACGACTTCACCCAGCGCGCCGGGGCCATGGACGCCACCAACGGGGCCAAGCTGGCGCGTCTCATCATGATGGCGGGTGAGCACGGGATCCCATTGATCGGGATGAATGACTCAGCGGGTGCCTACGTGCCCGCGGGAGTCGGTGGGCTCGATGGCTACAGCGAAGCTTTCACGGCGGTCCGCAAGGTGAGCGGCGTGGTCCCGAGCGTGATGCTCATGTTCGGCTTCAACGCCGGAGGTGGCTCCTACTTGCCTCGCCAGGGTTCGTTCATGATCCAGTGCGAGAACACGTTCTTCGGTCTGACCGGAACGGGCGTGGTCAAATCGGTGCTGGGCGAGGAGGTCAGCGCGGACGAGTTGGGAGGTCCGCGCGTCCACGGACAGAGCGGCGTGGTGGATCTGATCGCCTCCGATGAGCTCGGCTCCCTGCGCAAGGCCCTGCGGCTGCTGTCCTATCTTCCGAACAACAATCACGAGAACGCGCCCTATTGGCCGACCTCCGATCCGATCGACCGATTTACCGAAGACGAAGACATTCTCTTCCGCAAGACATTCACCAGCCCCGCGGGCTTCAACGCACCCTTCGACATCACGCTCTACCTGCAGCAGTTGTGTGACCATGGCGAATACCTTGAGTTGCAGCCCCAACGCGCGCGCAACCTGGTGACCGCCTTCGGTCGGCTTGGGGGGCACGTGGTGGGCTTCGTCGCCAACAACTCGGCGACGGCGTCGGGGCAGATCGACATCGGCGCGGCGCGCAAGGGCACGCGCTTCGTGCGTTTCTGCAATTTGTACAATATTCCGCTGATATTCGTCGAGGACACAACCGGTTTCTTGCCGGGTCCCGAACAGGAGCGTGGCGGCATCGTGCTCGAAGGCAGGCGCCTGCTGGACGCCATCATCGATGTGCGCACCCCCCGCATCACGCTGATCATCCGCAACGCGTTCGGCGGCGCCTACGCGTCGTTCAACTCCCACTTCACGGGCGCGGACATGGTGTTTGCGCTGCCGACCGCGCGCATCGCCGTGATGGGCCCGGCCGGTCGCGAGTACGTCTACAAGCGCGAGTTGGGTGAGATTCGCAGCGCCTACGATGCGGCCATCGCAGCCGGCGCGACCGAGGACGATGCGGCTGGCGAGCGCGAGGAAGCGCTTGCGCGTCTCTCGGCCCGCTACGAGCGCGAGCTGATGAACCCCAAGGAAGCGCTATCCCTGGGTTCGGTTTCACGCATCGTGATGCCCGGGACGAGCCGTCGGGTCCTGGCGCGCAACCTAAACTATCTGATGCGCCACTATACGCCCAGCGCCATGGGGGGCGTGCAGCGCGAGTTCGAGTGATATGCTGAATCGGGATCTAGTACGCAAGCGTTTTTCGGATGCCGAATCCGAGTGGGTTCGTTCCTTCGATCTGTCGTCGATCAAGTGTTTGATCGTGTGTCGCGGGCCGGTCCGCAAGGAGGCGATGGACGTCTTCGATGAGATCGGCGTCGGCTCCTACGGCATGCTTCTGTCGGAGAAGGATTCGATCGTCTATCCCCAGTGCCTGGCCCCCGAGCTGCGCGATTTCCGCTTCCCACAGAACATCCACCGCGTGCCCGACTACATGGGCAGCGGCCAGGGTGAAAAGCAAGCGCGCATCGCTGACATCATCCGGATCGCGAGGCGTCATGGCTACACACACCTGTTCGCCGGCTATGGCTTTATGGCGGAGGATGCGGAGTTCATCGCCGCGATCGAGGACAGCGGGCTTACGTTCATGGGGCCCAGCTCCCATGTAGCGCGCGCCGTGGGGGCCAAGGACGAGGCCAAGAAGCTGGCCCGCAGCCTCGAGATCTCGGTCACGCCTGGTGTCGACAACGTGTCGGCGCTTGCGCTCACCCGTCGATGCAAGGATCAGGCTGCGCTTACGGCGCTGGCCGAACAGCACGGGCTTAGTTGTGAGTTCGATTCGGCCTGTGCGCTTGCGGACAACGCCGAAAGGTTGCTGCAAGCCGGCTACCAGCGAAGTGTGGAGCTGGTGACCATCGAGGAGCTCCAGGCCGAGGCGGCGCGGCACTGCGAGGAGATCTGGAAGGATCACGCCGGTAGCCGCATTCGCTTCAAGTACATCGGCGGCGGTGGCGGTAAGGGGCAGCGGGTGATCTCCGAGCCCAGCCAGGTTGCTTCCGCCGTGACCGATGTGCTGGCCGAGTCCAAGGTCGTGGCACCCGGTGCGAACCGCAACTTCCTGATCGAACTCAATATCGAGACCACCCGTCACAACGAGATTCAGATCATCGGCAATGGGCAGTGGTGCGTGTCCCTGGGTGGTCGCGACTGCTCTGTTCAGATGCACGAGCAAAAGCTGCTCGAGATCTCGCTGACCCAGGAGCAGCTTTCCGCCGAGCTTGAGCGAGCCCGAGGGCAACGCAACAAGGCGGTTGTGGCGGTTCTGGAGGACGACCTGGCTGCGCTCAAGCGCATGGAGACGGAAGCCGCTCGGCTGGGCGAGGCTGTGAATCTGAACAGCGTGTCTACCTTTGAGGCGATCGTCGATGGCGCCCGCCACTTCTTCATGGAGGTCAACACGCGAATCCAGGTGGAGCACCGCGTGACGGAGCAGGTGTACACGCTCAAGTTCGAAAACCCACGGGACCCCGAGGACTGTTTCTACCTCGACAGTCTGGTCGAGGCGATGGCGGTTCTTTCCGTTCACGGAGCGCGTTTGCCAAAGCCGGAACGCGTGGTGCGCCGGCCCTCGGGAGCGGAGGTGCGCATCAACGCGACCAACGCCGCGTTGCAGCCCCACGCAGGCGGTCTAATCACCAGTTGGTCTCCCCCGTTGGAGGATGAATTGCGCGATGACCAGGGTATCGGCACGCGTAACCCCGACACCGGTTCTTTCATGTACTACCGCCTGGCGGGTGCCTACGACTCCAATATCGCCCTGGTGATCACACACGGTGACAGCCGCCGCGAGAATCTCGAGCGCTTGGCCGAGGTGTTGCGACGGACCTCGATTCGTGGGGAAGATGTCCAGACCAACCTGGATGTGCACTACGGGCTGCTCGCTTGGGTGTTGGGTCACGACGCGATGTTCAAGCCCTCCACCCAGTTCATGGATCGCTACCTCACAGCGGTCGGTCGTCTGGCCGGGGTGACGGCGGACCTGGATCTGGAGGCGGCCTGGGAGCAAACACTCGGCGCCGTCGAGGCGGCGGCTCGGCCCGTCCTTGCGCTCAAGCACACCCTGATAGTCCGTCCGCTCGAGCGGTTGCTCTCACGACCGCACGCGCTGGCGGGTTTTCTCGGGCTTCATGATGGGCGCCTGTGGCGGCGCGACGGGGACCGGCTTGTCTTTGCTGACAATCCGGTCGAGGTGCTCTACGCGCTGTACCACTTTCTGGCGCTCGAACCCCTCGGTGGCCAACCCCCCAGCGAGACGATCTGGGATCACGATCGAAAGATCCTCGACGACGCGAGGGCGTTCTACGGCCATCTGCGTGAGAACCTCGGTGTCACGAGCTGGTCGCAGCTCAGCGAGCAGCTGAACGCGAGCGCTGCTCCTTCTGGCTTTGATGGCGACGCGGCGCTGTGGGAGAGGGCGCGGGCCGCCCATGCGGGCTTTCAGCTCGGGCTCGAACTTCTCCTGATGCTTCCTCGGGCGGGGATGGCTGCCGGTTTCTTCGGGGTGCGCGTCGGCGAGGACCTGGGTGTCCAGTTCCCCGATTTCTGCGCGGACGCCGAGGCCCGCAAGCAGTATCAGCGCAAGCTGGCCCCGCCGCCGGTAGCCAGCTCCGACGAGGTGGTGACGCCCATGGGTGGTCACTTCTATTCCCGCGAAGCGCCGCACCTGCCTCCACTGGTGCAGGAAGGCTCCCGCTTCGAAGCCGGTCAGCCGCTCTTCGTCATCGAAGTGATGAAGATGTTCAACAAGATTTCGGTACCCTTCAGCGGGGTCGTCACCAAGGTCTTGCTCTCCGACGCCGACGGGAACATCGTCAAGAAGGGCGAGCCGATTTTGAAGATTGAACCGGACGAACGAATCGT
>JAPPOR010000037.1 GCA_028817905.1 Myxococcales bacterium
CGCGCACGGTGCCACCCTTGGCGATATCCGCGTAGTTGATCGCGTTGCCGCCATACGTGTCCGCCATCACCTTCGTGATCGCAGCGGTCAAGGTGGTCTTGCCATGGTCGATATGACCAATGGTACCGACGTTTACGTGCGGCTTAGTCCTGACGAATTTTTCCTTGGCCATAGCTCTTTCCTTGCTCTCCGTAAGCTTCTTGATCTTCGGGACGCGTCAGCACGGCGCTGTTCGGCTCACTCCCCTTTGACCTTCGCAACGATCTCATCCGCGATGCTGCCGGGAACGGGTTCGTACTTGTGAAACTGCATGCTGTAGGTGGCGCGGCCCTGGGTCTTGGAACGCAGGTCGGTGGAATAGCCGAACATCGTCGCCAAGGGAACTTCCGCCTCGACGACTTGCACATTCGCGCGCGGATTCATGCCCGTGATCTTGCCCCGCCGACTGTTGAGGTCACCAATCACGTCCCCCATGTAGTCCTCGGGGACAACGACTTCAACCGACATCACCGGTTCCAGTAGATTGAGCCCGGACTTGCGCGCGCCATCTTGAAAGGCCATCGAAGCCGCCACCTCGAAGGCCGGACCCGATGAGTCCACGTCGTGGTAGCTACCGTCGTACAAGGTGGCCTTGACGTCGATGACCGGGTAGCCCGCCAGCACTCCCCGCTCCATCGCGTCGTGAATGCCTTTCTCGATCGAAGAGATAAATTCCTTGGGGATCACGCCACCGACAATGCCGTTCTCGAAAACAAAGCCGGCACCCTCCTCGCAGGGGCCCACCTCGATCCAGACGTGCCCGTACATGCCGTGGCCGCCCGACTGCTTGACGTACTTGCCTTCTTGCTTGACGGTGCTCGTCAAACTCTCGCGGTAGGCGACCTGGGGCTTGCCCACATTGCAGTCCACCTTGAACTCTCGCTTCATCCTATCCACGAGAATTTCTAGATGCAGCTCGCCCATCCCGCTGATGATGGTCTGGCCGGTCTCCTCGTCCGTGTGGGCGCGAAAGGACGGGTCCTCCGCCGACAACTTGGTGAGCGCCTCACCGAGCTTGGCCTGTTCAGCCTTCGTGCGCGGTTCGATCGCCACTGAGATGACAGGATCGGGGAAATCCATGCGCTCCAGGACGATCGGAGCCTTGGCATCACACAGGGTATCGCCCGTAGTCGCTGTTTTTAGCCCCACCGCAGCGCAGATGTTGCCCGCCTGGATGTCTTTGATTTCCTCGCGCTTGTCGGCGTGCATCATGAGCAACCGCCCGATGCGCTCCTTCTTGCCCTTCGTCGAGTTGAGCACTGCCGTACCCGCGTCGAGCGTGCCGGAGTACACGCGCATGAACGTCAACTGACCGACGAACGGATCGTTGATGATCTTGAAAGCCAGTGCCGAGAACGGCGCCTTGTCGTCGGCCGGGCGAGCGTCTTCCTTGTCCCCGTCGGGGCTCACACCCTTGATCGGAGGTACATCCAGTGGCGAAGGCAGAAAGTCGACAACCGCGTCCAAGAGCTGCTGGACGCCCTTGTTCTTGAAGGCCGATCCACAGCACACCGGGACGATTCGGTTGTTGTCCAACACCGCTGCCCGCAGCCCCGTCAGGATCTCGTCGACGGAGAAGGCCGTGTCCCCGTCCAGATAGCGCTCCATGAGTCGCTCATCGACCTCCGCCACCGCTTCCAGAAGTACTTCCCGGGCAGCTGCTGCCTCCCCGACCAGTTCCTCGGGGATCTCCGTAAACTCGAACTTGGCGCCGCGCGAGTCGTCCTCGAAGACAACGGCCTTCATCCGGACGAGATCGATGATGCCGCGATGCTCCGCCTCGGTTCCGAGCGGAAGTTGCACGGGCACCGCGTTGGCACCAAGCCGCTCGCGCATGGAATCGATGGCGCTGGCAAAGTTGGCCCCGGCGCGGTCCATCTTGTTGACGAAACAGATCCGCGGAACACAATAGCGATCAGCCTGGCGCCAGACGGTCTCGGACTGCGGCTCCACACCCGCAACGCCATCGAACACGGCGACGGCGCCGTCTAGTACGCGCAGCGACCGCTCAACCTCGATTGTGAAGTCGACGTGGCCGGGCGTGTCGATAATGTTGATGCGGAACCGCTGGCCACCAAAGGGGCCTGCTTCCGGTTGCCAGAAGCAGGTCGTCGCGGCTGACGTGATCGTGATGCCTCGCTCCTGCTCCTGCTCCATGTAGTCCATCGTGGCAGCGCCATCGTGGACCTCGCCGATCTTATAGTTGACGCCCGTGTAGTAGAGGACCCGCTCGGTCGTAGTGGTCTTGCCCGCATCGATGTGCGCCATGATGCCGATGTTGCGCGTTCTCTCGAGTGGGTATTCGCGAGGCATCGTCTTTTGATCCGCTGGGCCCACAGGTTCGGCCCGACCGGGCCTTGACACAAGAAAACCCTTTCCGACCCTGGTGCCCACCCTCGGGGCACCTTCTTTCGAAAAGGGCTTCGAGAACTGCAGCGGTGGACGTGGCGCACCCAAGGTGCAGACAGCGCCCGGTTTCTAGACCGATGCGGTTCTCGTCTATGTGGCAGCACTCATATGGGCGGGTTCGCGTCTCCTAGTCGAGTGGTATCCCGTGCTGGCGTGGGTGCGGGACCTGCTCAACCGTAAAACCGGTTACCAGCGATAGTGGGCGAACGCTTTGTTGGCGTCCGCCATCCGGTGGGTATCCTCGCGCTTCTTGACCGCTGCGCCGCGGCCCTGGGCCGCATCCATCAGCTCAGCGGCAAGCCGCTCAACCATCGTCTTTTCGCCGCGATCGCGGCTGTATTGCGACAGCCATCGCATCGCCAGGGCGACCCGCCGGTCCGGACGGACCTCGACCGGAACCTGGTAGGTCGCGCCGCCAACGCGTCGACTCTTCACCTCGAGCTTTGGCTTGACCGCATCGAGCGCCTTGCGGAAGGTTTCTAGCGGGTCGGCTTTGTATCGCTCGGAGACGATGTCGAAGGCGCCATAGACAATGCCCTCGGCCACCGAGCGTTTGCCGTCGAGCATCAGGATGTTCGTGAACTTGGACACAAGTCGATCCCTGTACTTGGGATCGGGCAGCACTTTGCGCTTCGGTATCTCGCGGCGACGGGCCATCTCTCGTCCGTTCCTTACTGCTTCGGCCGCTTGACGCCGTACTTCGAACGGCGCTGGGTGCGGTCAGCCTTGTTGGTGTTGGAGGGCCCCTGGGCGCCGGTCGCATCCAGCGTGCCACGGACAACGTGGTAGCGAACGCCTGGCAGGTCCTTGACGCGCCCGCCACGGATCAGCACGACCGAGTGCTCCTGTAGGTTGTGCCCCTCGCCCGGAATGTACGTCGTGACCTCCATGCCGTTCGATAGCCGCACGCGGGCAACCTTGCGCAGGGCCGAGTTCGGCTTCTTCGGAGTCGTCGTGTAGACGCGCGTGCAGACGCCGCGCTTCTGCGGGCATGACTCGAGGTGAGGCGAGTCGGTCTTCTTCACCTTGGCCGTGCGGCCCTTCCGAATAAGCTGTTGGATTGTCGGCATATCAGCTCGAAACCACCTAAAAAAAACGATCGACGCGCAGGGCGCGAAGAGGTGGTGCAGACACGTTTCGCGAACGCGGGGAGCGGAAAGATACTTGCGATGGGCCTAGTGTCAAGGGAAACGCAGGCAATTCCCGATCAGCGATGATACGGGTCGTGCCCACGAAGGCAACTAGGGCAGACGTTCAGACCTCGAGCGACGGCACTGCCCGAGCACCCCGACCTGGCCCCGGCGCTATACGGTCCGAAATACGCCCCAATTCTAGAACCGAACACGGATACCGTCGAGCCCAACTTCCAGGGGAGGGGTCTTGCGGAGCTCGGGGTCGATGTTGCGCGGCCGCTCGGTGACCCGCGTCGGCTGAAAGCGAAGCTGCGCGTCAACGACCCCCGCGATGGCCAGGGCCGCGAACACGACCATCGAGATCCGGTTGGTGTTCCTGTACAGGTCTTCCTTGGACTCGTTCTCCTCAAGGCTCGTGTTATCCAGCGGGCTGGCCAAGCGAGCCTCGGCACGCAACTGTTCATAGAGCACATATCCGGTGATAGAAACTCCCAACGCGACCACTTGTGACGCGGCCAGCAGAAACCCTAACTCTTTGTCACCGTTCTGGAATTGACCCGCTCCAAACGGGACCATGGCAACCAGGCGACTGCGTTGCTCCTCGATCCGGGTCGTGGAGGCTAGCTTGAGCAAGCGCGCCTGGCGCGCCCGGGCCCGCTCCCGTTCGTGTACGACCGCAGCTTCACGGGCCTGTTCACGCTCCTGTTCCGCTTGGCGCTTCTCAACGAGTGCGGACTGCAGGCGCCCCTTGACGCGAGCGAACGCCACCTGCACCTCCTGCGGAAACGCCAGGGGATCGAGCACGTAGTCGATTTCCATGCGGAGCAAGCGCTCAAATGTGTTCTCGGCCCTGCCGGTCTCCCCCATGAAGAGTAAGCTAGCCCCCAAATATTTGAGTGACTCAAGGACCAGGCTACGGTTTTGAAGTCGTGGCACCTCGCCACCAACGAGGGCTCCAAAAAGCTTGGCGCTTAGCTCGTAGCTCGCCACCTCGTAGGCGCTACGCGCCTTCTGAAACTCGTCGAACTCGTTGGCTGCCACGACGGAAGGCACGAGGCCCACTACCAACCAGGCCATCAGACCGAAGCCGATCCGTCGCCATCGAACCCTCGATGCAGGGTCGCGCGACCTCCACTCACGTTGCGCGCAGCGATGATGTGACGATCGAAAGGGCATCGCGGTGACGGGCGGCCGACCCGTCGCGTACCTTCAGGCGAGCGTCTACAACCCGGCGCGCGTGACAGGCATGCGTGGCAAGCGCCACCGGAGGATAACGCAGGTCCAGTCCCCGTTCACTCGGATTTTTCCATCCTCCTGGCTCCTTTCGCTCGCTTGAGCGCGGTCACAGGAACCTCCAGGGTCTTCACCTGACCGGCACGTAACTGAACACTTGCCCGGAAGGGCTCGAAGCCGTCGGCAGAGACGATGACCACATGCGTCTGGAGCAAGGCGCGCTCGTGGGGAACCTGCAGGACGCTCCGTGTGCGGCCGCGAACCGCCCCACCGTTGACGCTCACGTTGGCGGGACGCTCCGTCACGACGTACAGACCGGCGGGCTTGAACTCAAGTGACCGAGCCACTGTGGTCGTGCCGGGACCCGCCGGGATCACCTGCTCAAACTCCAAATCTTCGCAGCAATCGTGAGCCCCCATGAACTTGAACGTGTGGCGCCCCGGGGAAAGCTCAACTTGCCGGAAGGAGGGCCCGAATGGCTTGGCAGGTCCACCATCGACACTGATCGAGACATTCGCGGGAAATGGCCGAAAGCGGACGCTGCGCGGACCGTCGCGCCCGCGTGTCTCGCCGCGTGCCGACGCGCGTTGGGCCCCACCTGGCGCAACCCGCTCCGACGCTTGCGGCTGTACCAGAGGTGCTTGATCCCTGGAGCTCGTGGTCGCCGCGTGCTGTTGGCCCGAAGGCTCGGGCACAAGTCGCTTGGCTGGCTTGGGCAGCGGCGCGACAACTTCCAATGGAGGAGCTTTCGCAACGCTCGGCCGAGCATCTTCCCGCAAACCGACGAGAGCCGCCACGACCCCTCCGGCAGCACAGATAGCCACCGCCCACAGCCCCACGCGCCGGACCCGTGAGCGGCGGCTCAAGCGTTGGACGGAGGCCAGAACCCTCGGGTTCCCGTCATCGAGGGCCAGCACGCGATTAAAGTCGTCGAGCGCCGCCGGGCGGTTGCGCGCACGCTGGGCCGCCTCACCGCGCTCGATCAAGCGTTCAATCAGAGCCGCGGTGAACTCGCGGGCGTAGGTCTCCGGATCAGCCAGATAGCTCGACAACGCCTCGGCCGGATCCTCAATCCCAGACCCCGCGATAAAGCGACCCAAATCCTCGGCAAGTTCCCCAGCACTTTGGTAGCGCTTGGACACGTCAGTAGCCAAGCAGCGCCAGATGATGCGCTGCAGCGGGGCTCCGATGGATGACCGAATCTGCAGCGGATCCTGGTACTTACCCTCGACGATCCGCTTCAGCACGTGGGGCGTGTTGGGACCCGAGAACGGCAATTCACCTACAGCCAATAGATAGAGCACCGTCCCGAGAGAGAACAGGTCGCTCTGGACCGTGCATTCCTTGCCCTCGATCTGCTCAGGAGCCATATGACCAGGCGACCCGAGCACCTGGCCGGTGGTCGTCATGCCCTGGACATCGACAAGCTGGGCAATGCCGAAGTCGGTCAGCTTGACATGACCGTGGTGGAACATGACGTTCTCAGGCTTCACGTCGCGGTGAATCACCCCCGCCTCATGGGCCGCCGACAGGGCCTCGGCCACTTGCAGCACCATGCAGGCTGCGAGCTCCGCCGGGATGTTCGGATGCTCATCCGAGTAAGACTTTAGTGTCGGACCGGTCAGGAGCTCGGTGGCAATGAAGCTCACCGGTGAGTCCTCACCGCTATAGTCGTAGATCTCGAGGAGCCCACCGTGGCGCAAACGCGCCACCGTCTGGGCTTCACGTTCGAAGCGAACGCGGGCCTCTTTCGCCCCCTGGAGATGGGGATGCATTACCTTGAGCGCGACTTCACGGTGCAGGCGGGTATCCCGGGCGCGGTAGACCGTCGCCATACCGCCCCGCCCTATCTCCTCCAGGATGTCGTACTTCTCAACCCGATCGAACATAAGCCGCGTGCACCCGCCACCGCCGTGAGTCTCAGCAACGAACCGTGGGTTCCAGCAGGCTAGCGTGCAATCGCGACCAAAGCGATCGTTCTATCGACGCCGGAGTGGGCTTTTGCCCCCATCCGTTGCACGCCCGTGCAGGCTGCGCTACCCGACCGGCAGATGTATGTACATGCGCTGCAACAACCGATGTCTGCCTTGGAGGCGGCTGTCCGGCTGGCCCCATGCGGGGGGCTGTGCTGGCTGGACGGCGATGGCGGCGGACCTCAAGGACGGTATTCGTTTGTGGCCAGCCAGCCGGTCGATACGACCATCGTCACGGTCGAGACCCCGGACCCGTTCGCGCAGCTGGCTCGACTGTCGACGCCGGACGCCCCCGGCGCCGATGGGGCCGGCACCTGGCGCTTATACACCTCTCCGAGCCCCCGCGACAGGCAGAACTGTCGTATGCCGTCGTCTGCGTG
>JAPPOR010000789.1 GCA_028817905.1 Myxococcales bacterium
AAACCGCATCCCAGCCGACGTCGTCCAGGCGTTCGAGCGGCACGGCTTCATCTGGGGCGGCCGTTGGTATCACTACGACACGATGCACTTCGAATACCGGCCCGAGCTTCTGGCGCGAGCCGACGTAGTCGAACGTCCGGTACCGGTCCGACGCTGATGATTCCCCGTGTCGAAGGTCTCGGCGCTATGGCGTTCAACATGGCGCTCAACGCGCTACCGCTGCGTCGACGACGGGTTCTCTGCAAGCGGCAACCCTGTCATCACGCGGGAGTCTCATCGCGTGGTGGGTACGATCCGGTAGCCGATTTCCTCGCACCCATAGTGCCGAGCGCCGATCTCTTCAAGCCGGGTCGAAAGCGTGCTGTGCCAAACCTGCATCTGTTCTGCGCTTGGGAGCCCTTTCGGCGGCGCGAAGCGCTTCGCGAGCTGGGGATGGTCAAATGCGCACAGGACCATCCACTCCTGGGCGGCGACCGCGGGGTCCCGGAGCGCAGCTCGGAGCTGGGGCAAGACGTGCACGTTGCCTGCCGCGAGCGAGAGCTCCGGGTGCGCCTGGCTGGGCCAGAGCTTTTCGACGAGGCCACCCGCCTCACGCACGTAGACGAACAGCCAGACGTCCTGGGTGGCCCGCACCTTCATCGTGTAGTGCTCGCCATCCCGCAGCTCCAGGGGCATCGTGACGTCAAGTTCGATGCGGCTTGCTCGTGGGCTTTCGCGGACCTTGAACATCCAGGCCTGCGGATCCTTCCAGCTCAGGGAGGTGCTGCGATCGCGCTCATCGGTGACATCACCAATGACGCCCACGCTTGCGACGCTCCCGCCTGCGGTACCTCCGAGCTTCCTGTGATTGCGCACACTACGGGCGCCCGTGCCCACGAAGACTTCACTGACGAACTGCGCACCGCAATCGCCATCGAAGTCCGCATCCAAGCGCGCCGAGTTCTGGATGGCCATGTGGATCCTGGCGTGGTTTCCGTAGTCCGCGCGGATCTTCGCGATTGGGCCGATGGTGGCCTTGGCTCCGCCAGCCCGGGAAAGCCGTTCCTTGTAGGTGGCTCGCCAGCGTGAGGACGTACGCCGCGTGCGAACGACGCACTCGGGCATGAGCTCGTCGCCGATGGTGGGCTGGCCCTCGTCGAAGACCACCGGTCGACCTAACAGTTGATCACCCCGGTCCTGGGGCCGAAACAGCAGGTACTCATTCTCCCCCAAAGGGATGCGCTGGGCTCGGTTGGACAGGGCCACGTCCGGCGCGGGGTCCGGGACGCCGCAGGCTGCAAGGAAGATCGCCGCCCACCGCACTGTATTTGGGGCGATCGACCTCATCGTTCGGTCCTGATTCTCAAGAGAACTTCGTTGATCGCAGGAGGCTCGGGCTCACTGGACCGCGCCAGGCTGCGCCTCCCCTGACCCTCGATGGTGGGCGTCTGACCCGAGCCACTCGTCTGCCGAAGGATGTCTTCGCTGTATTGCTGTACTTCCTCGGCCGTCACCGTTCCATTCCCGTCTGCGTCGGCCCACCCGCGCAAGGCCCCCAGGGCGATGTAGGAAAATGCCGGGCGGTCGGCTCGGGGCAGCCCGCCGGCGAACTCGTCGTTGCCGGCGGCCGTGAGAAGAAGCACTCTCGGTGGAACGGCGGTTTTGATTTCGTAGCTCGGCATCGTTTCCGGAACGATTGGATCGCCCTGCCTATCCAGGCCGCTGAAGCACGCGTCGAGAAACACCACCGGGTTCACCGCCGGAGCGCTCATCGCGCGCAGCAACTCGGGAACAGTCACGCTGCGATCCGATAGGCCTTCGGTGCTTTGCCACGCGTCGTAGCCTACGAGAAGCCCATCGTGCTCCGCCGAAGCGCTACCATGTCCGACAAAGATGAACCACAGTCGACCGCCCGGCTCGACGAGCTTGACGGCATTGTTGACAGCCTTGCGGATTTGCGCGTCCCGCGCTCGCTTGTTGAACAATGCGTCGATCCGTCCTCGGGGTACGCCGCGCGAATGCAGCAGGTACTGGTACCAGGCCTCGCCATTGGCCACCGCACCCGGGATGTCCGGCAGGAAGGCGTAGTCCTCGACGGCGACGATCACGGCGGCATCGCGCTTTCCGTCGCGCTGACCGGCGACCTTGCTCGCAACGTCGGGCCAGGCAGGGCTGGGCTTCTTCTTCTCCCCGACGGTGTCGATCGGGTGTGCCGCCTCCGCGGTGGACTGCGGTGGGGGCCACGGGTCGGGGAAGCCCTGCGTCGGACGGGCCACCACCGTCGAGTCGTAGGGTGCGACGCACCCGGCGATCGTCGCGAACAGGAGTGTCGGGACTGGGGCCCAGTCGGTGGGGGGCTTCATCCTCAAGCCCCTACGGGCCCCCGCGCCAGGGCGTCCTGCAGCGCGTGCCCGACAGCCTCCCGCGCAACCGCCTCGCCGCGTTGGTTGTAGTAAAGGAAGCCGGCGTGTTTGGCGCTTCCGGCGCCTTCGTATCGAGCCCCTCCGACCTCGAGGGTGAGCTCGACCCTGATTTCGTGCAGGGTGGTAGGGCAGCCAAACAAGGTGTAGACGCCGAGGCAGAGGATGGCTGGGAGGGGAGAAACACTCTGGGTTGCGCTCACCATGAAGCGCGCGGGCCTCCTTGTGTCGCCGTCGCCACTTCGTTCGACGGATAGGCGGGCCAGCTCATCGGCGACGATTCCTCTGAGCGAAGCCGCATCGAAGGCTCCTTTGAACTCCACCTGGGACGCGATCTCGTCAACCTCCAGGCCCGGCATCTCGGGTGGAGGACGGTTCGCAGGAACGCAGCCGCCCAACGCCACAACCGACACGACGAAGAGATTGCGCATCATCGCCCGGTAGACTGGCCCAGGTCCCCCGCTCATTCAATGCCCTCTTCATTCTCACCACTGCCATCGCGGAATCCTGCGAGGCGCCGTCGTGTCGCCGGATCGCGACTGCTACCGGCGTGTTGCTGGGAAGCGCGCCCGGTGAATCATCTCGGTCGTGACCCGGTCAGGGGTCGAGCAACGCGCAGCGGGAGGACGGTAGATGGTATCTCTTGGTCGATTTGACGGTGGGCACGGGATCGTGATTGGGCTGGGTCCCCTGCCCGCCCGAGCCCTGAGCCTCACAGCGATCCTGGCACTCGTGTCACTGCAGCTGTTCGGTTGCATCGGTGGGGCTACCGAACAAGCCCGGATCCACGATGCCGCGGTTCAGGCAGGCGAGCGCGACGCTGGCGTCGATCCGGGCTTCGATCCGGGCGCCGACCCAAGCGAACGCGACGGCGAGGCCGGGGGGCACGATGGTGAGAACGACGCCGGCCCGTGGGACGCGGGTGCCTCGGAAGGGGAGGCGGGAGATCGGCCCCCGGGGCCTTCGGTTGAGCAAGACTCGGGAACCGGTGGGACCGAAGAGAGCGAGGGGGCGGAGAGCTTGGATCGGCAGGCCGGCCAGGATGCGGATGCGGATGAGGGTGCAGATGCGGAGACGGAGGCGCAAGCCTGGGCCGTCGGACGGATTGTCTTCGACTATGTGGATGCCGGCCTCACCACCGAACACCTTGGTATCCATATCTATCACCTGGCAGAACACCGTCTGCGGCGGATCGCCGATGGCGCGCGCCCGCGCGCCCATGCCTCCGGGCTGATAGCGTTCTTGCAGCCATGCGCCGATGGATACCGGGCGGCGCTGATCGACGAACGCTCCATGATTCGCCCCGTCACACCGTGCAGCACGGACGTGCCAACGCCGAACACCGGCGCCTTCCTTGAGCAGCCCCACGAGTTTTCGTACGTTGAGCTATCGCCCGACGGAAGCCAGGTCCTGGTATCGAGTGACTACAGGTATGGGAGTCAGGTGACTCACGAGACCCTGATATTCTCGCTTGAGGGGGAGCGCGTCTCTACGTTTACGGGTGGCTACGACAGTACGTGGACTCCCGACGGTAGGGTGCTCATGGTCCGGGGCGACAACCTCTACCTCGGCGACCTAGCGAGTGGCGAGACGACCCAAATCGACGACGGCGGGGTGCTCAACGCGCCCGTCAACAACCCGGCTGTGCATCCAAGCGGAGAGAGCATCGCCTTCGAGTACAACGGCCAGATCTGGTTGATCGGTATGGATGGCTCGAGCCCCCAGCTATTGGCAGAGGCCAACTCCCGTCTCCGGTACCCCACATGGTCTCCGGACGGGGAGATGTTGATGTTCACGGCCTATGGCGAGGGTAGCAGCGAAGTGTTGGCCTCCTTCTTTTTCTACGACCTGGAAACGCAGGAGTTCTTCCGTCGCGACGTGGACGATCTACTGTCCTCGCTCTGGGGGGCACCCTGGGGACCGATGACATGGTTGCCCTAGCCCGCATCCGACGCGCGTAAGTAGATCAAAGGCACCGTAGTCGCCCGGTCGGGGAGCGCGAGGATGCGTAAAGAGGTTGCGAGCGGTGGGTCCCCTAGCCGCTGACATCCCCCGCCCAGCAGCGGCACTCACCTGAACTTCGCATAGGCGTGAGCTTCGCCACATGTCAGCGGCCTCTAGACGCACGCACCCGTCAACTTCCGCCCTGTGGCGAGCTCAAGGAAGCTGCTCCTGCTGTGCGCCGCCGGGCAGGACGCGGCGAACTCGGCCCCGATAGTAAGACGGGCCGCGCTCGGGCGGGCGCTGGTTTGGGCACGTCAGTGGGCAGGCCCAAATGGGTCAGGATGCGCTGGATGCTCTGTGGGTCCTGGACCAGAGCGCGCAACTCAGCTCGCCGCCGCACTCGGGGCAGGCGGTAGTCGGCTCCCCGAATGTGCGCGCCTTGAGCAGCCGCCAAGACCAGTAACGACTACCCTTCCCCTTCGGGACCCGCCGGGCCCTGGCGAAGACTGGGTCGAGTGGCGCATGTGCGTGGTCGCAACCTGCATCGTCCGCCTCCGGTTCGGGCGGCGGCTTCGGCAAGATGCGCGGACGCAGTTTGCTAGCTGGCGCCAGCACGCGGAAGCTGGGAAGGTGACCACGACTCCAGCAGCTGCGCATCGCAGAGGTGGTCAGGCGAGTAGCCGCCCGCCGCCGACTCGTAGCAGATACCAGACAGCCGACCCGTCAGCCCGCCCGGGTCGTCACGGACGATCGCGGGCCTCGCCTGGGCTTAGGCCGGCTGTCTGCGAAGCTGACCCGTGGAATCATGTCCGGGCCATCTGTTCGCTCGCGGCCCCGCGCTTTGTTCGTGGTGGCGGCATCGCTGTATTTCACGATCGCGGTTGACACCAAACGCAACCGGAAGCGCACCGAAGAACCAGGGAGCCGAGCGGCAAGCCTGCCCACGTTCTTTCGTTTCTTCGGTCGGTGCCTAGCCCGCTCCGTGTCAGCGACAAGTGTTCGTTCGAGTGGCAGCTGATCGAACGCCCACCGTCGCCGATGACCGACCAAAAAAGCTGCCGCCACCGGTCTCCCTCGAATTGCCGCGAGCTCTGGAATGGAAACGCGCGCAATCGAGCGGGAGTCCGACCGATGGGGAAGTAGCTCGTCCCGGACGGGTCTCGCTGAGGCACTCGCCTACGAACAAACTACGCGGAAAGGGACACGTGGAATCTCACAAGAACGTCATTCAAGCAGCCACAGGGCATCTGGCGGCCATCGGCTTGCAGCGGACGGGCAAGACTGTCCTCGGAAGCCTGATCAGTCCGGCAACGTGGTTCTACAATTGGGTCACGACAGGTACCACACCCACGTCTGTAGACTATGGTTTCTGGATCTTGTCGATCGGGGGTGGCATGTTCGGTCCGGCAAGCCTCGCGGCGACCTACGTCAAGGCGCTCGTGGATGACGACATCCACCGAAAGGTCCTGGAAGCGCGCAGCTCGGAACCGCCTCATGTTCGGCCCGGAATCCACGCCCTGATCGGCTGGGGCACCCCGTCAGGAATCGGGGGGCGGCTTGCAGTCGCCGGCGGAACTGCGTGGCAACACCCGAACGGTGTCTGGGTGGGGCTCGTCGACGACCGGCGGCGGACCGTCGCCAACTACTCCCCGAAGTTGGCAAGTGATCTCCGACGGCCTGTGTGGCCACTCACGGCCGGGCCCGGCGGTGGCCGCTACATGATCCATGACAAGCTTAGCAATGTGCGGACTGTCTCATGACGCGTATCGGGGAAATTCTCGCGTACGTGCAGGATGTGGCGGTGCTGAGCTATTGGCGTAGTTGCTGCGATCTTCATCGGGCGTGCGACGTCGTCTCAGGCAGGTGCCGGTCGTCCGGCACCATGTCCGCGGGTCCAACGGCTACCTCAGGGAACGGTTGCTCTCTAGACTGACAGAAAGGGACTCATGTTGTTGCCGCACATAGGACCGGTTACGCCCCACACGCGCCTGTGCGGAGCAGGGTTTCTCATCCTCATGTGGGTAATTCCACTGCTGCACTACGCGTCCGTACTGGCCGCTGCGGACTCTTTCGGCGTCGGCGCGGCCGTGGGTGTGTTTGTCGGGTACATCGCGCTGGTACTTTCGCGCTGGGCCAGGCGAACGACTTCGCGTGTTGCCAACGTCTCGCTGTTGACCGCCCTCGGCGCGGGCTTGTTGGTCTATGGCTTGCAGCATCCTATCAAGCGCGCACTTGCGGACGGCGTCGGCCTGTTCGACGGCCGGAAGCCCAGCGCCGAAGCGCTGCCCGAACACGCGCAGCGCTTCAAGCATCCGGAGGGCGCATTTCAGATGCTGGTTCCTCGTACATGGAAGCGGGTAGACGTGGAGTTTGGCTTGAGCGCATTCACGCGTCGCGGCAGGCGGGGACCTGTCGCCGAGGTCCGGCCGCACTGCTACCGCAGCGACGTTCCCCTAAGCGTCGAAGTGTTCGATGCTTTACAGCAGTACCCCGACACGGAATGCACCTGCTACAGAGAAGCTGGAATGAAAGCATGTCTGCTCAAGCGCTCCGCCGCGGGTACCGCCGGCAAGGGCGCGCGTTGGACGTGGCTGGCCCGACCGCTCGATCGACCGTATGGGCTCAGCCTGACGTTTCTGGTAGAGGGTGCCTCGACCGCCTTCGAGCAGGATGTGCTCGACATGATCGGCACGATCGCAGTTGCGCCGGTGTCCGGCGCAGGGCCGCTTTGCCCCACACCCCTCGCCTGGGCCGGCTTCTCGACGCGAGATGGTGCCCCAATCTTTCCAATCTCGGTCCGACCCTGATCCTCCGGCAACCGAG
>JAPPOR010000139.1:0-1904 GCA_028817905.1 Myxococcales bacterium
AGGGACGGAGGGCGTCGCACTCACTCGAGGAAGGAGAGGTTCTGATCGGCAACGCCGGCGTCTGAAAGAGCGGAAAGGAACGCAGCCTCTTCTGCGTCCGGGGACACCAGCGCGTGGGTGAGAGCGAACGGCTGCAGTTCGGCTTGCCCGCGCCGGAACACCACGGGCTCGCCCACGGGCGCGTCCAGCTCGAAGCCAAGGCGCGCCAAGGTCACGCACAGGGCAGCGCCGACGGCGTTGGCGGCCAGTTGGTCCACCACGTCGGCTGGCAGCTCCAACCCCGGCTGTGCGATGAACGCGTCGACGATGTCGCGTTGCTTGTGCCTCATGGTTTGCGGGGTCTCTGCCAGCGGGGTGCCTTCGAGCAGGGCTCCCAGCCCCTGCACCTGCTTCTGCCAGCGCGGCAGCAATACGGATTGGCCTACCTGTTCCCACGCGATGCTCGTCAGGTCCGTGGCACCCAGGAACTCGAGCAGCAGTTGCTCCGCTCCAGCCGTGTCGCCCAGCAAGGTCACCGCTGGACGGCCGTCGTCCGGTTCACCGGCCGGTAGGCCCTCAAGCGCCGCTAGCCGGTCCTTGAGGGCTGGGTGGGTATCGTACTTCTCGGTCTGTTCTTCCGCCAACGCCTGCTTCAGGAAGCCGCCCATGGCTTCCTCGATCTTGGGAACGGCCAAGAAGCGATGAAAGCCAGACATCAGGGGTACGCGGTAGCCCCCTTCGAGCACCGGAGCCGCCTCATCCGACCAATACGCGTCGAAGGCCGGCGCCGCCGCGTGAACACGCTTGAGCCCTTCCGCGAGGTGCCCACTGCCGACCAGGGTGGCAGCCAATCGATCGGCTGCATACTCCTGTGCACGCGAAACGGCCAGGGTCAATCTCAAGAACATGTTTCCGTACCATCGGAAAGGAAGGTGCAGGATGCCCTCATCCCCCAGGCTTGAGAGGGTGCGGCCGATGGCTGCGCGTGTCTTGTATACCCACGGACCCAGCATGGTATCCCCGCCGTGGTAGTGCCCAAACTCGTGGGCCAGGACCGCCTCCAGCTGCGAAACACTCAACACCTGCATCAGGGGCAAGCCGATACCCATCACGCGGCGGCTGCCGAAGCCCATGACACCGCCTCGGTTGGCGACGAACGCATTCATATCTGGCACCAGGTATACGTGGCGCGGCATGCTTTGCTCGCTACGCTGCGCTACCTTGGACAGCCGTTCGAAAAGCAGCGGAAAGCGCTTGGCTGTCAGTTCTGGACCTGGGTCGTCGAAGCGGTCAGGGCGCGGGATGATCGCAACACCGATCGCGCCCGCACCGAGGATGCAACCGAGCGCGACCTTTATATGCAGGCGGCCCGCGTACGTCCATTCCGCGTAGGGGATGTATAGCAGTCCCGCCACCATCCCCAGCGCCATGAGGTAGAACCCCACCATCAATAGCAGCGCCAACGCCGCGCGCGCCGCGATCGATCCTCCGCGCATTGCAACTACCTCCCCATGGACTGCAGCGAGCTGCAGTTAGAAACAAGGTACCGCAGGGCAAGCGTTCCGCGCTACCCCGCCCGCATGGGTTAGGGGGTGTCCCTCACCGCATCGATCACCAACCTCACCGCGTTTCGCCTCGTCTTTGACCTGCTAGCGCTTGCGCCTCGCTCGTGAGATGCAGCGGGTATTCGGCCGTTTTCAGGAAGCCCTTTGATGCCGAATCTCAGTCGGACCCGTTGCCGGCCGATTTCAATGATGCGCGGGGGTGCGATGCTTCGGACGGTGTGCACAGGCCTCGCAATGGAACGTGGTTGTCCTACTTTCCTACTCAAGCGCGGCGCGACTGTGGCAACCATGTGGGGTGATCCTTGGCGCATTGGCCACCGCCCCCTTGGACGCCGAAAGCCTTGGGACGGGTGGGTTCGC
>JAPPOR010000139.1:1952-30393 GCA_028817905.1 Myxococcales bacterium
CGCCTTGACCCGGCCGCTATCAGGGCAGGTCGCAACCTCGGTGGGCATCACCAGAATGCGGCGCAGGATCGTGTCCGAAACTGGAGGAGAGCGGGCGCCGTCTTGTACGCGCGCGAGTGGGTCGCAGCAGCCGCGATGAGGTCGTCAGGTCGGACAAGTTCGCTAGTCCGCTGCAGTCAGACTCAGACCCGAGCGGCAGGGAGCTTGCTCGTCACGCCACTTGCCCTGGCCGAGGCCAAGGGCCTGGCTGCTGCGCGCAGCCTATCCGCTCGCAAATGCTACCTTCGAGCCTCCAGATAGGCAGTTCCTTGCACAGCGGCCCGCCGCCAGAGGCGGCTTGGTAGCCCAATTCGGTGATGCTGACGCAGCGAAAAACCCAGATGCCAAGATGGGGCCAAAAACTCGAGGCGCCCTCATGTGCAAGGGTCCAGGAGCTGTGGGTGTTGCGCAAGGAGGTGAGGAAATGGATGTCCGCAGGACAATGGGCGCGCGTTTCGGGACAAGCGCGAGCGCCCTGATCGTCGCATGTATCGGAGTCGGGAGCGGTTGTGGCTCCGAGGAGGATCCGGGGCCGACGTTGGCTGCGGAGATGCCCTCCGCTACGGCCGCGCCTGGGGCCGCCCCGCCCGGGGCGACGATGCCCGGGGTGACCGCGCCCGGGAGCACGCCCGGGGCGACCGCCCCCGGGGCGACCGTGCCTGGCGTGACCACGCCCGGGGCCGCCCCGCCCGATGCGACCGGGCCCGATGCGACCACGCCAGGCGTGGCCGCTCCCACAACCATGGTTCCCATGGAGGACATGCCGGGTGCACCCCCCACCAGCGCTCCAACGGACGAAGCCACGGCGGGTAGCGGAGCCGAGCCTGTCCCCGATGAAATGGGCGGCATGGACCCTGCTCCGCAGGTCGGGGACCCTTCCCAGTGGAACGACCCCGGCACGGAGCCGTTTGTGCCAGTACCCGAGGCCGATGTCGCGGCCGAATGCAAGTTGGACATCGGCATGCTCCAGTCGTCGGGTTATCGCAATGGGGCCGTGTTTCGCTACGGCAAGCTCTGCTACTCCAATGGCAGCATCAACAGCCCATACGGCGTCTTCTCGGTGACCAAGACTGTGGCTGGCACGGTCATGGCCGGAGCCTATTGGGAGACACGCGAAAACGACCGACGCATCTTGCCGAGCGACCCGATCAGCGAGTGGGGCGGTTCCGGCAGCACGCGCATCTCGGAGTACGCATCGATGGTTGCCGGCGGCGGTTCGGGCCGTCAGTGGGGCAGCCATCGGTTCGCCTACGACACACTCGGCTCAAACCTCGCTCGCACTGGGTCGCCAATGGAACGCTCGCTCGCACAGGGGTCGGTCAGCGGAGCTACGTCGCTTGCGGCGGTCAGAGACAACGTTTTCGGCAAGCTGGGCGTCAGGGGCCGCTGGCCCACGACCACCTGGGGCACCGGCGCCAACATTTCGTTGACCGATATGGGTAGGATCGGGATCGCGTTGATCCACGGCGGTTGGTACAACGGCGAGCAGGTGCTCGACCCGGACTGGGTCTACTGGATGACGCATCCGCCTTGGGAGGACGCCAACACCTCCTACGGCATGTACACGTGGCTGAACCATCGCGGCAACGCGACCGGTATCGGTGGTGACCTCAGTGCCCAGGGACAGGGCCCTTCGGGCGGCGACCCGTGTGCGCCGGCCGCGATCTGGCAGAGCTATCCGCATCCGCCATCCGAGGCGACCGACTGCAGGCCCGAAGGCGGTGCGAGCTGCGAGCAGATGCACGACACGGGTGTGTTTAGTGCGCAGGGGCTCGGCGGTCAGTTCATCGTGGGTCACCGCGGCCTCGACCTGGTGCTTGTGGCAAGGAACTTCTCCAACGCCGGTGGTCCGCTGGGCATGTGGGAGCTGGTCCGGCCAGCCCTCGTCGCACTCGATCCGATGTTCATGGGCGATGAGGATGCGTTCTGCGAGGCCTACGGCAGCGGCAACTACGCCCCGGACTTGCTAGTGCCGCCCGTACAGCCCGACGCCCAGTAGTCGGTGCAGAGCGCTGCGCCCGCCGCCTCTTGGCTGAGGGGGCGGGCCAGCACGACCTGCGCGATATGACCACGAGCCGGATTCGTGAGAGCTGCGTTTCAGAGCATCTTCTTCGGAAGCCCTGGAGCGATCGTGTCAGGATCGCGGTAGCTGTCCTTCCTCAGGGATTCCATCAGAGACCGCGAGGCCGACGATGTGCGCGGGTCGCCTACCGGTTCGCAAGCGCAAACGCTGCCCAACGAAGCAGGACGCCGTAGCCCACCAGTCGTCGCAACCCTCCTTGTTTGCGAAGTACCGGCAGGGCCCTGATCAAACAACGAGGGGCATGGGCGGCTGGCGTGAGCCAAGTCGCCTGCAGGATGCCCGCATCAACTGCCTGGGCGTGCAGAACGACAAGACTGTCGGAGTTCCAGCCAGTAGAGTTGACCGCGCAGGCGCAGTCCAGCTGCGATGCCATCGTTGGGGTTACTCGGCAGGCTTCGCCTTGGGTTGCTCGACTGGCTTCGCCTTGGGTTACTCGGCAGGCTTCGCCTTGGGTTACTCGGCAGGCTTCGCCTGCCAGGGCATCAGTACGAACATCTCATCCTCGGTGCTCGTACCGCGCGTGATCGGGCAAGCGTCGCAGGAGCCGTCGCCTGCACCCTCGGCCGTGTCACAGTCTTCGTCCTCGGCACACGGCTCCGCGATCTTTCCGGCCACGCAGGCCACAGGGTCACAACTTCTACCCTCCGGCATGCGTGAAGCCCGTGTGACGAGCCCGATATCCGGCTCGTCGTCGAGCGTCAGTCCATTGTTGTAGGTGGCACAATACTCCAGCGTCCTCTCCGCGGGATCCGGGGAGTCGAAGTCGAGCCAAGGATCGAAGTGTTTGTAGAGAGGATCGTTGTAGTCGAAGTTCTCGTAGATCATGCCAAGGCTGGGGTGATTTACCCAGCTGTGTTCGCCACGGCGATGGGTATGGAAGGTCATCACAGTGATCGAGTCGCCCCGGGGCACCGTATACTCCCCACAATAGGTCTTTCGCGTAAAGGGCGGCTGGCCCGCGGCAATGTACAGGTCATCGATCACGTTGACCGGCACGAGCTTCCGTTCGAGGTTTTCCGTGAAGTAGAAGTTCACGCGCGCGTGCAGGACTGTATCTTGCTCCGTGAGGTTGAACGCGTGTGAATTGAATCCCAGTACCCCGCGTAGGGGAACCTCCCAGTACACACCGTCGATCGGAGGGATGTACTCCTGGGGCGCCTGCGTGTTGGCCAGCTGCGGCGAGAAATCGCCCGTGTCGCTGGGCATGAAGCCGCTGCACGCACCGCCGAACGGTGGTCCGGGAACGTCGGCACAGACGCTGCCATCGCCGCAATCCAGACTGCCCTTGCGAGGGTCACAGGGGGATCCGTCATGGTCACCCGCCCGGCAGGTCCACGTGCTGAGGTCGCCAGTCAGCCCTTCGAGGTCGTCGGTATGGTTGTACAGGACGAGATGATGACTCTGGGCATCCTGCCGCACGCGTGCACCATTGACGAACATGACGTTTCGCGCCTCGTCTTTGAAGCGCGCCGGGACCTTGTCCGCAAAGTCATAGGCGAGCGCGGTGCAGTTCTCCACCTCGGTGCCGGACTTCAGCACGTAGCTCGGCAGTACGAACTGAATTCCCTCGTCCTCGGCGGGCGCCTCGAGCGGCGTTACGGTGACGGGCTCGACGGGCTGGGCGCAGGCATCGAGGAGGCTTCCAACGTCTTGGCCGGTTATCGCGTCGGCGGCGTAGCCGGTCTCCGGGGCCCCCTTCTTGATCCAAAGCTGCACAGCTGCAAGCTCGCTTGCGGAAAGAGCGCTCTGACCCACGGGCATCGGGCTCCCGGCGATCTCTACGCTACCGGGTTCCGTCGCGGCCGCCAGCTTCAGATACAGGTAGCTTTCTGTTGCGGTGCCTGGCTGCACGCGGGCGAGCCCGCTGCCACTGGCAGCTGCATCGACCAGGTTCTCGTAGGCCGTATCGGGGCGCAGGTCCAGGTCGCCCGCCCGCTGCTCCCCATGACAGGCTGCGGCGGTGCACCCATGTCCCTCGAATATCACGCGCTGGATCGCCTGGAAGGAGCTGTCAAACTCGTCGCAGGCGCCGGGACCTTCCGGCGTCTGTGGCCCGCCACCGGCGTCGTTTCCACCCGCGTCGGGCCTCACGCCCGCGTCCCGTCCCGCCTCGGTCGGTGCGCTGGCAGGTTGCGGATCGTCTCCGCATGCCCACAACATCTGCACGACGAGAAGGGCGACGGTGGCTGGGCATTCGATAGGCCCAGGTATCCGGTCGCCACAGGAGCTCCGGCGCATCATATCTCTTCCTTGTGACAAAGTTGGCTCCCCCATGCCCAACGCCACTGCGGCTTGGGCCCGAGATGCTGCCCCTGCCGTGAGCCGCTTCGCAAGCTTGAACTGCAGCAGGGGTGCCGAGTGCGCAGCTACCTTCGCAGGCCCACCCAACGGCTTCTCCAACAGGGCCCCTTTCTATTGCTGCGCATAGACGGGGGGCTGGTCTCCAGGGCACGGACCATTCCCGACTCCGCATCGCCTCGCTTGTTCTTCGACCTCACACGTAGTCAGCGCAATTGCTGGGCGCGGACCTTGGCCCGCACATGCAGTGCCTACGCGACCGGGATCCTGCCGTCGCCGCCTTGGAGCTTCGGCAGCGCGCATGCCCAATCCCGGCGTAGCCGCTGTGAACCCGAATGAAAACGAAGCCCTCGCGGTAGCATCGGAGCGGGCAACCGGGCTCGAACCGGCGACATTCAGCTTGGGAATCAGCCAATCGCGAGGCATGGGCACGAAATCTCAGGCGTTTTCCTGCTCTCGACACTGTTCGGCTGAGCAGCAGATGCGCTCAGGGACCGCCCCGGTGCCTAAATCCGAGTGCCTTTTTCTCCGGCAACATCGCAAGCACCGAGCAAGCATGCGGAGGCGCCCGAGGGGAGCTCGGGGCGCCAGCTGACGGGCCGGGCCGCTTCGCCAATAGGACGGAGCCGGCTATGCTCCATCGCATGGGGGACGCGGAAGATCCTCGGCGGTGGGCCCTTGGGCGAGACCTGAGCCCCGAAGCCCTGCGTAAGCGACAACTGCGTCTTTCCTCGGACTGGCATTCGCTTGCCACCTTTGAGCCGGAGGCGCATCCGCAGGCCCTGGACCTATCGGACATCCTCCGCGCGCTGCTGCGGGCCAACTCCGAGGAGATCGCGGAGATTGCGGCCTCCGCCCGAAAGGCCGTGGGCATGGTCCCGCTGCGCGAGAAGCGTGCGCAGGCGCTGGACGATATGCGGCGCTGCCTGGAAGCGGGGGACAAGGAGCGAGACCGCTGCGGCATTCCGCGGGATGCACAGAAAGACGCGCGTTCGTTGCTGCTGATGGTGCTTACGATGCTTCCGCCAGCCGCGCGCGCAGAACTTGCCCCGGACGCGCCTCGCCTTGCCGATCACCATGCCCGGCGGCTATTCGACTACGACGCGATTCAGCCGTGGATCGATCGGATCGCCAACGCGATCGACGTCTACGACACGCCGCGACGGCGTATATGCAGCGCGCTGGCGGCGTTGGGTGCCCCCAAGTCCGCGGTGCGAAATCTGTTCAATTTTGAGATCCAGCGCGCCAAGCAGAAGAAGCTGAGAACTAGCCAAGTTCTCAGCCATGTGCGACGCGGCGGCTGAAAGTGGGCCACTCCTGGGTTGCGCAGCGCAACGCTGCGCAAGGGGGTGAGCATGAAAGAGGACGAGTCGGATAGCGCCACGACCATGAACCAAGGCCTCGTAGGTCTGGACCTGGCGGCTGTTCGCAGAAGTGTCAGCAAGACCCAGGTCGAGGCCTCGGTGCAAGCGCGATGCAGTCCGCCGACGACTCGCGCGTTTGAGCGCTTCGGCCCGACCGCGGTGCGGGATCCCGCCACCCGCGAGCGCTTGAGCCGATTGTATCTGGGTTGGGCGGCGGCAAGCCGGCGGCGCCCGGGGGCCCGGGGGCTTCTGAGGGGGGGAGGTCCGGAGCCATGCCCGACGTCAGTCGACGAGTAGCCGCACCGTCAACAGGAGTGACGGTGGTCACGCTTTCGCCTGTCGAACTCCGGGAGCTCATCTTCTCGGCGATCGCTGAGTACCACGAGGGCGCGGAGGCACCGGCCGAGTGGCTGACCGCGCGGCAGGCTTGCGAGCGCTATCGGATCTCGAGCCACACCCTGCGCAAGTGGCGCCGGGCCGGCATGCCATGTTCTTCACGGGGCGAGAGCCCACGCTATCCAGTCCGTCTGTGCGACGCGTGGGTGCTTGGGGGTGCCGGTGATGAGTAGGCCATTGGACATCGCGGCTGAGGTCGACGCTTGTCTCGCACGGTTTGACCTGGACCCGCTGCTGGCGACCGAGGGCGAGGCGGCCGAGAGCGTGCGCGTCATCGTGGCCCTCGTGTGGCACAAAACCGGTTCGCGGCTTGCCCTGGAAGCAACGCGGCAGGGCCTGATCAGTCGCCTGGCTTGGCGGGGGATTCCCCCATGCGATGGCGAGCGTTTGATCGCTGCGGCAATCGAGGACGAGCGAGCGGCCTGGAAACGCCGTCGCAATAGGGCGGTGGGCTGATGGCTGCGCCAGAAGGGACGCCGGCTGCGGCGGCCGAGATGGAGGAGGCGAACGATGCTTCTCGGCCTGTCGTGCTGATTTCCTCCGACCGCGTGCGGTCCGTCCGGGAGGCGGTTGCCGCGTTGCAGCAGCGCACGGACGTGTTTCAGCGGGGCGGAATCTTGGTTCACGCTACGAGGGACGCGGCCACGGCCAAATGGTTGGTCACTCCCCGGGGGGCACCTCGCATTGCCCAGATCCCGACCAGCGTCCTCCTGCTGAAGATCGCCGATTCAGCAACGTGCAAGTCGTACAAGCGGACTGAGGACGGGGTCAAGCTACTTCGATGCCATCCGCCGCACTGGCTTGGGAAGACGATCGCAGACCTTGGCGAATGGTCGGCCTTCCCCTACCTGCAGGCAGTCACGGAAACGCCCTTGCTGAAACCGGACGGCACCATCCTGTCGAACCCGGGCTACGACGCCGACACCGGAATCCTGTTCGTTCCCCCGTGCACCTATCCACGGGTGCCCGACCGACCGACCTTGGAAGACGTCGAGCGCGCGCGGAGGTTGCTGGAAGCGCCTTTCGCAGACTTTCCCTTTGCGGGGAACTCCCATCTCGGATGCGCGATTGCCGGGATCCTGACGATCATGGCCCGTTTCGCCTTTCGCGGGCCAACACCGCTGTTCCTGGTCGATGCGAGCACGGCTGGGAGCGGAAAGGGGTTGCTCGTGTTTGTCGTGTGCATGATCGCCACTGGAAGAGAGCCTGGGGTTGCAGTTGCGAGTGACGGGGAGGAGCTTCGCAAGACGATCACCGCCCACGCGATTGCTGGCAGTAGGACGATCCTGCTGGACAACATCATCGGCGAGATCGGTGGCAGCGCCCTGTGCGCCGCCCTGACGACCACGACATGGACTGACCGGGTCCTTGGCGCAAACGTTAACTACAGTGGTCCGCTGCTGCCGGTGTGGTTCACGACCGGGAACAACGTCACCCTGGGGCCCGACATGCATCGACGTGTTTGCCACGTGCGGCTCGAGCCCAGTAGTGAGCGCCCCGAGGAGCGGACCGGTTTCGCAGTGCCCGATCTGCGTAGGTGGGTCGAACAGCATCACGCGCAGCTGCTGACCGCCGCATTGACGATCCTACGTGGGTACTGTGCGGTTGGCCGCCCCGATATGGGACTGACTCCCTGGGGGTCCTATGAAGGGTGGAGCGCGCTTGTGAGGTCCGCCGTTGTCTGGGCCGGGTGGTCGGATCCGGGCGACGCCCGCGACGAGCTTCGAGCGGCCGCCTGCACGGGTGATCTTGCGGCCAAGCGACTCGCCTACGGCTGGTACCTACTCGGAGAATCCACGGCCGCCGACGCGGTGGAGACCCTGTACCCCAGGGCACCGGGGGGTTGTCCGGCAGTGCAGCGACCGCTGCGGGATGCCATCGACGAGCTCACGCGCGGAAAGGAGGTCACCGCCGCGCGCCTGGGCAAGCTGCTCAGTAAGCACCGTGGCCGCAATCTCGGCGGGCTCAAGCTCGACTTCGTGACGGTTCGTGGGATCGGCGTCTGGTCCTCCACGGGCACCCCAGATGGTACCTTCTCGGAGGGGGGCGGTGCTTGAGGGTGGCGATGGTGCACTTTGGTGGAGGTGTTCACCTTTGGTTTCAATCCAACCAACCCGCAGGGCGGGTTCTTCTCAAGCGAAAACGAGTCCACCTTGCTCCACCACATCCACCACGACACGTCGGCGTGACCTGCCTCGGCACGGCGGGTGTTTGAGGGTTCGCTCTCGCGGGCATGTCCTGGGTTCGCAGCGGAGGTGGCGTTGAGGGAACCTCAGGCCGCTACTGCAACTGCCGGGGGTGCCGTGTCAAATAGGCCGATCGAAGAAGAGGACGACGACCCCGTGGACGCCAGCGGCGCTACTCGGGCAAAGCGACTCACCGCACGCCAGAAGGCGTTCGTTTCCGAGTACTTGATTGACTTCAATGGGGCTCGCGCCGCTGAGCGTGCTGGCTACAGTCCCCGAAGTGCGCGGCAGTTGGCGTCGCGATTGTTGACAAATGTTGACGTTCTACGGGCTGTGGTGGACGCGAAGCGAGAGGCTGCCGAGCGGGCCGAGTTGCGGATCGATGATGTGATCCAGGCATACCGGGAAATCGTCGATGTCGACGTCGCCGACGTCATGAGTTGGGACACGAACGGCGTAAGCGTTCGCCCGTCGGGGCAGCTTCGCCCAGCCGTGCGGCGCGCGGTTGAGTCGGTGAGCGTACGGCACGATCGGCACGGCAATGCCGTTGTGCAGGTCAGGCTCTACTCGAAGCTCGATGCCCTGGCGAAGCTGCTGCAATACCTGATGGGCATCGGTACGGTCCGGGAGGAGGAGGACCTCGTGCAGCAGGCGCTGGCTCGCGCCCATGCTGCCTTGGCGGCGAAGCATGCACGGGAAGCGCGGGAGGAGGCGGGGCGCAAAGCGGGGTCAGGCCCCGACGCTGCGCCCCGGGGCCCACGCCTCCAACAGCCGGCAAAGCTCGGCGAATAGTTGGCGATCCCGAAGTGGGCTGGATGCGAACGTGGCGGCGCGCGGTCGTGCTACTGCACCTCCGCCCGAGCCCATCACTCCTCAGGGGCGCACCACGGATCCTGGGCCCGCGGCGCGGACGGCGAGCTCGTGGTCCAGGAAGACGAGCTTGAGGGTCGTTGCGTGCGGCGCCATTGCCCTTGCGTCGAAGGTCTCTTTGCGCGGATCGAGCGCTGGAGTCGCATCGACGATCCGAGCGACGTCCACTGGCGGTCGATCTCCAGGGACAATGTCCTTGACGCTCTACGGTCGTGATGCCGAGCTCTGGATCGCAGACCCACCTGACCTCGTCTTTGGTCGCTCATCAACGCCGGCCACGACTGCCAGGCCCCCCCCTCATCGCTGCCGCTGCGACCGGCGTCCCCGGTTCGACAAGGGGGGCAGCGGGCGTTCGAGGTGGTCACGCACCGTACCCACGGGATGGAGCTTGTTTCAACGCCCTTGCTGCCCTCCCTACCGCTGGAGCTCTATCTCCCGCCAGTTTGTCTCCGGCGACTCCAGTCTCATCTTCAGAGCCCGTCCAACGTGGCCCGCGATCCGCTCAACCTCCTGCCAGTTGAACTTTTTCTTGGGTGCCCGTCCGGTGTGAACAGCGGTCGATGTCTGGTCGTAGACACGCTTGAAGGCTTCGAAAACAGCCTCCCGGTTGTCGTTCGCCTGCTCCAGGAATTTGGCAGCTCTTAGAGCTGTCTGGAAGGAGAGGCTGTGTGCTTTCTCATCGAAAAATGTCGCCTCCATGGCGATTCGTAGCTCTACGAGGGCATCAACACCACTCCCCTGCATCCCGAAGGCGTTGAGTCTTTCAAGCGGGACCCGAAAACGATCCTTTTGAATGTCCGAGAGCTTCGAAAAGGCGTCGTGGTAGTGCTTGGCGTGCTCGAGCTGGAGGCTTGTGATCGCCGGCTGCAGCTGGGGATGGCGGAATTCGCGAAAGTGCCAATTCTGCCCGAACCCTTCGCTCGGCACGTGGTCAGGGATGACGATGGCCTCAGCAAAGAGCGAAACGCCAAAGCAAGGCGGCAGGCATAGCGAGAGGCAAAGCGCAAGGTCAGAGAAGCTCGAGGCTGGTCCGGGAGGAGCATCGTTTGAAGCAGTATCGGACAGCATGATCACTCGGACCTCGGGCCATGGACATACTCCGCTCGGTACAAGCGACCTCACTCGCGGGTCGGTGATCTCCTCGACCCGTACTATCTCCGTGTCGTTGCTGAAGGTGAAGCTCTTGCAGTCGATCCACAGCCGGGGCAGGAGCCCAACCCGCTTCGCGCACGTGTCCTGCTCGAATGCGTAGCGCCGCAGCTCTGTAGCCGCTGTCAGTGAGTCAACTTGAAGAGCGCGGCTGACGAGCCATTGCGCCCAATCCTCGTGGCCGCAACGCCTCCTCACTCCCGTGCACGTGACGACCGTAGGTTCCACGCCTGGGGCGAACTGAATCAGTACCTCCATGAGCGGCGAAAACGCCGACGACTCCTTCAACCCTGTCCAAAGAGACGCCACGAGCGGGCGCGAATCCATGGTCGTAATCGCTGATGCCAGTCCGCCGCTCGACGCGGCTTTGGCTTGCCGCGCCAGGGGTTCGAGCGCCTGCGACAGGGCTGATATCTGGTCGACCATGTGACTTGCTCCTTGGCGCCCGCTATACCGCTTGGCCCGTTGATTCTATCGCAGTATTATCGGTTGCCGGAGGGCCCGCTGCACATCCAGAGGACTCGTCATTGCCCGCGAAGCGGGACGGGAAGGGCTTCGACGAAGCAACCGCCCGACAGTAGCGTACTCTTTCTTTGCCTGCTCGAGGCCCCCTGCCTGGGGATCTCGCGCGATCGTGAACGTTGAGCGACTCCCGGCCCCACATGTCATGAGGCCGCGTCGGAATCGCTCAATGATCACGATCGCGCAATGTGCAACTGGCGCACGCGTGCCTCTGCCCTGCTCGGTCTGGTCGCCACACGAGCCAAGCCGAGCGAGCACAGCTCCTCGCCTTCACAGACCCTACACGGGGCCGTGAAGCGGATACCGCTCTTCTACAGCATCATCAAGGCTTGCGACTCATGGCGTCGCCGTCCACCGAGACCGTCTGGCTGCCCATGAACACCTCCGCCTCGTTGGTCGGAGGCGGCGGCCCGTACGTCGGCCCCCCGATCGGCGTGTGCGGCGGCACCGCCTTGCCGCCCGTGCCCGCCTGGGCACGCATCATCCCGTTGATATAGACCGTCCCCCCGATTCCGGGGATCGAACTCGTCGAACACAATCCCGACGAACGGCTGCGGCAGCGGCGTCGGCACCGGCCCCGCCGGCGTCGGCACCATCACGATGTGCGTGTCGACCCCCACCACCACGTCCAGGTGCTCCGCTGCGATCGTCATTGCCTGACGCTCCGTCCTTCGGCGGTCTGTCCGCCCGCCGGCGATGCGAGGCGACCCGCCGCGCGGCTCGTATGCTCGACTGATTGCGCCACGCACCTCCTATCGGCCTCAAGTGCGCCTGGTCGCCTGTCCACTTCCATCAAGGCAGGTCGACCGAGCCTCTCCGCAGCACCCCCGTGGTGACATGGGTGGCTCTGCTCCAGTGCAGCTGATGGACTAGGTGGCGTCAGTGGGGCCGTTAGGTCGTGTTCGAGAGCCTGGTGGTCCAACATGCGACGCGCCGGCGCGCGAAGCTGCATTCGATAGGGCGGCGACGTCCGCCATCCCGATCGAGAGGGCTCCGGAGTCGAGCGGGCCATGCGCGCGCCGCGACACCAGCGGCCGCCACGACTTGCTCAGCGGTCGCCCTTCCGCGCGTACACCATCGGCAGGCCAGTCGCAGGCGCTGGAAGGTGGAAAGGTGCGGGGCGGCGTCGCATGTGGACAGGCGATCCAGAGGCTGCTACGTCGACGCTAGCGGTCGTCCTCCGTCCGCCGTTCTGGAATGCGATTGTCTCCGGCTCAGACAGATAGCGCCGCTAGCTCCAAGGGAGCAGCCGTCGCAGCCATCGCAGTCGTGTCGCTGGGCTTCGCCTTCCGGCTCTGGTGGGCACTGGAGTTCGATACCCTTCCCAACCACGACATGAAGGCGTACGTCGAGTTCGCGCAGTCTATCGCCAAGGGGGAAGGATACGTCGCGTTCGGGCAGCCCACCGCCTACTGGCCCGTGGGCTACCCGGCGGTGCTAGCTGTCCTGTTGTGGCTCGGCGGTGGCGATCTCCTGGTCGCCCGCATTGCCCAGGCCGTGTTTGGACTGGTCAGCCTTGCGTGCATCTTTCGGCTCGTTCGCACCTATTCCTCCTCCGCCGTTGCGGCAATGGCGGCCACTGCTTGGGTGGCGTTCGACATCACTCAGATCGCGTATTCGTCCATCCTCGTCTCAGAGCCTCTGTTCAACTGCCTCATGCTTTTGGGCGCCGTGTTCTCGGTTGGGCCTGACCGGACCAGCCGGCGTATGCTGCTTGGCGGCGCGTGTTTCGGATTGGCGGCGTATACACGTGCACACGGCTTGTTCCTTCCGCTCCTGTGCGGCCTGTTCGGGGTTGTGGGCGGCTGGTCGGACTGGCGAACTCGTGCCAGGAGAGTCGCGTGGCTCTACCTTGGCCTTTGCCTTGTCATGGCGCCATGGTGGGTCAGAAACGCTATGGTGTTCAAGGCTTTCGTGCCCGTCTCGAATAACGGAGGCATCAACCTATTCATCGGCAACAATCCGAGGGCGACTGGCGGCTACAAGTGGAACAAGGAAATCAAAGCCCCACTCGCCAGGGCGCATCGAGGGCGCCATCGTGGAGGAAGGGGCGAGTACGAGCGCGGAGAAGCTGCCTCGAAGCTCGCATGGGAGTTCATTCGCGAGAATCCTACCCGCTTCGCGGAACTCGCCTACATCAAGCTCAAGAAACTCTACCAGCCCGACCTCCTCTCGGTTCGCTGGAACAAGCCCCTCGCCTCCGAGGAGAAGAGGAAGAAGCGTGCACTGAAGCGCGTCTGGCAGCCGCGAGTCCGCACCTACCATGCCTCGCTGTGCTTGGCGGCTGCTCTCGGATGTCTTGTCGCCTGGCGTGGAAGGTGGCCCGTTGTCGTCTTGGGTCACACGGTGGTGTCACTACTGGCCGCCCACTTCGGCCACTGGTGGCTAGGCGCCCTCTGCGTTCTGCTGCTTCCTCTTCGCCTGTTGCGGGAGCGGAACCGTGAGTTTCCTGTCCTGTTGCCGATTGCCGTTGCGGGCACGTTTACGGCGGTACACATGCTCTACTTTGCCAACGGGCGCTTCCTGCATCCCGTACGCCCGTGGATGGCAGTCGCGGCTGGAATCCTCGTTGCCTGGTTGGTGGAACACGGGCGGTCGTCGCGCACCCGGGACAACAGGGACGCGGCGACCTGAACCATGCGAACGGCCTAGGGGCAGAAGGCCAACCAATCGAAGGACAGCGTGTATCCCTGTTCCTGGTACAGGTTAACCCAGCGAACCTCAAAGCTAACACGACCGTCCACGAGCGCCGCGTGACGTACGTTGGTTGCCACGAAGTTCCAGTCGCCGTTGCTGTTGGGCGAAACCCATACATGGGGTCTGGAGCAACCGATGTCTGGAACGCTCACGGCGACAAAGCCCTTTGCCGGTCCCGACTCGGAATCCCGGCTTCCGTTCGGATCTGCCACGCTTCCACTGCTCGAAGACGTCGCGCCCGGCACCTCCTTGCGACCCCAAGCAAAGCGGCCTCGCTGAAGGTAAACGTCACCAAGGTCGGGTATCCGGGCCTTGGCCAGCGTCCCACTCGTGATCTCGCTGGCGCGGTGAGTGTGGCTCCCGGACTCCCCGCTGGGAGGCGACCCGGTGAGCTCGCTGAAGCTGTGTGTGTGGTTCGCGGGCGCATAGGTGTTGCTGAGATCGGGGATCTGGTCCGCGGTGAGCTTGCCCCCCTTCAGATCGCCGGCCGTGAGCTCCGGCAGGCGCGCTCTGGGTAGCGTTCCGGTCGTCAGGCTTGAGGCGTCGGAAGACGCGAACGCTGATACGGGTTTGCCGTCCAGGGTGGCGGCGCTTGCGCAGGTCTGGGCGAACGCGGCAAACGGCACTGAACCCAGCTGGACACGCGGAGTCATCTCCGGGTCTTCGTCGATTGTAATGCCCAGGAAGGTCACGCCGCGCGGACGGCTCGCGAACGTGGCGAGGTCCAGCGGTGGGCTTGTGGAGCCGTTGCCGAGGTCGGCGGGCGTGCCGTCGCCGAGATAGGCCGTGAAGATGCCCTCGTCGACCATGACCTCCTGGCTCTCCGCGTAGAACGCCGAGCCCCCCGCCTCCTGGGCGTACAGGCGAAACTCGAGCGTGTACATGCCGGCGCGCGGTGCCCCGTCGTCGCCGGTGAGCGAGCCCTGCACCGGAATGAAAGCCGGCGCGTCCTGGGCGGACGCAGGCCCCGCCAGGCCCAGACCGGTGGCGAGGGCAATCGTGCACACTACAAGGGAACACGCGAACTTGGTCTTCATGTTTCGGATCTCCATCGAAAAGTCGTCTTCAGTGACCCGCGAGCGGGCCTAGGGTGAGGTGGTGATCGCGGCCGCTCATGCGGCCGACGGGTGGAGGCGCGCCGATGCGAAGCTGAAGGCGCAAGCCGGAGCCGGTGACCAGGCTGCCGCCGACCGTCTGGACCGTGGTGGTCGGGACGCGCTCCGGTGGCACGAACACGCACTCCTCGTCCTGGCAGACGAGGCTCTCGGCGCAGTCGCTATCCGCCTGGCAGAGGTAGGGCATCATCTCCACCATCTCTTCCACGACGGCCGGACCCTGGCCGGGCGCGGTCGGGACCATCGACGTGGGGCCCGTCGGATCGCCTGAACCGGGACCTCCGGACTCGCCGCCGGCGCTCATCCCGTTGTCCGGAACGGTCGGATCGCCGGTGGAGTCTGAACCGCCGCCGACTCCGGCGGTGGGTGTGCTTTCGAGCCCATCACGTTCCGTGATCGCGCCGGACGCCCCGCCGTCCGGCTCATCGGGAATTGGGATGTCTGGGACGCAGCCGGTTGCGACGGAAATCACAGCGATCGGCCCCCATCTGATCACGCGAGGGAATAGAAATTTCTGTCTACACAACATAGCGACCTCCTGCTACAGCACGACTGTCTGCATGCCTATCGGCCGCGCGGCTTCAGCGGTTGCGTGAAAAACTCGCGCCCAAATATCCCCGCGGCAGCGTGGAGCGTCGATGCCGCCCCCCCGCCAACAGGGCCGGCTACACGCTTCCGATCCGAAGCGCCACCCCCGAAATCGACGGTATCAGCCCAAGCACGCTGCTAGGTTGGAGAGACGGGGGCGCGCCCAGCCACGGAGAGAGTAGACGCCTGCCGGGTTCTTCACACTTGGGAGTGCGCTAGCCCGGATCATTCACCAACCCACGCGCCCTCGCACAAGCGCTCGACTCCGCAACGCTTCCGCTTCAGTCGAAAACACGGTCTGGTATTCCTATCACTTGCACGATCATCGCGCGCTTTGGTGAATGATCCGGGTTAGGCGGCTTCGCGCCCAACGGAGGCCGTGATTCGCGAGCAGTACCCGCTGGACGGCTGCCACGAGGGCAACGCTTCGCGCCGAAGGGCGCCCCGTTCCTACGTACGGCCTGTCTGGGGCGGCCCGGGGGGAGGTTGATGCCACGCGGCCACGTCGAGGGCCGCCCTTGCAACCTCGCGCACGGCTTCGTCTCCCCCGTGGTTCTGGATGACGGGTAGCAGCGCGGCAAACGCGCACAGGAGCCTGGATGGAGGAATCCTGTCGAACTTGTCGAGGATCGCCCCCAGTACGCTGACTTGTTGGTCGGGTGTGATGGTGCGGGCGACCAAGTCGAGGCCCCATTCGAGCGCGACGCCGCGCTTCGCGCTTTCAGTCACCTCTACTAGCAACTCATGTCGCTGCTCCCCTTCTGCCAGCGGCGCCAGCATACGCAACACCAAGAGCCTACCCTCCGGATCACCCTGCTCGGTGTCGAGCATCTTCAGCGCTTGAGCGACAGCCGCGCGGCGAAGGGTTGGCTCGCTATGTCGAGCCAAGCGACCAAGGGCCAACGCCCCAAAAAAAGCATCCCCGACCTCCGTGATCTCCTTCTGCAGCGTCCGTCGTTCAAGAGCGGTGAGGCGCTTGGCGAGGCCTGTCAAGGCTATCACTCGCCCCCGCCGATCGAAGCTCGCTTCGATAGCGGAGATCGCGGCGCGCTTCTGTTCCCCTGTGAGGAAGGGGCTGAGCGCCGCCAGGACTTCTGAGCGTTCCCAGTCCCCATCCACAGCGTTGGCTACCGCTACCGCTTCGTTTAGCATCGCTTCGAAGGCCTCTCGGCGGACGCAGGGCACTAGGGCCGCCAGTGCCATCCCCCGCTCGTGGGTGTCGGTGAGCAAACGCGCCAAGCGGGCTGCTTCCCTGCAAACCTCTTCTCGAAGCTCACCGACGGCAAGTGGAGTCAGCGCGCCAAGAAGGCGGCAGAGTCCGCTGTTTCGGCCGCCCGTTAGGCTTGACCGTACGCTCTTGTCGAGCTGTTCGGACGTCATGCGGGGAGCGAGTGCGTTCATGGCCAGCGATCGTGCCTTCGAACAAGTCATCGCAGTCGCCATTGCGACGGCCCGATCCAGCTGGCCCTGGGGTATGTGCTCCGCGGCGGCCACCAGGACCTCCGATCCGTAGTCTTCGCGAACGAAGTGACCGATGAGCGTGAGTGTCTCCTCCATCAGGCTAGCCGGAACGTGGGCGATGAGCAGCCTCAGGGAGGTAGCCCGAACGTGCTCGTTGTCGATCTCTGAGGCGGTGCGAAGTGCGGTCGCGATCATCTCGGTTTGCACTTCACCTTGCGCGTGGATGACGAGGGCGTGCTGTGCCCGAAACCGGTACTCGTCGTCAGGAATGCCGCCGGCGATGGCAGCGGCACGCTTGAGCTGCCGTTCACTCAGCCGATATGCCAACATCTGCAGCAGGTCTGCGCCAATCAAGCCGCTGTCATCAAACGCCCGAAGGTTCTCGAGCACCTGGTCGAGCAACGCCTCTGGCATGCGCGGGGCTAGCGCCTCGACTCCATTGTATACCTCAAGACCTGACGGCAATGCGAACACGTGTGTCAACGCCTCGCGAAGCTCATCCTCGTCGAGGTCGCCGGCCATGCGGCGAAAGGCGCGCCTCCTTTCGCCTGCTGTTGGCAGTGAGAGGGCGGTGGCAACGGAATCCACTTTCGGCTCTTCGGGAGGTCTCCACCCTCTTCGCGGGGCAGCGTCTCCGAGAGCGCGGTCTTCGGTGACCCCCACGCTTGCTAGCGTCTCGTGAGCCGTCTTGAGTTGTTGGCCTTTGGAGCCTAGCGCCTGGAGGACTTCGTTTCGCAGGTCCTCATCGCGGATGGACCGGGCAACCGATCGCGCCGCCGTGGCATGCGAACTGTCGAGCCCAAGTGCCAGGTGTTTCAAGGCCGCGGAGCGCGAGCGCTCATCCACGATGCGAAGGAGCGCGGCGAGGAGCTCGTGGAGGTACCCCGCGCACTCCATGTGCCCCGGTTTCAGTCTGGCGATCAGCCCGCAGACCACGGCCTCGACTGCACCTTCGTCTTCTGCCAGTTCAGCGAGATGGACGGCGGCGCTCGGCGCCAGCACGCCGCGCTCCGCGGCGTACCGCAATACCTGAGCAGGAAGGCGCTCGCCGATGTCATCCAGTGAGCGCAGGATGAGTGCACATCGAACGAGGCCGGCCACATGGTCGAGCGGATCCTTCCGTAGGTGAGCGGCCACTGCTCGGACATCCGTAGTGAACCCCTGCAGTCCTCCCTCGAGCTTCAGCCACGCGCGCCTCCAGCGGTTTTCGGTGAGCGCGAGCAGGTCCCCTTCGGGGGCATCGTCCTGCTCGAAATGGAGCCGTAGGTGATGCAACAAGTAGGGCGGCACCTGGCTCCCGCTTTCGCTGTCTCGCAGAATGTTGCGCCCCCAGGACACGATCGCCCTTGTAGCGCGCCGCACGCTGGCGGCCTCCCGTTCCTTGAGGTAGTCGCCGATCTTGGGATGCGCGAGGACGTATCCCGTTTGCGCGGTGCCAGTGCCGCGAATGAAGCGGCGCACCGGCCGCAGCCATTGCGACGCAAGCGAGAGCTTCAGCGTTGGATCCACCAGGGGTGCGAGTGCGACCAAGTCGTCCTCTTCCAGAGGTCCGTAGGCGCTGGCCAAGATGTACAGGGGCCAAAGAACCTCCGGCCCGCACGGTTCTCTTGCTTCCTTGAGCGCCTGGGTCTCGAGTTGTAGCGCGTTCTTGAAGTAGCCGTGAAAGCCGGGCTGCAGCCCGTCCAGGGTCTGCAGCGTGATGCGCTCGCCGCCGGTTGCAGACCGCCAGAGATCCTGCAGGTAGTACGTGAGGGTTAGGGGTTCTCCCAGGGTCAGCTCGGCCAGGCGTTTCAGCAGCGTAGGGTCGTCTGCTACGTACTGAATCGGTGCGCCCACTTGCTCGATTGCTGCTGCGATTTCCCGCTCCCCGAGGACGGAAAGCTCAAGGTAGCGTGCGCTTCCGCGGGTATCCCACGCGAGGGTCTCCAGCCAGCCGCGCGCGTCCGCGTCGCCTAGGGTCAGCCTGGCAGACGCGACGATTCGCAGGTTGGGGGGCAACCTGGGTGGCAGTACCCTGGCGTCGAAGTCTCCGAGCGACTCATCGAGCCCGTCGATGACCAGGAGTACCCGTCGGTTAGTGTCCGCGAGCGAGTCTAGCAGCAGTTCTGCCTGGTCGCGGTACGCGCGTTCCGCACTGGGGGCCGGCAGAGCGTCAGGGATGATGCAGGACAGCTGCTGGGACAGGTCCGCGAGGTAGCGGTCGGGTCGGTTCGTATTCAGGCTCTGGCTGATCGGGACGAAGACCAGGCGCCAGCCTGCGGCTTCGGCAGTGCCATCGGGTGCGATGATCCCGCGAAGGCGCAGTCGCTCCTGCCAGTGTGCTAGCAGTGCGCTCTTGCCCCGGCCTGCAGGTGCCGTTATCAGGAATCGCGGGGGTGCGGCTTCGTCCGCGAGCCACTCGTCGAGCTGGGCCAACTCCTGCTGCCGTCCGCTGAAAGCAACGGGGGGGGCACCGTAGTCCGCGGCCTCGAAGTGAGTCTTTCGAAAACGTCTGTGTGTCTGGACCCACCGAGGTTCTGTCGCTTGTACTCTCGGAGCAGCCGGTAGTTGGTACTCCTTGCAGATGCTGTGCATGGCGCGGATGAGTTGAACGAACAGCTCTTCCAGGCACTCGCGGTCCACGAGCGGGTCGCCACCCGAGGCGGTTCGGTCCAGCAAGCCGAAGGCGAGCAGGGGCCGTCGTAGCTGCGCCACAATGAGCTGTGACAACTCAGCCGCGCTGGCTAACCGGGACTCTTCGCGAGCGAGCCGCCCGTCTGCGGACTCGGGGATCGCGCTCAGCACGTGATCGATCACCCCGCTTGCAAGGGCGGCCCAGGCTGGGCCAAACAGTTTGGCACCCCCGAGGTGGGTCAGCGCCACGATCGCTTGCCGAAAGTTTCCCTCTCCCGCCTTCCGCAGCACCGGTGCGAGGTCGGCTTCGGTGATGTGCTGCTCCCCGCGGTGGGAACTCGATAGGTCGTCAGGAGGAGGTGCGTTGTCAGCCACGGCGGCCGGCAGAGTACACTGCCTGCCGCGCTGGGTGTTCGTGGGCGGACGCGATCGCCTCCGCGTCTCGACTAGGCGCGGTGCTGGCGAGGTATGCGCGAGTACAAATGGCAAACGTTGCGGGGGGGCTGAGCGACAAGCGCTCGACCTTGCGATGGCAGGGGGTCCACATCGCGTGAGTTGCACCCGCTACCGGCCGCTCTGATGCCACGCCCCGTGCGCCCAGTCGGATTGACAGGCCAATTCCCCGCACGCACACTGGGCCGATGAGTACCCTAAGGCGAACGGCCAGCCGCGGCGCTGCGGCGGGGGAGCATTCCCGGTGACCAAGGGCCCGGGGCGGCCTGCAACTGGGCAGCTGATCTGGCGCAAGAGCGGGTGGTACGCGCGGTTCACCACTACGATCGATGGTGAGCGCATTCGGGTTTGTCGCGCACTGGCCACCACGAATGCGGCGGTCGCCAAGCGAAAGCTGGCGCGGCTGCTTGAGGCGGAAGCGCCTGACGCGGCGCTCAACACGCCGGAGACTTTTGCCCAGGCGGCGCAGCGCGTGTACGAGACCCTGATCGCGGCGCGACCGCGGAGCAAGGGGCCCAAGCAGGAACTCTCGCAACTGAAGCGGTTGGCGTTTCCCGTCATCGGCGACATCCCAGTGGCGGCCGTCAGAACCACCGACGTGAACAGGGTGCTCGATAACGGCCAGGCGCAGGAGTTGAGCCGCCAGTCGGTGCAGCACCTGCGGCAGCGCGTGAGCAACGTGTTCGCGGCCCTCCAGAGGGCGGGATCGATCGAGGGCAACCCGGCGCGCGGGGCGACGATGCCGAAGTTCGCGGAGGCGGTCGTCAAGGAACGCGCGGTGCTTACGGACAACGAGCTCGCCGAGTACCTGGCGTGGGAGCATCCCGAGGAGCGGCACCGGGATGCCGTGCGCGAGCGGCAGACGATGGCCTGCGTCTCGCGCATGTTCGGCGGGTTGCGGACCGGCGACCTGCATGCGCTTCGGTGGGATGCGTTCGACGTGGAGAGCGGGCGGTTCCAGTGGGGCTATGCGCCCCGTCAGAAGACGCGGCGTCCGCAGAAATTGGCGGTGCCGGCGATGCTGCGGCCGTTCCTTCGTGACTGGTGGGAGCGGGCCGGGCGTCCTCGCGATGGGTTCGTGTTTCCTGTTCGCCGGATAGGGCGGAACGGTGACCGCGTGGGCAAGGCCCGCAATGGCGCCAGCCATGCCCATGCGTTTCGGCGCGACCTCAGGCGGGTGTTCGGGATCGAGGTCTACCGAGACGGAGAGTGGGTGCAGGCAGTTCAGCGGGAGGGCTACACGAAGCGACAGGCGGAGGTGTTCACCGAGACGGCGTTCACGTTGCCGGTGGACTTCCACTCGTGGCGACGTTCATTCGTCCAGTCGCTCGCAGATGCCGAGGTGAACGCTCAGCAGGCGGCCGCGCTGGCAGGGCATGCCGACCTGGGCGCGCACATGCGGTACCTGCGCAACGCGGAGCGGATGCGGTCGGTACCGGATGCGGCGTTGCCCGCGCTCGTGCACGCCTCGGGGGTTTCGGCAGCGCGCATGCCCAATCCCGGCGTAGCCGCTGTGAACCCGAATGAAAACGAAGCCCTCGCGGTAGCATCGGAGCGGGCAACCGGGCTCGAACCGGCGACATTCAGCTTGGGAAGCTGACACTCTACCAACTGAGTTATGCCCGCAAAGTGTCGGAATCATTATCTCCCGACTTTCCTGCCGTCAAGCGAATCCGGCGAAGTGCCGGTATTTGTGCTGGTTTCCATCACGCCCGGAGTGTTCGCGGCCGGGAGAGTATCGCACTCCTTTGCGAGCAGCCCGGCGTCCGCGAGCGCGGTGCGCTCCTCGTCGGTCCGGCGTCCGGATCCGGCTCTGTCGCACATCTTTCAGACGATCGACGGGGCTTTGAGGCTGTGCGACGCGGCGCCGCCCTGCGCGGCGAGCCGCGAAAGTCGCACGGCCCGGGCGATCGCGCGAAAGCTTTGTGACAGAGCCTGCCGTGGTCCCGTGCCTTCCTTCGAGCCCTCGAACTGTCCGGCACCAGGAGCTCAAAGTTCATGAACGCGGCTGGCTCCTCGGGCTAGCGGTAGTGGATGGTGCCCCCCTCGTAAACGCCCTCGAAGGTCAGAGGCTCGAACACCCTTTGGCCAGTGGCGTCCGTTAGCTCAAAGCTGCCTCGCTCGATACGCCGAATCGCCTCGAGGATAGCAGTAGTTTCGACACCGCAACACGCGGTCAAACCACCGTTCCCATACCGCGAGACCAACCGCGCGCACCCCCTGCCATGCGGGCTAGCACGAGTGATATGGACCGTTGGCATGACCGCGGAAGCTGGAGCGGCCTGCCTCCTCAAGGCGTGACAGGCTCGGGATTGCCGTTATTCTGATGGCGGTGAGCTCGCTCGAGGACATGGTGCAGGGCCAACCGGCGACGGCGGCACTGCTCTCGGAACGGGAGCGTCGTGGCTTGCGCTGGACGGCCGGAGCCCGAATGGGCTTCATGGTGGCGGGCGCGGCGCTCGCGTTGGCCTTCTCCGGCAGCCTTGCCGAGGCATTGTCGCTGCTCACGATAGTCGCGCTGACCGCGGCGCTGCAGCTCGCCGTGCTGGCGGAGTTGCGACGCGAGGCGCCGCGCCTTTCGCTGACCGGCTGGGCCCAGGTTGGCATCGACGCGGCGGTCATCGTGGGCCTGCCCGTGATGTGGCATTTGGTCTACACCACCGCGGACGAGCCCCTCCTGCACCTGACCCGCCACAACTTCACCGCCATTTGCACTGTGTTCATGGCCATGCATGTCCCGGCACTACGTGCGATTTGGCCCGCTGTGGTCAGCGCGGTCGCGGTCGCGACCCACGTGGTGCTCGCGCTGATCTCGATTATGGACCCGCGGCTAGACGACTTTCCCGGTGGGTTTTCGCGTGCGGTCGGCGTCGGCACAGGTGGCACCGACATGCTGGTCGTAACCCCCGCCCTGTTGCTACTCGCTGGGGTGTTCTTGACCCTGGGAACCCGTTCGGCACGCAGAACCGTGCTTGAGGTGGTCGCGCTCGAGCAGCGGGAGCGGGAGCTACGGGAGCGGCAGCTGGAGGCCGTGCTGGATGCCAGGCTGGCAGCGGTGGCGGAGCTGGTGGCCGGTGTGGAGCACGAGCTCAACAGCCCCCTGGGCGCGGTGCGCGGGGCGACCGACACGGGCACGCGCGCCGCGGCGCGGCTGCGGACCCTATTGGCCGCGAGTGAAGGCACCGCGCCGCGAGAGCTCGAGCGGGTCCTCTCCGCACTGGACCAGGCGCTGCGGCTCGCCCACACCGGGACGGCGCGGGTGACCGAGGTCATGGGTCGCGTGAAGGGGTTCGTTCGGCTCGACCGATCCGACGTCCAGCTCATCGACCTGGCCGAGCTGGTGCGCGAGGTCGTGGACGTCGTGCAGGTTGGAGTGAACAAAGAGGTGCGCGTGATCGCGGAGCTGTCTACGGGCCTACAGCTGCAGGCCGACCCACGCCGGTTGTCCCAGGCCTTCTCCACGGTGGTGCGAAACGCCTGCGAGGCGTACGACGGGCGCGGCGAGGTCACTGTCACCCTGACCCCCGACGGTGATAGTGCCAAACTCGAGGTCGTCGACCGCGGCCGCGGCATGGAGAGCGCACAACTGGAACGCTTGTTTTCCGTCGACTTCGTCGGTGGTGCGAGGGTTCGCGCCCGCTTCGGCTTGCCCCTGTGCCGCAGCATCCTGCGGCGCCACGGAGGCGACATCACGATCAGGAGCCGGCCGGGCGAGGGCACCACCGCGACGCTTCGGCTACCATGCGCCCCGCTTGCCTCGGCGAAGAGCCCGCACGCTGAAGCGCTCGAACCACGGCATCCACCCGGGGAGCCGAAAGCGCTGTGAAGTCGAAGACCAAGCGAGGCGGCGCAGAGGTGGTGAGCGATGCGGGCTTAGTGATCTTCACGAACAAGCGCGGGACAGGCTGACCCCCTGCGGTGGGACCGCAACGGGCTCTGTCGCAAAGCTTTCACGCGGTCGACGGGACGAACTGAGTCATGCCCACAAGAAACTGGGATGCTTGCGCTTTCGTGGGGGCTGGGGTGTGGAAACGGTCCGGTCGCTGATCCTGCATTTATGCGTGTTTACAGGACTGGCGGAGTTGGGGAACGTGTGTGGGTCGGGAGCCGTCACACAGCTGTCATCGGGGCGCCGCTGGTGAGTTCTTGGTAAGGTCGACCCGAGCCAACTACGCAAGGTCGAAGGAGGTGGCGGTGGTGAAGCGTTTGGTTGCAGTGAGTGTGTTGGTCACGGGCGCCATCGGTGGCTGCGGCGACGCGTTTGAGAGTCCTCCCGAGCAAGTCGAGGATGGAAACACCGCCACGCCGCAGGAGGCCAACGCGGCCGGTACGGGTTCCTCGGAAGGGGCGACCATGCAGTCGACGTCGGCACAATCCGCGGCATTGCCTGCGCCAGAGGCGATGGCTCAAGGTGCGGGTGGACCCGAGGCGGAGCCAGCCTCGCGCGCGATGGAGCCGGATCAAGCGGACGGCCAGCGGGATGGTGACGGGCCGGGCCCGACACCGGCGGAATCCACGGCCGGGCCCGCCGAGGGCGCAGCCGCTGAAGAGCCCGATGCACCCACCGAGGACCCCGACGCGACACCCGAAACCGGCATCCCGGAGCCCGTTGAGGAAGAGCCTCCGGTGGATCTGGAGCCCTTTAGCTTCTTCGTGACCAGCCTCGAGATCATGCGCGAGTTGTCAGGGAGTCCCGATGGTTTTGGTGGCGACCTGGGGGGCCTGGAGGGCGCCGACGGCATTTGTCAGCAGGCCGCCGAGAAGGTTGGCTTTGGGGCCAAGCAGTGGCGCGCGTTCTTGAGCGTGACCGACGGCGGCGACGGTGAGCCTGTGCATGCGATCGATCGGATCGGCGAAGGCCCTTGGTACGACCGCAATGGACGGCTGATCGCGGAGGATATTGAAGGCCTGCTCCAGGAGCGCCCCGCGGGTGATCCGCAGACCATCAATGACCTGCCCAACGAGTTTGGGGAGGGTCTCAAGGCCATGGGTGACTCCCACGATGTGATCACAGGGAGCAACCTGGAGGGGCGGCTGGCGTCGGACGACCCCGCCACGACCTGCAATGATTGGACGAGCACTACAGTGGAACCGGGCGGTGGCTTTCCCGGTTTCCCCGGCGGAGGCAGGCGGCCACCGCGTGGTGAGCCCACGGGCCCCATCGGTGGCGGTGGGGAAGGGGGTGGTGTTCAGCTTGGGCACTCTTGGCCCGCCCGCAGTGGGAACAGTTGGGTAACGGTTCACAGGGCGAGTTCGTGCGCGGCAGGCGTCAACTTGGAGCAGAACGGCCCGGGCGACGGCATGGGCATCGGTGCCGGCGGGGGTTGGGGCGGCATATACTGCTTCGCGCTAACGCCGTAACGATACGGAGTGCGAGCTCTCCGCTCGGCGTCAGTCGGGAGCACAGGCGGGGTGACACCCGGCGCGAGTGGCAGCAACGCTGCAAGGGTGGTGTTCCTGTAGCCCGCCGCCTTGGCTGCAGGTGCAGTGGTTTGCACAGGTGCTCGTGCGTTCGGGGGCCGTCCGAGCAAGTGCGCGAACCAATAGGAGGTTTTCCAGTCGCTCTGGCACCGGTCCCGGGCCGCCCAAGGGCCAACTAGGACCAGGGATCCAGGTGCCCCGGTTGACCACATGGGCACACCCATTCTATGGACTAAAGAACACCGGGGAACACGGCCGGGGATGGTATCCGGCGGACACCAGGGAGCTTGGACGATGGATTGTGGGACGCTGAAGTGGTGCTGGGTGCTGTTGTTGTCCTTGGCTGTGGCTGGCTGCGGGGACAGTAGCGACGACTTCGACGAGGTCTCGGACGCGGACGCGTCCGTGCAAGAGGGTGGTGACGGCGACGGCGACGGCGACGGCGACGGTGACGGTGACGGCGACGGCGACGGCGACGGCGATACGAAGACCGGCACTGCGGGTGATGGTGACGGTGACGGCGACGGTGACGGCGACGGTGACGGCGACGGCGATGGCGATGGCGACGGCGATGGCGACGGCGATGGCGATGGCGATGGCGATGACCCCTGTGAGGGCGTGGAGGATGCTTGTGACGAAGCCGGCCGCAGCTGCGACGGCGACGTACTGGTGAGCTGTGGGCGCAACGACGACGGCTGCCTGGTCGAGACCCGTACAGACTGCACGGACGATGGAGAGGTGTGCGGCGAGGGCCTGTTCGGGATCCTGCGGTGTGGGGCGCCTCCCGATCCCTGCGACGGCTTGGCCAACAGTTGCGACGAGGAGGGAAAGGCCTGTGAGGGCGTCGACTTTGTTACCTGTGCCCGCAACGACGATGGCTGCCTGGTGGCGACGATTGTGGATTGCACCGACGACGGGGACAACAACACCTGCGGGCTCACGGACAACGTGCCCGGTTGCGTCTTCGATCCCTGTCTGAAGGCTGACGGGACGCTCAAGGAAAACGTGTGTGCCGTCGATGAAACCGTCTGTTCCGCGAACATTCTGGTGGGCTGTGAAGAGGACGATGATCGCTGCCCGATCGCGAAGCGGACCGATTGCGCAGCCGAGGGTGCGACCACCAACGTCTGCGACGACTCGGAAGGCACTCCCATGTGCAAGAATGACCCTTGCGTCGGTCTCGACAATCCATGTCTGGCCGAAGGGGTCACGTGTGCGGACAACACCGTCGTGACGTGCGGGAAGAACGAAGACCAGTGTCTGGTTGAGACGGTCGTCACGTGCGCTACCGGTCAGACTTGCGAGGTGGGCGAGGAGGGTGCTGCGTGTACGACGTGCAGTAATGACCCCGCGTGTACGGTGGCCGAAGCCCGCTGCAATGGCGCGACTTTGGAGACCTGTGCCGACGTCGATGGTGATACCTGCCTCGACCTGGAGACCGCCGCGTGCGGTGAGAACTTCGTGTGCTGCGACGGCGACGCCGATCCCGAGGGCTGCCCGGAGACCGTAGCGGAGCCGGGCTGCGTGTTCGTCGAACCCGTGGAGGAGAACTGCGACGACAACGTCGACCAGGTGCTATCCCTGTCGGCGTCCTACATGGGCAACACAGCGGGGGGCGGGAACGACTACGGCAACTACACGTGCCCGGGCCTGATCATCCCCTTCCTCGGGCAGGCTGAGGACAACCTGTTCGCCATCGATGTACCGGCGAAGACGGTTGTGAAGGTTACGATCGCGCTGCCGGAAGGAGAGCCGGACTTTGCTCCGAGCCCCTTCGTGATGCTACTGCCGAACTGTGGCGCCGACGCGGGGGCGGACTGCCAGGGACTCACGGATGACAGTGGGGAGTACGTCAACGAGGGCGACGAACCGGTTCGGATCTATCTGACGGTCGACGCCGATCTCGGGGGTGGGGGGCTTGAGCCCAGCGAGCCCAACACCGGCGACTACGGGCTCGAAGTGGAGAGCCGAACCTACGAGTGCGGTGACGGGATCACAGACGGCAGCGAAGGGTGCGACGACGGTAACATCTTCGACGGGGACGGCTGCACGCCGGCCTGCACCGTCCAGGAAGGTTACGCGTGCACCGGTGCTGCCCCCGCTATCTGCACAAGGCGCCCAGCGGACGGCGTGTGCGGGAACGTGATGTGCCCCGCCCTGTCTGAGAACGCGCCTGCGGGCACGGAGGTGTGTTGCACGCCGGATGAGCTGTGCGGCGTGTCGTATGACGTGTACTACGGCGAAAGCTGTCTGCTCGCGAATCAGGAGGGAGCCGAGGACGAGGCCTGCCCGGATGTGGTCGGGGTATTCGATGGGTTCCCCGCATCGCTTCCGGGCTGCTGCCGGACGGACGGCGCTTGCGGCGTCCTCAGCACAACGGGCGCTGGTTGTATCAAGCGCTCGGTGGCCTGGGTGGCGCTACAGGAGACCTTTCTTGGAAGCCTCTACCAGGGGCCGTTGGAGGACGTGACCTGCACCCCACCGGCGTCGGGAGAGTAGCCGGCATCGCAACAACCAACCGCTGGCGCCGCCCAAGGGCGCGGCGCCAGCGGCCGTCTGACGACCGTTCGGGGGAGCACCGCCTCCGGCAGCTAGCCCGCATCCATCACCAAAGCACGTGATGCTCGTGCAAGTGATCGGCTTCGCAGGGCTTTCGGTAGAGGAGGGAATACTCGCTGTATTTTCGACTGAAGCGAAACCGCGGTGGAGTCGAGCAGTTGTGCGAGGGCGCGTGATTTGGTGATGGATGCGCGACACGGTCTACGGTCACAAGGTCTTCCTGACGACGGGTCGTTCGGGTCTGGTGCTGGACCTGACGGTGGAGCAGGGCAACCCGGCCGACGCTAGTCGAACGGTGCCCTTGATCAGGCGGCACAAGCGGTTGTTTGGGGCTGTGCCACAAAAGGCGACGTTCGACGCGGGCTTCGCTTCGGCCGCCAACCAAACCGAGCTGATGAGCCTCGGCGTGCGAAAACGTCACACCTGCAGTCCGCCAACCGTGATGTTCCGGACGTGCCCGAGTCCCCCACAACGGCTTCCCACGCGCCGTCCGCTCGCGACGTGCAGAGCAGACAGCCCCGTGCAGCTTTTGAGCTAAATAGGGGGCGGGATGACGGAGGTAACACGCCGTATGGTTCGCGGCGCCCATCGGCGGTTGCGCCACTCGAGAGGCCGCACACCCGCGGT
>JAPPOR010000260.1 GCA_028817905.1 Myxococcales bacterium
TTCGCGTTTTAATACGATGGGCTTAAACTTCATCGTTGGTGTGTCGGGGGGCTCGTTATCGGCCTCCTGCCTGGGCTCGCTGGGTGCAGGCTGGGGAGGCGGAGCCGAGGGGCCTGGCGGTGCAACGGATGGTGCAACGGCCGGAATGGACGGCTCCATTGGAGGCGCAGGTGCGGGAACGGTTGCAGGCGCCGGCGCAGCGGCCGGTTGGCTCTGCTCTGCCGGTGGGGCCTGTTCTGCCGGTGGGGCCTGGTCTGCTGGCGCGGCCGGCGCAGGTCCGGGCGGCAATGGTGGTGGTGCTGGTTGGGGCTGCACCGCGGGTGCTGGCGCCTCCGTCGCCGGGGGCGCTTCGGTGGGGACTGTTTGTACCTGTGCACGGGAGGTCCCGCCTTGGGCGGCGAAGGCCACGGCTACACAAAGGAATGCAAGAGTTCTCGAAATGGCGTACATGTTCCTGTCCAGGGCGCCGGGACGGGAGTGATTGCTGGTGTGCCCGGCGTATGTGGGTGGGTCTAGTCGTCGATGTTGTCCTGCGCGTTTCGATTGCAATGACGTTCCGTGAGCACTATGGGGCTAGCCCGAAACCGATCGGGCGCGGAGGCCTTTACCGTACTCACCGCGCGCCCGCTCGCCCAACTGCTCGACTCGCCAGTAATCCTGTTGTTGGTTAGCCAGTGTCGTGACGGTTTCCTCCCTCGCACTGCGCGCCTCTGAGCGCCCTACGGATGGATGTGGGTTGACCGACGCCTCCTCCCGTGTGGAGCGAGGGCAGAGGGAAGCCTCGATGCCGCCGCCGGGTTCAGCCGCAAGGGCGACAGCCCCCCGGCGCAGAAGCGAACATGTGCCGTGGCCGCCAACAAGGGGGGGCGAGCGATCCTGATGCCTCTGTTGCTGTGCACCAACAGAGGACCGGCCCTCCCGCAATTTGGCCTACGTTCGACGTCGGGTAGCGACGGCACGGCGCGCGTGAAAGGCGATCTGGGCGAGCGGCCCGGGCAGGTGTTTGCGGCGGTTGGCAGGGTCCCGCCACGAAAACGGCGCGTTTCTACCAGCGGTGTGGGACACACATCGACGCAGGGCGACCGCGACTGCCTGAGTTTGTCGAACGGGCCCGACGGCGGGGTCGGCGGGCCGAGAGGCGGCGCCGCCCGCGAGGGTTCCCTGGTGTCTGCGCCCGAGTCCCGCGCGCTTCCGCGACGGACCCGGGCGCCTCGGAGCGTCGGCTATCGCGTGCGTGCGACCTGGTTCGCTTTCGGCCCGGCCGCTGTGTGGCTCGCCTGTGCCGCTTGTGAAGGGGGTGGGGCTTCCCAGCCGGGGTGCCGCTTCGGTGAGGAGCGGGTGATCGCGGAGGGGCCGGTGCTCGAACTGGACGCGGTGGCGCTTGTGGCGCTTGAGGTTGGGGCCCTAGGTCTGTGGTCGGAGCCGGCGGGTCTGTTTGCGCGTCGACTCGATGATAGCGGTGCGCCCCTGGGGGCCGCTGCACGGATCGGACGCCGCTGTGCCGGTGGTTTGTCTGCCGCGGTTGCCGGTGGCGGGGTCGACGTGGTTTGCATGGATCGTGGCAGTGACCCTTCGCGGCCACGCGCCAAGCGAATTCTACCTCGGTTGCGCTGGCACCGTCTGGACAGGGACGGAAGACTCGGGGCTTCGCGTCCGATTGCGCGCGTGGGTCCGCTCAGCCAGGGGGTCGCGATCGCCGGGTCGATCGACGCCGCGAAGGGGAGCGGAGTCCAGGGGGCCGTGCCGGTCCGGTCATCGGCCGCCAGTTGGGCGGTGTGGCAAGATGCATCGGTCGCTGGCCAGACGGCCTGGGCCACCCGCCTTTCGGCGGAGGGGGTCGCCCCTCCCATTCGATTGTCCGCGGCGGGCCACGCCGCGGGGCAGCCCGCCGTCTTGGCGGATGGGCGCGGAGTCCTGGCGGTCTGGCCAGAGACCTACCTGGAGGCGGGGCTACCACGCGGTCACTTGGTGGGGGCGATCTTGGCCGGGGGAGCGCGCACGGTTCGCGTGGCATCGAAGCGGCCCTTGCTGCGCGTTCACCATGACGCGTCTCGGCCACAGCTACTGGCGGCCGAGGCGCTCGGACGGGTCCTGGCGTTTCGCGACCGGCGCCGGAAGGGCCGCCGGACGGGACTCTTTCTCGCCGGGTTGCCAGGTTGGGAGGGCGTTGTGCGGGCGGTATCCGGCGCAAAGCGGGTCGCGCGCGCGGACGGGGATGCACGGCCAGCGGTGTGCGAGTGCGGCGGGCGTCTGTTCACGGCCACTCCTCGGACCTATGCTGGGGACTACTTCGTCGGCTTGAATGTGGTCGGGGAACACTTTGACCGGATTGCTCCGGAGCAGCAGTTCTACGAAGATGCGCACGCGTTTTCCCAGGCGGCGGCGGCCTGCGTGCAGGGGCGGCCACTGCTGCTCATCGGTGAGCGCGCCCGTTTGTCCCAGGGTCGGAGCAAGCTCAGGGCGGTTCCAATCCTCTGTGAGCCCTTTCAACAGAGGGAGTTGTGAGCCCGCAGCCAGCTTTCTCCGAGCTCAGATGTGGGGTGCTCCACCTACAGGCGTCCTGGCCACCGCCAAAGGCCCTCCGGGGGTGCGGAACGCCTAGCCCGGAGCATTCACGACTTCGACGCCGCCTCGCTTGTCCTTCGACTCCACAGGACTTTCGCCGCCCTAGAAAATACAGGCAGTATTCCCGTCGGTCGTCGAAAGCCCTGTGAAGCCGAATCCCTGCGCGATCCGACGCCGAAGTCATGAATGTTCCGGGCTGGGGGATTTCTGTTTCACCCAGGCTCTCTGGTAGCGTGGTGCCTCCACGCCCGCGGTGTGCGTTCTCGGTGGATCGTGCCGGTGTTCCAGCGGGGGGCCCGCCCGGGCATCCCAGACGGCATCTGCGATGGGCTTGTGGTAGGCTGGTTCTGGCGTCCTTGGCCGATGGAAAGCAGAGTCCTTTTCGGCCCTTGACGGTTTCTCAACGTGCGGAAGCTGAAACCAAGCCTGTTCCTCTTCGGGATTGCCCTGTTGGCTTCTTTGGGCGTTCACCTGCCGGTTTATGAGGCGCTCGGCAAGTTGGCCGAGATCCTGCTCGCCGAACGACCCAGCCCGGCTGAGCCCACCACGATCGAGTTCGAGCTGGCCGATCACGACGAGGAGGCCGAGCCACAGTCCGACGACGGGGAGCAGGAGCCCGAAGAGCAGGAACTCGAGCAGAAGCGTCCGCCGCCGCCGCGAGAAGTCGCCGTGGCTGCGCCCACGCCGCGGCGGGTCGAGGTCCAACCACTTCCCGCGCCCCCGGCTCCGGCTCCCCCCGAGCCCCGTGAGGAGAGCAACAAGCTGGCCGTCACGCAGAAGAGCGATGACCCCGACGTTGAACCGCCGCCGGATGCGCGCTTCATCGCGGAGGAGGCTCGGCGGGTCGAACAGGAGACCGTGGCTCGCCAGCGCAACCTTCAGGTTGACGAAGAGCCCGAGCCCGGCCACGGAGCCGAGCAAGACGAGAGCGCCGACAACGAGGGTGACCACGACGAGACCGACGTGGCGGAGGTGCGTGATGTGCGGGGCAGTGACGACCGGGCGGCCCGCCCCGAGGAACGCGAGCAGCCTCAGGATTCGCATCGCGAATCGGCGGGTGTCGTCGCAGGCGCGACGGCGCCCCAAAGGCCAGCTCCGCCGTCGGTGCCTGAGCGGCGGCCCCGGCGGGCGCCGGGCAGCGACCGCACGGGTGGCGAACCAGAGCCGGTCGTGATCGACGACGGCTTTGGTACGTTCGTCGTTCGTAGATCTGTTCGAGGGCGCGGGCCCGAGGACGACGGTGCGCCCACACGCAAGGGAGAGCGCGGCCGTCGGCAGCGCGTTTCGGATGGCGCACGGGGACGGGCTGGCGCGGATCTTCGTGTCAGCTGGTCACAATTCGAGGACGCGTTCGGTCAGGAGAACCTTCGGCGCATCCGCCAGGCCCAGGTTGCCCAGCGCCGCTCTCGCGTTCGTGGTCATACGCGTGCCAAACGATGGCGGCGCTTCAAGTCTGCGATCGAAAACTACGTGCCAAACGTCCGGCCGGGCAACCAGACCGCACTCAACGCCTCTGCCTCTTCATTCGCCGCCTATCTCGCCCGCATTCACCGTCGGATCCATCGGGAGTTTGCGTTGGGCTTCCTGCGCGGGTTGCCCCTCGGCGGAGGACCATTCGACGACATGACGCTGCGCACCAAGCTCGAGATCGTGATCAACCCGAATGGCAGCCTGCACAAGGTTGGCGTGGTCGAGACCAGTGGCTTCACGCCTTTTGACTTCGGCGCCTTCAACGCCGTGATGAGTGCGGGACCATTCTCGGCTCCGCCCCGGAAGATTCTGTCGGGAGACGGTCGGGTGTATATGCACTGGGCGTTCTATCGGAACCACCGGCAGTGCGGCACATTCAACGCGTCTCCGTTCAAGCTCAAGGGCCCGGTCGAGCTACCGGGGGCGCTGCCCGCGGATCCAAGTCGCGACGTGGTGGACGACAAGGCGTCCGAGTCGGAGATGGGGATGAACCGGGGTCTGGTGCCGGGCAAAACGCCTGCTCGGCCAGGTGAGGCGCACTTCGATCACTTCCACCCGCCCGTGCGCGCTACATTGCACACCGCGGACCCGGCGCGCTCTGTCCATTGAGCGGGCCACAGCTCAAGCAGGCGCTATTGGAGCAGGGGCGGGCGCTAGGGTTCGCCCGCATGGGTGTGGCGCGCGTGGAGCCGCTCGAGCCCGAAGCCGAGCAGCTCAGGCGCTGGCTGGACGCTGGCATGCATGGACAGATGGACTACATGTCGCGCACGTACGAAGTGCGAGCCGATCCCAGCCATCCCGGCATGCTGCCGGGAGCGCGGTCCGTCGTGGTCTTCGTGATGCCCTATGCGCGAGCGAGCGATGCCGAAGAGCCCGTCGGTCCCGAGCCGGGCCGCATCGCACGCTATGCGCGCGGACGCGACTACCACAACGTACTGCACAAGCGGCTTCGCAAGTTGGCGGGCACGGTGCGTGCGCGGGGCGCGCGCGTGCGTGCGGCGGTGGACAGCATGCCCGTCTTCGAGCGTGCCTGGGCCGAGCGTGCTGGGGTCGGCTTTGTGGGCAAGAACTGCTGCCTGATCATTCCGGGCCTCGGATCGCACGTGTTTCTCGGGGCGCTCGTGACCAGCGCCGAGCTCCCCCCCGATCCTCCCCAACGACGTCGCTGCGGGGATTGTACGCGCTGTCTCGACGCTTGCCCCACGGGCGCGTTCCGAGGTCCGCGGCGCTTGGACGCGCGCCGGTGTATTTCGTACCTCACGATCGAGCACCGGGGACCGATTGAGGAGGACCTGCGGTCTCGCCTCGGAGACTGGTTGTTCGGATGCGACGTCTGCCAGGACGTGTGCCCCTTCAATGCCACCGGCGCGGTCGATCCATCCCTGACTGAAGCCTTTGCTTCCAGGCGTTGGGACGTGCCGGTCGAGGCCCTGCTGCGCCTCGATACGGACCGGTTTGCAGCCTTGGCGGCAGGGTCGCCGGTCAAGCGGTCGGGACGTGCGGGGTTGGCCCGCAATGCCGCCTTGGTGCTCGCCAATACCGGCGCACGGCGTGCACTGCCGGTCTTGCGAGAAGCTGCCAAGGCCCACGATAGCGAAGACGTTCGGGAGGCTGCAGGCTGGGCTGTCCGGCGTCTCGACGAAGGTCGCTGACAAACCCGTGTCCCGGGCTAGCCCTGGGCTAGCCCGGATCATTCACCAAGTCACGTGCCCCTACACAACCGCTCGAGCCCACAGCGCTTTCGCCTCGGTCGAAAACACAGCGAGTATTCCCTTCCCTCACCGAAATCATGCGAACTCGATCGCTCGCGCGATCATCACACGTGTTGGTGAGATTTGCGGGCCAGGAGTCGGACGTGCGTAAACGACCGACCAACCGTGCTCCCACACGTCAGCCCAGGGTGGGGCGAAGGTCCTCGCCGCGCTTGACCACGTTGAGACGCACCATCCGCTTTTGGCGCGCCGCTTCGTCCTCGTCGTCGGCCAGCAATGCACCCAAGTCCTGGTCGGATTCGATCGAGAAGCCCGCGTCGCGGATCATCTGCAGCGTGTTGCGGGCTGCGTCTCCCCTGCTGTTGAGATACCCGTCGAGAAACAACGAGTTGGCAGGATACAACCCGAGCGGCTGCAGTGCGCGCAAGTGCAACTCGCGGCCAGCGGCGATCCGCAGTTCCGCCCGCGGGTTGACGAGCCGGAACATGCACAGCACACGCAGGCAGTAGTCGGGGCTGAGGGCACGGTCCGGTGCGATCGGTGTGCCTTCGAAAGGCAGCAGAAAATTGATCGGGATGCTGGCGGCACCGAGCTCCCGCAGAGCATGGGCGACTTCGACCACCTCGGGAGGCTGCTCGCCCATGCCAACGATCATACCCGAGCACACTTCGAGTCCGTTGTTGCGAGCCGCGCGGATGGTGTTCAAGCGATCGGCGTAGCTGTGGGTCGTGCAGATCTTTTCGTAGTGCCCCTCTGCAGTGTTCAGGTTGTGGTTAAGGCGGTCGAGTCCGGCCTCCGCAAGCATGCGCGCCTTGTCGTCATCAACCAGACCTGCCGACACGCAGACTTCCAGCTTGTAGTTCGCCTTGATGGTTCGCACGAGGCGCGCCAGGGCCTGGGTGCGCGCGGTGTTCGGACCCCTGCCGGAAAACACCATGCAGTACCGGTGAGCGCCCGCCTCATAGGCGCGACGAGCTTCGTCGAGGATCTCCTGATCCCCCTTGATCGGATACTTCTCGATGTCGACGTCGGCCGTCTTGGCCTGACTGCAGTACCCGCAATCTTCTGGACACAGACCGTTTTGAGCGTTGTTGATGATGTGCAACTGGACGCGTTTGCCGAAGTACGCCGTTCGGACCCGGTAGGCCGCGTACAAGAGCGGCAGCAGGTCGACCTGGGGATCGCACAGCAGCCCCTCGCATTCGGGCGGGGATAGGGGTTCGTCGGCCAGCGCGCGCCGCGCGAGCGAGTCGTAGAATTCCGGATCGTGCATGAGCTCGTTTGGGCGAGGGGCCGAGCATAGTCCGTATTGCAGGACTGTCCAGCGGTCGGTGTCAGATCGTGCTCGGGGTTAGCGGCCGGCGGTCGGAGTGCACGCTTGTCCGCTCTAATG
>JAPPOR010000402.1 GCA_028817905.1 Myxococcales bacterium
CGAAGGACAAGCGAGGCGGCGTCGAAGTCGTGAATGATCCGGGCTAGGGATTCGGCTTCACAGGGCCCTTGGGAGCAGCGCCGGAAGTTCCTGTGGCGACGAAGGTTGAGGCCGGGGTGCCCGTAGCCGGGCCGAAGAAGACATCGAGCAAACGAGCCGGCGCGACCCGGGGGAGCCAGTCGACTGATGTGGCAGGTCTCGGGCTCGGAAGTTTGTGGCAATAAGCTTGAAAAATGATATCATGAGCGGAACTTATGGCTTCTATAGGGTACGAAGTGGTGCCTGCTCGAACGGGGTGCCCGCGCTTCGTGGGGACCGGCTGCAATACGGTTGGATGGTGGCCGCTTGGCCTGTTGCTGGCGGCATGCCTCGCAGGCTGCCAACAGGGCCGTACGGATGTTCCGTACGCGCCGCGCAATGTGGACTCCACGAGGGTTTCGGCGCCCGGCAGCGATGGCGGCCTTGGCGATTCGGGCTCGACGCTGTCACCGGGTATCACTCCGGCTGTCGACAATCGCATCCGGCCACCTGGCGCTGAGGGGCCGCGGCAGTACGACTCTGCGGGCCAAGCCGTCTACAAGATCGGCGTCCACGGCATCGAGAGTGATGAGTGTGACGGCCTGTGCATGGAAGGCGACTTCCTGACCCTCGGTTGCGGCGTTCCCGTTGCTATCTTGAACATGGTTCCGGACGTGCGGTGCTGCGCCATCCGTGCCGCCGACAACGGCATCGAGTGCTTTGGTGACGGGCCGGCGGCCGATCCTCCCGAAGGGGAGTTCAAGGAGGTCGACGTCGGGGCCTTCGGTGCCGCCATCAACATGGACGATGAGCTAGTCTTTTGGCACACGGAGCCACCGTCAGGGTTCCAGTGGCGGGATCCCCCCGTAGAGGGGCCGTTCAACGGGCTCGCCGTACACATGCAGTTTGGCTGTGCGCTTAGTCAGGGGCGTGCGTACTGCTTCGGCCATCGCGAATCCACGGTTCCGCATCCCGGGGACAACTTCAACGCCGGTCGCAACATGCACCTTGCGATGGACCCACCCACCGACCGCGACGGCGTATTTCTGGCCGTCGGCGCGGCCCATGCGTGTCTCATCAGGGAGGACAATCGGCTGCGCTGTTGGGGCGTAGGCGACGAAGTGCCGGTCTCACCGGAGAAACCGCTGACCGATCCGCAGTGCGACCTCAACAAGGGGACCTACGCCTGCGGCCAGGCACTGGTACCGATCACCAAGGGTGTTGTGGATGTGGCGGTTGGCAGTCGGCCGATCCGTCTCCAGTCGGATCAACCAGGTTACACATGCGTGATCACCGAAGACCGGGAGTTCGTGTGCTGGGGCGTGCCTATTCAGGTCACCGCGCCGAAGCAACGCATCTCCCGCATCTTGGGGGTAGGGCCGGGGGTACTGTTGGTCCTAGGCGACGGGTCGACCGAATTCCGCGGCTACGAGGTCTGGTAGCTCGCGACGATCGCCTCGACCTCGTCTCGGATGGCCTTTAGGGCCTCGTCATCGGCGGCTTCAAAACGGAGCACGAGTGACGGTTGCGTATTGGACGCGCGAACCAGGCCCCACCCATCTGCAAACTTGATGCGCGCGCCGTCCACGTCCAGGACCTCGTGGCTGTCGCGGTAGTGGGCGAGGACGCGCTCCACGATCTCGAACTTCTTGTCGTCCTCGCACTCCACCCTGATCTCGGGGGTTGAGTGGGTCTTCGGCACGTCCTGCAGTAGTTGCGACAGGGGGGCGCTTCCCTGAGAAAGAATCTCGAGCAAGCGGAGTGTCGAGTAGATGGCGTCATCGAAACCGAAGAAGCGGTCTGCAAAGAACACGTGCCCGCTCATCTCGCCGGCCAGGAGGGCCTGTTCCTCCTTCATCTTCTTCTTGATAAGGGAGTGGCCGGTCTTCCATATGATAGGCCGGCCGCCGTTGGCTGCAATGTCGTCATAGAGTGTCTGCGAGCACTTGACCTCCCCGAGGATGGCAGCCCCCGGATGACGCTTGAGGATGTGCCGCGAGAGTAGGATCATCAGACGATCGCCGAACAAGACCTCTCCCTGATCGTCGATCACGCCGATGCGGTCCGCGTCCCCATCGTAGGCGATCCCTAGGTCGAGGCCTTGCTCGACGACACGTTGGGCGAGCTCGGCCACGTTGTGCGGCTCGGAGGGGTCAGGGTGATGGTTTGGAAAACGGCCGTCCATGTCGCAGTACATGGCGATCGGCGTGATGCCTGCGGCCTTGAGGGCTGCTAGGGCCATTGGACCACCGGCGCCATTACCCGCGTCGATGGCTACCTTCAGGTTTGTGCGAGCCAGGCGGATGTTGCCCTTGATGAAGCCCGCGTAGGCCGGCGTTGGGTCAAACGACTCGGAGGTACCCCCGCTGGGGAGATCGAAATCCTTTTCTTGGACCATGCGCCGGAGCTCGCGGATCTCGTCTCCGGACAGCGTTTGCTTGCCGGCCATGAGCTTGAAGCCATTGTCCTGGGGCGGGTTGTGGCTGCCCGTGATTTGTACGCCGCCGTCGAGGTCGAGATGAAAGACCGCAAAGTACATAGTAGGCGTGGGGCCCACGCCGATATCGACGAGCTTGAGGCCTGTCTCCAGCAGGCCGCAACGCAGGTGCTCGTGCAGGCGATCGGAACTTAGTCGGCAATCGCGACTCAGGACGATCCGTTTGCCGCCTCGTCGGCGAATCAGCGTGCCGAAGGCGCGGCCGAGGTCTGCGGCGAGCGCGTCGGTTAGGTCGCGGTCAGCGACGCCACGGATATCGTATTCGCGAAAGACGAGCGGGTTCACCGGTGGGCCTCAGATGTACTTGTCCCCTTGGGATTCCTTCAGATGCGTCACGATCTTCTTGACGTCCTGGGCGCGCTCTCGCGGCACGATCAGCAACGCGTCGGGCGTGTCTACCACGACCAGGTCGCTCATGCCGACGATCGCGATCAGTTTGTTGCTGGGGCCGCGGACGTAGCAGTTCTGGGTGTCCAGCAGCAGCGCCTTGCCGACGGTTGCGTTGCCCTCGTTGTCTGTTTCCGAGAGTTCCCAGGCGCTCGTCCAGCTGCCCACGTCGTGCCAGCCGAAGTCACCCTGCACCACGTGGATGCTACCAGCCTGGGCCTTCTCCATGATGCCGTGGTCGATCGAGATGCTGGGCAGAGCCGCGTATTGCGCTTCCACAAGCGTTCGCTCGTTTCCCTGGGCAATGGCTTCGGAACACGCTGATAGGAATGCCGAAAGCTGGGGCTGATGGGTTGCGATCTGGTCGAGGATCACCTGGCAGCGGAAGAAGAACATGCCGCTATTCCAAAGCTTGCCTTCCTGCACAAAGCGTTCTGCGACTTCCAGCGGAGGCTTTTCAATAAACTTGGCAACGACCGCCACCTCGTCACCCAAAGGCGCACCACATTCGATGTAGCCGTAGCCAGTCTCTGGTCGCGTCGGGCGGATACCGACGGTCACCATCGAACCCTGTTCCGCTGCACAGAGGGCTTTGTCTAGCGTCGCCACGTAGCCGGCTTCGTCCGTGATGTAGGGGTCCGCGGGCAGAACTGCCATCAGGCCCTGCGGGTCGCGGGCTCGCACGTGTGCCGCGGCCCAGCCCACGCACGGCGCGGTGTTGCGGCCGGCCGGCTCCCCTAGAACGTTGTCGACGGGCAGGTCCGGTAGCTGGCGGGTCGTTTCCGCGACGTGCCGCTGCGACGTCACGACATAGACATTCTCGACCGGCAGCAGTCCACGAATCCGTCGGACCGTGGCTTGCAGCAGCGACTCTTCGCTGCCCTGAAAGGCCAGGAATTGCTTGGGGAGGGCGGCCCGCGATTGGGGCCAGAAGCGCGTACCAGAGCCCCCTGCCATGATGCATGCGAAACGTTGGTTGGACATGATGGCCTACCCCGTGAGCGGGGCCAAAGCCCGGGAACCGTATTGCAGGCAAGGGTCGAGGTGCAACCGGCTCGATCGTCCCTTTCGTCATCCCGGATCGTGGGTCGACCTGGTGGGCTTAGACTTGACGATGCAAGGCGGGCCAGTCGGGTAGTATCCATGGGCCATGACAACGCATGGGATCGGCTTCGTGCGGGCCCTCGGCTATCCCGTGGCCGGCGCCCGGTTCGTGTACCGGACGCATCCGGGGCTCGCCCGCTTCTGGGTGCCGCCGGTTCTCGTGACGGGCCTTCTGCTTACGCTGGTCGGCTACTTCGCATTCGAACTGGGTGCGGAGCTGACAGCCACGCTCCTGGCGCCGCCCACTGGGGAGGGCTTTCTGTCTTCCGTAGGGCGCTTTCTCTACAGTGCATTTGAGTGGATGCTGGCGCTCGTGCTGATGGCGGTCGGGGCAGTCGCCGTGGCGTTGCTCTCCAGTGTGATCGCCGCTCCTTTCAACGATGCTCTTAGTCAGGAGGTCGAACGATTGCAGGGTGGCGTCGAGGGCCCGCCGCTCACCCTCCGCCATGTCATCGCGGATGTGCGCCGTACGGTGGCACTGGAACTGTTCAAGCTCGTCCTGTACGTGGCGGTCATGTTGCCCATGTTCGTGCTGAGCTTGCTTGTGCCGGGGGCTGGGCAGGTGGCCTACAGCGCGTTTGGTTTCGGTTTCAGCGCATCGTACTTTTGCCTGGACTACCTGGATTGGCCGGCAGCGCGGCGAGGATGGCCGGCCCGTCGACGGTTGCGGCTGCTTTGGAAGCGACCCGGCGTGGCTTTGGGGTTCGGCTTGGGGGTGTGGCTACTTTTGCTAATTCCACTGGTAAATCTGCTGTTTATGCCGGCTGCCGTGGCTGGGGGTACGCTGCTATTCATGGACTTGCACGAAGAGTCCGAGTCTGAGCCTACTTTCTGTGAATAAGACGTACACGGTCGTGCGTCTGTGAGTGGCTGCTTGAGTTGTGCTTGTGAGCCAGTCCCAAATAGGGTACGTTCGGCTACCTGTGGGTAGCGGGAGCCTTTCGGGAGGTTAGTCATGAGGCGGTTGTCGGTGTGGGTGTTGATTGTGGTCGGCCTGGCGCTGGCGAGCTCCGTTGTGGAAGCGGGGGGCCGGAAGAAGCGCCGCGCCAAGAGGAAGAAAGACGCGGTCCCGACAAGCCAGGTCATCGCGAAGTCGATGGGGGAGCTGAAGTGGGGCATCAGCAAGGATGAACTCGTCAAGCAATTGCTGGACGGCATCAAGAAGGAATACCGCCCGAAGATCGCCAAGACCCACGATGCCGTGGTGGAGGATCGCCTGCGCCATGAGGCCAAGGAGAAGATGGATGCGATCCGCAAGAGCTACATCGAGTTCAACGGACGCGCGACCGGCTGGGATGCGTCGTTCCTGAAGCGCGAGTTTACCCACAACAACTCCGAGTCGATGCTCGTCATGCGGGACGGGAACTCCCAGAATTTCTACTTCTTCATCAACGGCCAGTTGTGGAAATGGTACAAGGCTTTCGACGCATCGACGTTTGGCGGCAGCAACTTCAAGAGTTTTTCTCGGGTCGTTCAGAAGAAATTTGGGGAAGGCAAGGTGTCCAAGGGCGAGCTTGCTCCCGGTTACACACGCGACTGGGTTGAGTGGCAGGACAAGAAGACCCGACTGCGCGCCGTGGACGAGACCGACTTTTATGGCTTCTTTAGCCTGGTCTTCGAGGACAAGGGCACGGCTGCGGAGCTCGCCTCTCTCCGCAAGAGCCAACCCAAGGCGGGCCGTCGGCGCCACTCGGTTGTCGATGCGGTGACTAGCGGCGATGCGTTCGAGCCGGATGAGTCTCCGGATATCGCCGATCGCATCAGTGGCAAGAACCGTGCACGCTACGAAGAGCCGCGCGAGGGGCGCGGCGATCGCTCGGACCGGAGCGCAAAGCGCGGCGGCCGCCGCGGCCGCCGCGGGGCATCTTCCGATTCCGGTGACAAGCGACCTGCATCCACCGAGGAGATCATCGGGGACGATGATCCCCTGCAGGGTCTCGGACTGTAGCCAGTAGGTCCCTGCGGAGCGGGAGTCAGCGGGCGTCGAGGGGTACGACCGCGATCTTGCGCCCCAGGTGTTTGCGCAGGGCCGGTCGGATCACGTGGTCGAGCGTGTACGGGCGTCCCGGGCATCCCGAGCATGCCCCCGTCAAGCGGATCACGATCTCCGCCTCCGTGACCTCGATGAGTTCGATGGCGCCGCCGTCCGCTTCAATGAGGGGGCGCAGCACCCTGTCGATGACGTGTTTGACTGCGTCTTCGACGCTGTCGGCGTCTGCAAGTTCTCGCTTAGTGGCTTGCAAGCATCCGCTCCAGGCCTTCGAGACGCGATAGGGAGAACCGTTGGGGCGCATCCAACTGGTCCGCGCGCTGCTTAAGCCACGATACGTAGTTCCGTATCTGTGTGGGGTTGTTGTATCGAAGGCGACCAGCCAACTGATAGAGCGCGTCGATGGTTGCGGGGGGCACGACTCGACCGAGTTCGTGATGAAGGTTGAGGGGGTAGTCTAGCCAGGTTCCGCGGCCGGTGGCTTCGGCCAACCGCAGTGCTCCATCGCACGCTATCAGGACATCGGAGTCCTTGACGGCGGAAGTCCGACCTTGGGATAGCAGGGACTCGTACATGCTGTTCAGAATTCGTTCTGCTTCAGCCAAGCGGCCTAGACCCACCGCCTTTTCCGCGATCTTCGCCAGGACGTCGAAGGAGGGACCATGCGGCTTACCAAAGTCATCCGGGCCGCGTCCACAGTGCGGGCACGGGGAGTCAAATGCCACGGGAACCTGGCAGGCCTCGCAGATGCGCAGCTCACGTGTTCCCATGTCGAGCTTGGCGCTCTTGTTCGCCTTCAGCAGTAGGTTTTGGCTCCCGATCCGCACCTGGTCGCCGACCTTGAGGCGGACCGGGCCGTCGACCGGGCGGGCATTCACCATCACGCCATTGCGGCTGCCCAGGTCTTCGACCTCTACAGACTGGTTGCTCACCCGGAAGCGGGCATGGCGGCGAGAAACCAGACCGTCGTCCAGCACCAGATCGCACTCAGGCACGCGGCCGACTATGAAGTCGCCGTCGGGCAGTGCGATGTCCATCAGCTGGTAGCGAAGGCAATATCGAACCAAGCGGTGCTCCGGGGTCTTTGCCCAACACCTATTGTGACCCCGGAGGACAATTGTGTCTATATGATAAGG
>JAPPOR010000793.1 GCA_028817905.1 Myxococcales bacterium
TAGCTGGACGAAGTCCCGGAAAGGCGTTGGTTGAGCTCGTCCCAGATGGGTAGGGTCGGGTCGTGGAAGCGGGGGTGGCATCGGGCAAACGCGCCTGGCGTCAGGCCCATGAGGCGTTTGAACTCTCGACTGAAATGGGGTTGGTCGCTGAAACCAGCGTCCAGGGCCAGGCGCGTTGCCGGCGAGTCCGGGCGTGCGACCAGCGCGCGCAAGGCTGTCTGTACCCTGACTACGCGCTCCAGCTGCTTAGGGGCGAGTCCCACATGGCGGTCAAAGTGACGCCGCAGGGTGCGCTCGCTAATCCGCAGTGCGCGCGGTAGCGGGGTTGTCCGGGCACCACGCTCGATGTGCGAGAGGGCTTCGAGAAAGTCGCCGTGGGGCGTGCGGCGGCCGTTCGAACGCGCACGTAGGAAGCTTGCCAGCACCTGCGTCCGGTCCTCAAAGCTTTGGGTGCGCCACAGGCTTTCGCATAGTGCCGGCAGCCTGCGCCCAAAGAACAGCTCCTGTCCCAGGCGAAGATCGCAGAGCTCGGCCACGTCGCAGCGCAGGATATCGCGCGCCGCCTCGAGTCGCAGGGCCGCACCGAAGGCCGAGACCCCGCCGACGAAGATGCTTCTCATGGTGGGTCGCAGCGAGGGGCCGTAGACGATGGCCTCGGCGCCGTGCGGGTCGAGGTTGAACCGCAGAACCACGCAACCACTTGGAAAGACTTGGATTCGCACGATGTCGAGGGGCTCGCGGACGTCGTACTGCCAGAAGTCCATTACTTGGCCCGCCAGGTCCGCGGGTGGGGCTGCCACCTGGAAGCGCACGGCGCTCGGAGTCAGCTGCGCGGAGTTGCGAATGGGTTGGTAGAGCATCGGAGAACGTGCGTTCGGGTGTCCGAATCGTTCAAGACCATAGCAGGCACGCAGGGTATCGTTGCAAGCGGGAGGAAACGGCATGGTAGGGCTCAAGGAGGCGACCGAGGTTGAAGGCGAGGGCGGCCGCTATCAGGTCCCGGTCGACGGGGACTGGTGTGTGTGGTCGCCGGCTGGCGGTTACCTGATGGCGCTTGCGTTGCGTGCTGGCGGCCAGGCCGCTCACTTTCCGCTGCCCCTGTCGCTGTCGTGCCACTTCCTGTCGGCGCCCAAGCTGGAGGCCGTGGATCTTCAGGTCACCTCCCAACGCCGCACGCGCGTTGCGGAGTCGTTGCGTATTGCGATGACTCAACGCGACAAGCCTGTACTGGAGATGCTGCTTTGGGCCGGCGAGCGGGTCGATGGCTACCAGCACGTGGACGCGAAGATGCCCGAGGTCCCAGGGCGCGAAGACCTGGAGCCGCGGGTCGTTGAAAAGGGCCCGCCAGGCTTCCAGACCCTGTGGTCGAACCTCGAGCACAGGCCCTGCGGTCCGCTCCACTGGCAGCACGACGACTTGCGCGAGCCCCGCCAGCGCGACTGGGTTCGGCTGCGGGAGTTCCCCGACGACCCCGACCCCTTCCTCGACGCCGCGCGCAGCGCACTCGTGCTCGACTGTTTCACCTGGCCTGCGGCCGCCCACGCCCACGCCGGCGATGGTCGCTTCATCGCGCCCACCATCGCCCTGACGGTGGACTTCCATCGGTACGCAGGTGGCCAGTGGCTGCTCTCCGACGCCTACGCTCCGGTGGCACGCGAGGGGCGTATCGCCATCCACAACCGCGTCTTCACGCCCGAAGGGGAGCTTGCCGCCAGCGCCCACGGCACTCTGATCTGTCGCCCGCGTCCGCAGCGCTGAGCGCTCCCAGAGGGGGCAGTCGCCGCACCCCGGCTACCATGGATCGAGCGATCACATGCGCTGCGCGCGCGCCCATGCCTCAAGCTTCGCAGCGCAGCTACTCTGGGGCGCCAGATGTCGCTGGACCTACACGTTCATGTCGACCGAGGATTGGGACGCCACGCCGCCTGCCCCTATGTGATCGTGACCAAGTCCGAGACGGGCCGCGAACGGTCGCCGTCTTGACCCGCAGGCGCGTGCTGGTCACAGTGCGGCATGGTCGATGAGCAGCAACCGGTATCGATGTTCATGAGTACGGTGGAGCTCAGCGTCGCCAGTCCAGGGGACTCCTTGGCGTCGGTTTGGCACACGCTCGGCGGCAGCCAGTTCCAGCACATTCCGGTGCTCGATGGTGACGACCTGGTCGGTCTGATCAGCAGCTGGGATCTGGCAGAGCGTTTGATGGAAGAGCAGACCGGCGAGCCGCTCGATGCACAAGCGATCAAGGTGACGGACATCATGGAGACACGACTGGTGACGATCGGTGCCAGGCAGAGCCTGCGTGAGGCGGCCGAACTCCTGGTCGAACAGGGGTTTCATTCACTGCCGGTGGTCGACGACGATGGAAGGCTGATCGGAATCGTGACTAGCACCGATGTGATCAACGCGTACCTCGGTCGCATCCGAAAGGAACGCTGACCGCCCCTAGCCTCGAGTTCGGCGGTTTTCGAGTAGCCGAGGAAAGGCCGGGCACGGGCTGGGGCACGGGCTGGGCACGGGCACGGCGGCCCTATGTGCTTTCCCCAAAATACGAAACAAACCGCTGACGAAGTCAGCTTCTACCCCGTGCCCGTCCCCAGCCCGTGCCCGGTCGTTGAACCCCAACTCGACCGTCGAAAACCCTGCAAAGCCGGACCCCTGCGCGATCCGATTCGGAAGTCGTGCATGCATCGGCAAAGAATCGCTGTCACGCCGTGACCTGTGTTTCGTCCCATCCAGTGGATAGCGCAGCGATCACGCTGCCCACATAGCCCACGACCCTCACGTCCTGTGAGGAGCAGTGCGCTTGACGATGGGCGACTCGAACGACCCGCGCCCCTCGTCAGATGTTGACCCACAGAGGAGCTTGTCGACCGTTATGCCCATGCTCACCAACACGAGGTCACCCTTTTCTCCAGGGGGCCCCGCCACCATCGCGCTCGCCATGCTACTGGTGCTGGCCGCTTCGACGCCCGCTCTCGCCGGGCCCCAAGGCCGCACACGCACCTTCTGTAATGTGCTCGGCCTTGGACACACACGCGCCTGTGGCGGACACCTGGAACCCCAGTGTACCAGCGGTTCCAAGTGCGATGCCGGACTGAACGCCTACTCCGGCAGCCCCTTTCCTATCGTCATAGATTGCCCCAGCCCGATCGCCAACGAGTCGGTGGCCGGCGGTTGCTACGACGAGCGACCGAGCTGCGACGATTGCAGCGGGGAAGGGCAGGTACCATGCCCCGAGGAAGCGGAGCCCTACTGTGAGGCGGGCTGTGACGCGGGGCTGACCTCGAACCCGACGACCACGGTGTGCGAGGCGCCTGATACAGGGGGAAGCGTTTGCGGGCCAGGGTACCCCTGCGGACCTGGCCGAACCTGCGATCTCAGTTCGCTGACGTGTGTGGCCACGGCGCAGGCGGGTGAGTCCTGCGCGAACCCCTTCGTCTCTTGCGGCGAAGGCCTGGATTGCACGCTTGCCCTCGAATGTGCCCACAGTCCTTCACGCCTGGGCGAAACCTGCGACGTCGCCAACCCGTGTGGCCCCGGCCTGTTTTGTCAGCCCGGCATCCCCCAGCGCTGCCAACAGCGTCGCAAGCCCGGCGAAGGGTGTTCGCTCGTCAACCCCTGCGTACGAGGGGCTACGTGTGAACCATGTCTAGTGGACGGATGTAGCGCTCCTTTGCAGTGCTTTTGGAACGCGAACAACGGGGCCATCAGCGAGCAGACGTGCCGCTCGCTCTACTCGGCCGCGCTGCACCAAGGCGCGATGGACCTTGGGGTGGCGAAGACCTACGGGGGTGGAAACGAAGTGGCAGCGGCTGTGGGCGAGAGCCAGGAGTTTGGGGTCGCCTACGGTCCAGACGGGCGCTACGGCTGCTTTACTACGCTTTGCGGTGGTATCAACGTCGACGTAGCGATCGAGCATTTCGCCAGCGTGGGCTTCTACGGGACCTTCGCTGACGTCGGCGGATCCTCCTTTACGACGTTCCAGGAGGCGCAGCTGCCGGGCAACCTGCTCAACTTCTCCACGTCGCAGGTATTTACGCGCGAGCCGCGGAGCGTGCTTCCAGAAGGGCCGCCGATTGGCACAGCCGATGCGTTTGCGATCGGCGTGGGCCCGAACATCGCTCCGTTGTCTGCCGGCAGCTTTCTATGCGAAACAGTCCTGGACGAGGTGGATCCCCCCTCGGCTGCGCCCACGTCGACACCACCGCCTCCAATCGCACAATTGGCCGCGGGCTCAGGGGCGCTGTGGTTCGACGGCGTTGACGATCGCCTGGTGCTCAGCGACCCTGCCGCGCTCGCGGCCTTCGAGATGCGGGACGCCTTGACCCTGCAGGCGTGGATTCGTCCCGAGGTCGCAGAGCAGACGGTGGTCTTTCTCAGCAAGGAGGGCGAGTACCAGCTGGGCCTTCGATCCGGGGAGCTAGGTTACAGCATCGCCACCGATCACCCGGGCTGGTCCTGGATTCCGACAGGGGTGTTCCCACCGAGACACCGCTGGACGCACGTGGCCGTCGTGTACGGCGAGTTCGACGGCGTTCGCGAACTGCGAGCGTATGTAGACGGTGCCATCGTGCAGCGGACCGAAGGGAGCGGCGCGATAGGCGATCGTCATCCTGAAAACCCCGAGTTCCATATCGGTGGTAGGCAGCGGACCAACGACACGTTTTCGGGATCCATCGATGAGGTGCGCATCCATTCGGTGGCATTGTCTCCGGGCGAGATCCGGGCAGCGCTGAGTGAGTCTGCTGGCTTCGACGTCGCGCACGTTGTCGCCGCTTGGCCCTTTCAAGAAGCGGAAGGCTCTACTCTGGTGGACGCGGGTCCCCATGGTTTTGATATTTCACGAACGGGTGCTGGCGTGGCTTCCGCGCCCGTTCGCCAAGCGGAAGGCCGCCGACAGTCGGCGGTGGCGCTTCACTTCGACGGCGTAGATGATCATGTCGCGGTGACCTCCGAGGATGCGCTTGTCGGACTGGTGATGGACGAGGCGCTGACGATCGAAGCCTGGGTCTATCCGGCGGGGCCGGGAAGCGGCGACCACGGTGGAACCATCGTGAACAAGGAGGGGGAGTACTACCTGGGTCGCGCCCGCGATGGGCGAGCTGTATTCGCATTGGCGAACACGTCGCCGGGCTGGGTAACGGTCACGTCTGATGTTGTCTTGCCAGAGCACCGCTGGAGCCATATCGCGCTGGTCTATGACGCCCATGCTGGCCAGGTCGACCTCTATCTGGACGGGGTCCCTTCGGAGTCCCATCCTGCCCACGGAACGATTGGTGACTATCACCCAGAAGCGGGGGAGCTGCGCATAGGGGGGCGCCAGCGGGACGACCTGGACGACAGCAACCAGCGTTTTTTCGGTGCCATCGATGAAGTCCGGGTGTGGCGATCCGCGCGCAGCGCCGACCAGATTCGTCAGCGCTATGCGACGCCAGTTGAACCTTCGGAGGAACTGGCCGGCTACTGGCGTTTTGACGAGGCGGAGCTGGCCGTGGCCATCGACGAGACCGCCGCCCACCGCCACGGACTGCTCGGCTCAGGGCGTTCGTGGCAGTCGCCCCGACGCATCTTCGCGCCTGCCCTCCTCGGCTATCCCGCCGGGGTAGCGAACGCTTGTTCGGCGGACACACGTCCCGACGTTGACGGCGATGGCGTATGCGACGGCCAGGACAACTGCCCCCTGATTCACAATGCATCGCAGGCAGATGGCGACGCGGATGGCAGGGGTGATGCTTGCACTCCGATGGTGGCGGAATCGGATGGCCCTTCCCAGACCCAAGAGGACGACCACGACACATCCGAGGACGACATCCCGTTCCTCGAACAGGACGATGATCACCCCTCGGACATGGGGTCCGAGCACCTTGAGGCCGACGCCGAGGAGAGCGATACCGAGCAGGACACACCAGTCGGAAATCAAGCCGACCGCGACACCGGTTCCCGGCCGGGTGCCGACCCCGCTGCCGCTGGCGCTCGCAACCGGGTCGCGCCACCCTTGACCGGTGACGGTCGGAGCGATCGCGAGTCGATCCCCAGGGGCCCTGGAGGGTGCAGCGTCACGCCGGCAGCCTCGGCTGATACGGACTTCGCTTGCTACGTTCTGCTCGGTTTCGCCACCTGGTGGGCCACACGAAGACGACGCACCCGTCGCACAAGGCCATGCGGCATGCGGCTTTCGCACGAACTCCTGCCCCAAGCGGCGCTAGTCGAGAAGTCCCTCGCGCGTCGCGAGCGCTTGTAGCTTGTCCTTGGCCCGCTTGAAGCGCTGCCTCAGGCGGGCGGTTTCGGCTTGCTGGGCCTGGCCGCTGGTTCCGGGCAGCGTGACCGCCGCGATTTCGTCCCACGAGAAGCCCCGATCGAGCCGCAAGACGAGAACCGTCTGATCCTCCTCGGGAAGTTGCTGCCGCAGCTCCCGGAAGCGATTCTTGACCGAGGTCTTGAGGTAGGCGGCGGTGGTGGTCCGAAGTTGCTGCGCCACCCCCGCGGCCTCCGGCGACGTTAGGCTCATGTTGCGTCCCGGGCGTCGATGTGGGCGACGGTGGAAGTCGATGGCCGCATTGCGCGCGACGGTATAGGCCCAGGCCCTGGCGGAACAGCGAAGGTCGAGGGTGGGCACCGCGCTCAGCATCTTTACCGCCACGTCCGACAGGACATCTTCAGCGTCTGCTCGGCTTGGAAGCCGATCGGCCAGGAAGCGGAGCAGGCCCACGCCATACCGTTCGAAGATGAGCGCCACCGCGTCATCATGGCGGCCCGCCGCGCACGCTTGGCGAAACTCCCGCTCGGAGCCTTCCAAGTCAGTCTCCTGCATACGCAACCCTCCTGTCTTTGCGCGACCCTGATAGGCGTGCGCCACTGCCCATACCTCTCACTAGAGGTCGTCCTCGCCAATCCCGCCGCTTCGCTGGGCTCGCCCCGGTGACCGTGTGGGCTTGCTCAGCGCAGGAGCCGGCTGGGCCGGCTTGGGTGCAACAGGCGGAGTAGGCCTGACAACGACCTCGGGGGGGGGGTGACGGAACCGAGACGTCCGGCGGCGCCTCGGGCATAGGTGCGGGCTTTTGCACTCTGGCCGAAGGGACTCCTTGGGGCGACGTGGGCCGTCGCTTGGCCGACCTTGCCTTGGGGG
>JAPPOR010000742.1 GCA_028817905.1 Myxococcales bacterium
GCGCAGCGTTGGCGCCAGGAACGCCTCGGCGCCGTCCAGCCCGACGCCGCGCGCGAGCTCATCGACGAGGAACTGCCGGTCGGCCCGGGCCAAGGTCGCGCGCTCCAGGTCGTTGTGGGCCTCGGCCTCCTCGATGTCCGCCTCGACTTCGGCCAGGCGACGGCGGTAGGCCTCGCGCGCCTCGCGGTCGAAGACTTCCAGACCCGTTTGGCCGCCGCTCTCGGTATCGAGGTCGGCGGCCGTGTGCTTGGGGGCGGTCGGCAGGGCCCCCCGCTCCACTTCGATCAGGTCCAGGGCATGGAACTCTCGGCCGGGTTCGGGCAGGAGCCGCTCCAGGTAGCGCATGCCCTTGAGGTCCTTGACGTGCACCTCGCTGTCGGCAAAACGGATGTGGCGCATGTCGCCCTTTCGCAGAAACAGGGCGCGTGGCGACGGTTGGCCTTCCGCATCGGTGTCGGGCTCAACGTTGGAGGGCGTACGCGAGTCGCGTTCGCCTACCTGCGTGGGCGTGGCGTCAATGCGTTCTACCCAGCCCACGGCGCCGAGGGCCTGGAACATGCGTCGCGCCGCCTGGCGTTCGATCTCGGCGGTGTCCGCGTTGCCCGCAGCGAGGTGGGCTCTGGCCACGTCGAGGCGCAGGGTTGCGGCTTCAAAAGGCATCCGGAGCTCCACCCACTCCACCATCGCGCCGGTCAGGTCCGAGAGCGCGGTCTCCGGTCGGCCCTCGGCGGCCTCGATGCGCCCCCGCGCGGCCCGTGCGGCGTTTTCGAGGGTGCGGCTCCTGTAGGTCTTGGCGATCTCGGCCAACTCGTCGGCCGCCGCCCGTGCTGCACTCACCCGCCCCGTGGCAAGTGCGATCTGCGTCAGGGCGTCGAGCAGTGGTGCGCGGCGCAGGCCTCCGGCGGGCGGGTGCTCCTTGGAAGGAATATCGTAGGGGTGGCTGAGGGCCGAATCGATCAGCGCCCACGCCTCCTCGGCCCGGCCCTGGGCGAGCCGCAACAGCGAAAGGCCCGGCTGCGGAGACCAGGCGTTGTCGATCGCGGCGAGGAAGGCTTCTTCGGCACCGACGAAGTCACCCTTACGTAGCCGGACGTTGCCCAGCTCCGTCAGCGGCCAGCCGAACTCCCTGCGCATCCATGGGCGCAGCTCCTCGCATGCGAGCAGGGCCTCCTGCTCGGCCGCTTCGCACGGTCCGCGCATGCGCAGGACCTCGGCCCGATGAATGCGACAGCGTCCATTGAGCCCGCCGAACGCCGCACCCTTGCGCCAGCGCTCCATGGCTTCGGTCCACTCTTCCGCGCGATCGTGCTGTCCGACCCACTGCATGGCGCAGATCAGCTCGCACCACATCTGCCCGGACGTCATCGGGTCGAGGTTCCCTGACGTCAGCTCCAGCGCGACCTCGTCGAGCATGGCCAGGCCCTCATCCACCCTGCCCTCGTGGATCTGAACGCGTCCCAGGGCGGTGCGGCCGATGATGACGGGGGGCTTTGTGCCATGGCGGTCGCCGCGTTCGATCGCCTGCCGGGCGCATTCGCCGGCGCCCCGCATGTCGCCGCACATGAACCGCTCGTAGGTCCGGACAGCATACAGCCAGGCCCACACCGGGCTGTCGGGCGCATCGGCCAGCAGCGCCTCGCCCCGGCCGAGCCACGCTCGGACCGTCGCCATTAGCCCTGTATCCATCATCAGGTACATCCCGACCGTCACCGCCGCGAGCGCCGCCTCCACGCTGCGGCCCTGCTCGCGATGGAGGCGGTGCAGGGCCTCGTACGCCGCCAGACATGCTTCGAGATCCCCGGAGCCATAGGCGCTGCGACCGCGCAGGTCGAGCAGGGTGGCCGACTCCGGGCCCTTCCAGTGCGAGAGCAGGTCCTGTGCGCGCCCGAAGTCGCCCGCGGCGAGCGCCCGCTCGACGTCCTCCAAGTCCACTTGCGCTCCGTCATCCGAATCGCTGTGCATCGCACCCCAGACTACCACGTCTGGACGGCCCGGCCGGCGCCCCTGGGCATCAGCCGACCTTCAGGGCTGTCGTCCACGGGTGCCCCGGTGCACCGTGCGTAGGTCGCCCAGGCGTTACCGGAAATCGCCGTCGCTCGCAGCTCATCACCGCGAACTAGCGACCTTGTCCAGACGCATTCATTTGAGGTTACGCGACCAGACTTGACTCAGTGTCCACGAAACACGGACTCAAGGTCGCTAGCGGCTACCTCCGCCCTGCCGATCGGTCAGGAGCGTGCCTAGCTTCGTCAGGATGCCCTCGAAGCCGGCGTCGATCTTGGTCGAGGCCGCTGCCGAAGCTGCGGTGGGGGAGCTGAACAGTTGATTGATACCACCCACGGCCACGGCGTTGGACATGGCGTATTGGTTCTGTTGGGCGTGTACGGCGTTTTGAAGGGCCAGGCCCGAGGCGGCGGCCGCCGTCTGGTAGAGCGTTCCGAGGGCCTGGGCAGGTGCTTGGCCAAGGACCGTTGTATTGGCCTGGGTGACTGAGTCGGTGATCTGGTCTGAAACCGTGTTTGGCATAGCGCCTCGCTTTCTCCGTGGTTGTCTTGGTTAGAAAGCCCGCGTTTGGGGCCGTGAGCTCGACTACTCGGGCCAGTCCTTGAGTACCTGTGCGGCGGCTTCGCCGACGCTCCTGAGGTTGTTGGTCGCCGTCGTGACGGCTTTCATGGATTCCTGGATCGCGGCCTGGGCCTGTGGTGCCTGGGTCACATCTGACAGCATTTGACGGAATGCGACGCCCGCCACGGCCGTCGTGATGGACGAGACGTTGCGCATGAAGGCGGAGGCATCTGAGACCGCCAGACCCATTGCTTGGGCCACCTGGGACTTCACCAGGGGGGCGGGAAACGCGGCTACACCGTCCACGATGCTTTCGGTCGCCTGCAAATCTGTGGAGTCGGGCATGAGAGTCCTTGGCTCAGGTTTGGGTGGAGAGAATGCGAAGCTTGGTCGGGCCGTGCATGAGGGTAGCGTCGAGTCCCAAGGACGCTAGTGAGAGATGGTGGTCAGGTGGAGAATTCCTGCTTGCGCCAAGTCTGGCCGACGGCGTCTTCGACTCGGGAGGGGCCGCGTAGCAGCGCTCTTCTAGGTGGAGGCCTGCGGGGGGCTCTCATTCAGTTCCTGCGGTCTACGTGATCCGTCATCGGAGGCGAGTCCTCGCTATAGCTTGGTGATCATCTCGATGGCTTTGGCGGTGGCGGCGCCCGCGACTGTCTGCATGTTGTGTTGGTTGCTGGTTGCGTTCTGGATCGACAAGCCCACGCTCTGTGCGAACATCTGGTAGACAAGCGCCACACCCATCGCGGGTGCCTCGGCCAACACCTTGGTGTTGGTCTGCGTAACGGCATCCGTTACCTGAGGGTTCACGATGATGGGCGGCGTGTCGGGCATGGGCCGGTCGGTGGGTTACTGGCTCCTGGTTTCGCGGGCTGTAGGCGTGAAGCCCGGGGTCTCGGGGGTGGCCGTCGAGGGTCGTCCGAGCCTTCGGGTTGGGTGCTCGGTGGCGATCAGGGTGCGGCGGTGCTCGCCCCCTTGTGGCGCTGCCCCGTGGGGGCCCGGCCTCGCCGACCCCCCGCGCCTCCACCGCCGGGCCCCCTCGCGCTACGAGCCTGGCAAGCCACGGTTGCTGGGTTCGTCCGGCCATTGGCCCCTCAAGGGCCCTCTGTCGAAACCGCGGCGGGGTGACGCCGCACCAGGGTGGAGGGACTGGTACGGCTCGGTTCCGTCAGGGCCAAGTGGACAGGGCGGATGGCCCTCTCCAGCTATCGACTCGCCTAGAGCACCGAACATATTGAAACGCTCGCGATTTCACGGACTTCTCGGGCGCGCACCGGCTCGTCGCCGCCTTGAAGTAGGATTCGCTACGCCTGCGGCGACGACAAACCCCTGCGCATCCCGATAAGTCCGCGAACTCACGCACGTTCCAATATGATCGGCGCTCTAGCGTCCGCTGAGCGTGCGGAAGTTCATGATCAACCCATCCAATCTGGCCATCACGCCTTCGAAGCCGGCGTCCAGCTTGGTGGCCGCCGCCGCCGATGCTGCGGTGGGCGACGTGTAGAGCAGATTGATGCCTTCTGTTGTCACGGCGTTGGACTGGGAGTATTGGTTGGTCTGGGCGTGGACGGCGTTCTGGAGCGCGATGCCGGAGGTCGCCCCCGCGGTTTGAAAGAGCGTTCCCATGGCCTGCGCCGGTGCGTCCCCCAGGACCTTGGTGTTTACCTGGGTGACAGAGTCAGTGATCATCGGAGCAACGTTATCCGGCATGGTGGTTTCCTTTCGTTGAGTACGACTACGGGTCCGTCCCCCCTGGGAGGTCCGGAATCATTTTGGGCAGCGCGTGGACCTGGCTACTTGTCTGCGGGCTTGGGGTTCAGCTGGGCCATCAAGCTCGCCAGGCGTGCCTGCAGTTGCTGCGTCTCTATTTCGGTGCTCGACGGCTTGAGCAACAGGTTGATGGCTTCGGCTGCGGTCGCGAGGTTGAGCGAGTACTGGTTGCTCTGCGCGTGGATCGCGTTTTGGATGGCGATCCCGGCGCTGGCGACGGTGGTCTGATACATCGTCGCGATCGCATGACTCGGTGCGACCCCGAGGGTGCTCGTGTTCACCTGCGTAACGCTCTGCATTGCTTTGGTGTCCGGCGATTCGGAAGCCACGGCTTACCTCGTGTGGTGGTTGGGGTCGTTGGGTCGTGCGGCGCGATCAGCTCTTTGGTGCGTCCGGCGGGCTCGGCTGCTTGGAGCCGTTGCTCGCAAGGCCGTCATGTAGCCCGCGTGCGCTCAGGGCGATGTTCACGCCATCGAGTTGTTGCGAATTGCTCACCTTGTTGAAGGCGGCCAGCGACGCCGCCAGCGCTGTACTTTGCTGCTCCATCGCTTGCGACACGGCGGGACTAGCGCCCACCACAAGAGATGCGAGCTGACTCATGTCGCGGACGACTTCGTTGCTGGGGGTGCCTGTTCCGTGAGCTTCGATGCCGTCGTTGGCTTTCGGCGAGCCGGTTGCGCTTGAGTCATCACTGTTGCCGTCGCCCTTGCCATGGCCGCTGCCATCGCCCTTGCCATCGCCCTTGAGCGCCCGCTCGAGCCTCGCGAGCTTAGCATCCGTAACCGGCGGCGGGGCCGTGCCGTGCGGGTCGCTCCTGGAAGCGCGATGGACGGCCGCCTGGATGGCGGCCTTGACGGCGTCGACGAGCTCGCCGATTCCATCGGCCTGGATTTCGGCCACGCTCTCTTGGAAGCCCTTGGCTGCCTTCACGCCAACCCGGTCGTGCAGGATTGCATAGCAGATGTCGGTACCGTTGATGGCCCGCGCGGTGGCGTCTAGGTCGCGAAGCCCGGTGGCGAGCAGCCTGTCACGAAGGTCCTGGCGGACGCGCAGGACCATTTCCAGGACCTCGAGTTTGGTGTCGGTGGTCTTGTGAAAGGCAGCGGTTTCCTTGTGGACCCGCGCTTGGGCCTCTTGCACCTCTTGTTGCCGCTGTTCAACGCTTCCCGGGCTGCCGTGCTCGTTGTCTTCGCTATCTGCCATCGGTGGCTCCTCCAGCGCTGTCGGCCATCTCGCGGATCGCCTCGCGGGTTCTTCGAGCAGACGAAGCAGCGGTCCGATTGTGAACGGCGGTGTGGCATGGCCCGGTCGAGAGGTGCCAGAGCTTGCTTGACAGGCGAGGGGTTTCACACTTTCACCGACCCGCGCGTCCCACGGATATGTCGCTTTCCGAGACTCCAAGGGTGGTTGTGCCGAGCCCCTGGCTCGCGCTATCGGTGGATGGGCCGCTGGGTGCTCCGCTCGATCCGCGGACCTGGGTCTTGGCGGTCCCGGGCGGCGCGTTGTTTCGTGTTGAAGTTCCGGGCAATCCGGTGGTGTTCGTTCCAAACGTCACGCTGGATAGCCTTGGCTCCGCCGACCTGGCCAGGCGCTAGCCTCGTGATCCCTATCGAGGGCGATACGCATCGATGTGGAGGACGGCGCGTTGGACCCTGTGGCGGCTGTGGAAGACGCGACGTGCGGGCCGATGCGATGGGAGTCATGAGGACCCTATGCGCGGCCGCCCATGCGCTCGCCCGGTTGCGCCTTGCAGGGCAACGCTTGCCCATCCCCCGAAGGGTGTGCCCAGGCGAGCCCGACACACCGGTGGATGGTGACGGCTGGGCCGGCGCCTTCTCGAAGCAGCTTCGGGTTGCGGCTGCGGCATTGGGTCGCTCCCAGGTACCACGGGTGGTGCCCACTCGCGGGGTCTCCACCGTGGGAGTCGTGCATGATTGTCTGTTTTATAACCCCAAGTGGATGTCACGCGCCGGCAATGCGATCTGTGGTGGTGACCGTGCCTGTCTGGACGAGCTGGTGCTGGGCATTGCCGCGCACGAGACCTCCCACTTGCTCGACGCAGACCAAGCGGCGGGGGGCAGCCAGCCGCTGGACGCTCGTGCGGCCGAGTTGGTCGCGGACCGACGGGCGGGTGCGGTGCTCGCCGGGGAAGCAGCCTCCCTTTCGCCGCTGTTGCGTGCCCTGGGCCTTGGGTCGAGCGGCGCAACCCACAGCCACCCGCACCCTGCGGTTCGGCGTGATGCCGTGCTCGCCGGAGCGGCTCGCGCACGGCGAGGCGATGGCCATGGCTTCGGTCGTGGTGGGCGTGGTCCAGCGGCGCTTGACGGGTTGGTTGCCAAGACTCCATTTGGTTCCCATCGCTGATGGGGCATGCCGCGCCGTGTCAAAGAAATGGGGCGGTTGCGATTTCAAGCGCCACGGCTGCCGTCGCTGGGTAGATGGGAACCTGTGGGCGCACCGCCGCGACAGCTGCCTTGGTGACCACCCCCTCGGGCTTCTTGGCGGCGATCAGGACATCCGCCATCGTGTCGCTTAGTTTGAGGATTCGGCCGTAGTCGCTCACGTATTGGGCCGCTTGGGCTAGCGAGCAGCGGGTGCTTTCCAGGACAACCTGCCGGACGGCCACGCTAGGGGACCTCACGGACCCACCGCTGCGATTTGGGTTAGCAATGCCCCGTTGGCGGCGTTGGCGGCCTTCGTGAGCCGCCCGCTTTCCGCCCGGACATTGTCGCGCGCCACGTTTGCCGTGTCCCGCAGGACCTGGTCCACGTGGCCGATGCCCGGT
>JAPPOR010000829.1 GCA_028817905.1 Myxococcales bacterium
ACAGCCCGCAGAGTCTCCGCTTTCGCACGCAACGCTCCGGACGAGCGAGTGTCCCCGATAGAGACCTAGCTAGCCCGCATCCATCACCAAGGCACGTGATGATCGCGCAAGTGATCGGCTTCGCAGGGCTTTCGGTGAAGGAGAATACTCGCTGTATGTTCGACTGAGGCGAAAGCCCCGCGGTGTCGAGCAGTTGTGCGAGGGCGTGTGCCTTGGCGACGGGTGCGGGCTAGCCGCTGGAGACCAACCCCAGGGGCCGATCCGATGGCCTCGCAGCTTTCGGAACGTTCAGGGTAAACGTGGCCCCGCCGCCGGCCTCGGTGGCAACCGTCAACCAGCCTCCGACCGCCTCGACACTGTGGCGCACGCTGGCCACGCCCACGCCCCGGCCGGCGATGTCAGCGACCGTCGCCGTCGAAACGCCATCGAGCGATAGCAGGTCCAACAGATCACCAACGCCTTCGGCCCGCTGGCCGGCCGCACGGCGCAGTCGGCCCTCGTCGATGCCCGCGCCGTCGTCGGAAACGGTGATCGACAGGACCTTGTCGACCTCGACAAAGGCCAAGCGAACGCGCCCCATCGGGGGCTTGTTCCCCCTCTCGCTAGCCGCTTCGATGCCGTGCGCGACGGCATTTCTTAGCAGGTGGGGAAGCTCTCGCAGGACGGGAAGGACCCGCTGCTCGTCGACCCGAACGTCGCCCCCCTCGAGTTCGAGCTTGGCCTGCTTGCCAAGCCGACGGGCCAACTGGGCGACAAGCGTGGACAGCGGGCCGATCAGCTTGTGCACCGGCACCCCTCGCGCACCGTCTATCCACGCGAACACGCGTTGCGCGTCGCCCGCCGCATCCTTCAATGCGGCCAGTTCAGTATCGGTGACGGTGTAGCGACAATCGCCATCGCGCGCGTCCAGTTCCAGCTGCAACACCTCGTCATGGGTCGCAAGGAAGTCCTGGAAGCTCGCTTCGACCTTCCCGATCGCACTATCCGCCAGCTTTGGTTCGGACTCGAGGTCATGCACCAGCGCGGATAGTTCGGATAGAGCGTAGCAACCGAACATACCCTTGAGGGTGTGAAGAACACGACGGGCCGTGGTCTCATCACCGCCCGAGAGGGCCTTCCTACCCGCGTCGAGGAGGTGTCTGGCCTCGCCTACAAAGGCACGAAAAGCGTCTCGCTGCCGCAGGATCGAGATAAGGGCGTGGCTGAGCGCCCTGTCTCGGCTCTCCTTCTCCAACAAGGTCACGTCGAAGATCGAGAAGAGGAGGCCTTGAACGTCGCTATCCTCATCGCGGATGACCGTACCACCGAACTCGAGTACGCGCCGACCGACGACGAAGCGACGGGGCAACTGCTCCAGGGTCACTTCCTCCGGTAGGACGTCGAAAAAGACTTCATCGACACCCAAGGACAGCACGTCGGTATCACCGGCATCGAGACCGAGCACCTCTGGAAGCGACCTGCCGGCCACCTCTTGGCAGTCAAAGAGGTCCTGGCACGAGCGCGTCACCACGGGACTGATCACGAGATCGCGGTCGACGACCAGGAAGCCGCACTGCACGTTGTCGAGGAGGCTCTGGAGCTGATGATTGCGCTCCGCCACTTCGTCCTTGGCCTCCTCCAGGGCGACCATGAGCTCGGCGGCGTGGGCGTTGGCGGTTGCGACCGCCTCTTGGACCGCGCGGAGCTTTTCATTCTCGGTGGTCAGCTCGACGATGCGAGCCCTGAGTGCCTGTAAGGATTCTTCCATGAAGTACAAAGTGCGATGCGCAGCAAGGAGGGGATCGCCTCGCACTCCGAATGAACGGCGCAGTCGGGTGCGGAATCAATGGGGGCGACCGCTCAAGCCTGGGTTGACCCACGCCGTTATTCCTTGGATCGAATAGTCCGCCCCAGGAGGCGAGCTGAAAGGACGTACATGGCCACGCAGCAACTCGATTGCAAAGGACTCAATTGCCCCATGCCGATCGTCAAGATTAGCAAGGCGATCAAAAAGATTGGGGCGGGTGACCGGCTCGAAGTGGAAGCCAGCGACCCAGCTTTTCAGGCGGACGTGGAAGCCTGGTCAAAGAAGACGGGCCACGCACTGGTCGAGTTCACGGACGGCGAGGTAAAGCGCGCCGTGATCGAAAAGGCAGCCTGACGATGGCCCTGAAAGTCATCGAGACGGTACCGGGCGGCGAAACGGAGGGTACAGACACAACGCCCGAGGCACTGCTGGCACGAATCCAAACGCTGGAAGCAGAAGTCGCGAGCCTGAAGCAGGAAATGCCCAAAGACAAGGCCACCATCGTGGTCTTCAGCGGAGACTTCGACCGGCTGATCGCTGCGTTCATCATCGCCAGCGGCGCCGCGGCCATGGGCACCGAGGTCAACCTCTTCTTTACCTTCTGGGGGCTACACGCGCTGCGCAAGGCGCGTACGTTTCGCAACAAGACCCTGCCCGAGAAAATGCTTTCCGCCATGTTGCCCGTCGGCCCAGGGGGCACAAGCAAGATGAACATGCTCGGCATCGGCCCGAAGTTCTTCCAATACATCATGAAGCAGAGAAACGTGGAGACCCTCGACGATCTCATGGAGACAGCAAAGGATCTGGAGGTTCGCCTCGTGGCGTGCCAAATGTCCATGGGCATCATGGGGATCAGCGAGGATGAACTCATGGAAGGTATTTCCTTCGGAGGCGTGGCCGCTTACCTGGGCGATGCCTGCGAATCACGGGTAACCCTGTTTATCTGACCTGCTCTGTCCGAATGCTCAGAGTCAAGCAGCTACGTGCCGGGCGCTGGTTCAGCTACCTGGTCTACGACGACGTCTCGCGGGAGGCGCTGGTGGTAGACCCTGTGCCGGGGCTATGCGACCTGTTTGAGCTCATGACCGAGGACGCGGACTTGTCCGTACGGGCTGTGGTCGAAACCCAGTGCCACTGGCATCGCATCTCGAGCGCCCGATCGCTACACGAGATGTTCAACGCGCCACGCTGCTTGTCGGCCGCAGGCAATCACCCGGCAGCCCATGAGGCGCTGCGCGATGGCGAGACCCTCAGGCTGGGCGAGGAGTCGATCGTTGTCCACGGCGCGCCGGGGATTTCGCCCGACGCCATGGTCTTGGCTGCCGAGGGTTTCGCACTGACCGGCAATACACTGCTGCTCAATGGCAGCGGGGCCCTCGGCCTACCAGGTAGCTGCGCCACGAAACTGTACGAGACGACGCAGCGGATCTTCTCCTGCTTGGGTGATGAGACGGTCGTGTATCCGGCGCAGGATGCCCAAGGGCGTCTGTTTTCGACCCTGGGCGCCGAGCGAGCCCAAGGGGCCGACGTCGCGGTCGCGGACCGGAGCCGGTTCGTCGCACGCAAGCAACAGGCCCCTGCGGTCGTACCCAGCGCAGCGCTCCAAAGGATTTGGACCGCCAACCGAGCTCCCGAGCGGGCAACACCGGGGGCGCTGTCAACACAGGACGCTCGCCCTGACGAGATCGCACCGCCTCCGGCGGCCGAGGTTGTGGCGGTCGAAGCGCAGGGGCGCTGCAAGGCGGGCACCCCATTGCTGGACGTGCGCGAGGACTTCGAGCTCATGGTGGGTGAGATCCCTGGAGCAGTGCATGCCCCTCTCAGCGAGCTGGGAGGTCGCCTTCAAGCCCTGGAGCCGACGGAAACCCTGGCGCTGTGCGCCCACGGGAACCGTTCCGCCTGGACCGCACGCACCCTGAGCCGCTTGGGCATTCCCACCATCAGCGTGGCAGGCGGACTGGCGGCGTGGCGCGATGCGGGACTTGAGGTCGCCTAGCTAGCCTGCGAAAAGAGTCAGTTGTCCTGGGCGCCGGCCTCGATCCAGGCGCGCACGAGGGCGACCTTTTCCTGATCGAGTAGGTCCCCGACCGGCGGCATCGGGCCACCGCAGGTTTGCTTGTCTTCGAGCTTCTGTTGAAGCAAGCTCTCGTCGGCGTTCCCCGCGACAACCCGCGTGAGTCCGCTGTCCACGCAGTTCATGTTGCCGGTGTCGCTGACATTGGTGCCCATGGCCGGGACACCTACCAGGGCGGTGTAACTGGCATTCTTGTCAGTAAGCTGCAAACCACCCGTGTCCGCTGCATGGCAAGTGGCGTTGCCGTTGCAACCAGTACCGACGATGACCTCCTCCCAGACACGCGTCCAGGTGGGCTCCGCCATGGCATCACCGTCGTCATCAGCAAGGTCGCCACCGGCTGCCGGCGCATCCCCGACGAGCCCATAGCAAATGACCTCGTTGTTGTTCTTGCTGCCTGGCGCAAACTGGTACTGCAAGCCGCTTCCGACAACCAACCGTCCACCCGCAACAGCGACCGCACCAGCAGCGATCGTACCACCCGTCACGAGCACCTTGAGCTCATCACCGGTGGCCGCGTTGAGAATGTGGATCTCGTCGTCGATCGGGACCACCAACAGGCCATTGGCTGACGTAGGCATGCCCCAAGCGTACTTGTCGAAGTCCTTGGGCGCCCACAGGTCCGTGCCATCGACGGGATTCATAGCCACCAACCTCGAAAGCGGGCCAGGGGGCTGGTTCGATACGGCGTAGAAAGCGTTACCATCAAAGGCGCCGTTGTTGAGGATCCCCCCGGTATTGGGAGCGTGGTTGTTGGTGATGTCCTCGCGCCGCCACAGAATGGTGCCGTCCGCCAGATCCATGGCCCAGAAGTCCGACTCCTTGTCACCGGCTGCCACCATCTTCACCCCGTTGAACTCGGCCACTATGGGGTTGGCGCCAAAGTCCACGTCCGGGTTGCCGCGCAACATCGGGTCAGTGAGCACCCATACGTCACCCTGACGAACCTGAGTCCGCCACAGGCGACTCCCGTCCGCGTCGGAAATCGCATGAATTGCGTCCGAGTTCTCACCCGCGACGGTGTAGTTGTTGCCAGTCGTGGCATAGACTGCGGTCTCGTCGGCCGCCACGCTCGACCACACCATCGCCCCGTTTTCGGGAAGTTCCGTCGTAAAGTAGTGCCAAGCGTCGGACCCGTCCTCGATCTTGAGGGCACGCACGCCACCGCGTGCCTCGGTTTGGGCCATCGGGTTGTTCCCAAAGATCTCAAGCGTGGTCGAGTGACCGACAAACACCTTGCCGTTGGCCACGATCGGCGAGGACGTTCCATCCGAGCGCGGCCAATCATAGGTCTGGACCGGACCCCACTGCACCTCGCCATTCATCGCATTGAGCCGATAGAGATCAGCGGCGGCCGTGTGCACGAAGATCGAGCCATCGTGGTAGGCGACCGACGAGGTCCCGCGGACATCCATCTTCGACCAGACCTCCCTGCCAGTGGCGAAATCGATCGCGTATAGACCACCGGTAGCCAGCACGAAGACCTTGCCCTCGGCAATGACCGGCGTGCCGGGTGGATAGCCAGCGACCTCGAAGGTCCACTTGACCTCGAGCTTGTCCACGTTGTCCGGGCTCAGGTGGCTCTCGCTGGGGTTGTGATAGTTGTTGCGGGCATCGAAGCCCATCATGGGCCAAAGGGCGCTTTGAAGGCGTTGTGCTCCCTGTGGATCGACCTCCCCCTCGCCTCCGGTCACGTTGTCGGCAGTCATCATGCCACGGCCATCCACCGCCGCGCCGTTGCCACCTCCGCCTACCGTAGAGCTCGCCTCGTCCTGCTGCTCGCTGTCACAACGGACCACGAGAAAGACGCACGCGGCGAGCCAGACGCACCGCAACCATCCCGACTGCCCTTCTATCAAAGTCCACCTCGTATCCAAATTCATAGGAGCCACGCGGCTTGCATAATTCTGTCGCACGCCGCGCGTTGCACTCGATACACGCTCCGACGCGCAATGCCAACCCGTGGACAAGCAACAATGCGGGTCCCCATACGGACTACCCCAATCCGGTGGCGTCCGAGTATCCGACCTGCTATTTGAGAAGGTTCGTGCACGAAAAAATCAGGTAGCGAATGGATCTCCACACTACGATGGGTCAACGAGCCTGCAGCGGGAAGCGTGTTGGCGGCATCATCGTCGGCCTGTTGGGCGCGGGGATCGGTTGGGGCGTCACGTGCCACCAGGTCGTACGCGCCGACTCGCCGCCCACCCGCGACAAAGCACCCGACAAAGCCGAGCAAACCGTCGAACAAGGGCAGCCCAAGGCCAGCGCACAGACGCCCGGTGACGCGCGACGGGCGCTGGTGGTTGCGCGCTTCACGGGGGGCACGATCACCCTGGGCGAGCTCGAGGACGCCATCGCCAACAAATCACCCGCCACGCGTCAGCGACTAGCTCAGCCGGAGGCGCAGGCCGAGTTGCTTCGACGCATGGTCGACTATGAGCTGCTGATCCGAGAAGCCGAGCGACGGGGTTATGGTCAGGACACGGTCGTCAAGGAGCGCGGTGGACGCCTGGCCATCGATGCGATGGTGCAACGGGATTTCGCGCTCGACCCGGCGTCGGTGTCCGAGGAACAGGTACGGGCACGCTATGCAGCGGAAAGGGAGTCTCTGAGCACCCCGCGGCGGCGGCGAGCAAGCCTCGTCGTGCTGGCAAGCAAGGCCGAGGCACTTAAGCTAAAACAACAGCTGACCGGCAAGGGGCGCCAAGCCTTCCAGCGCGCGGCCCGACGCGACAGTATCGACGAGCGGACCCGGCAGCAGGGTGGTCGGCTCGGATACTTCGACCAGCAGGGACGAGCGACACCCACGTCACCTGCATGGCAGGTCGAAAAGGAAATCGTGACCGCTACCTACGCGACCGCCAAAGACGAGATCAGCGAACCCTTCGCGTTTGGCCCTGGCTACGGGCTCGTGCACGTGAGCGCGGAGCAACGCGCAACAAGCCAGACCCTAGAGGCCGCCGCACCCGCCCTGCGGGAAGCGCTGGCCACGGAGGCACGCGCAGCCGCGGTCGAGGCATTGCAGCAGCGCCTATCCGAAGCCCTCCCCGCGCAGCTTCAGCCCCAGCTGCTCCAGCACATCGAGGTTGACGCGGAGGCCGGCAGAGGCATCCCGGCCGGCTCACCGGCCGCACCGGCCGACCCGCGCGCCCCGGCTGTATACGTCGAGCCCGACGGCGTCTAGCCCGCATCGCTCACCAGCGCTGCGCGCTGGCGAGCGATGCGAGCTAGCTCG
>JAPPOR010000186.1 GCA_028817905.1 Myxococcales bacterium
GCGAAGCCGATCACTTGCACGATCATCACGTGCCTTGGTGATGGATGCGGGCTAGTGTCCATCCAGGACAGGGACTTGCACTTTCCCGTGGCGGCAACGCCGCCCCATGTACACTCCCCGTCCCCCTTTTCGCGGGTCGCGCCGCTTCGCCGCTCTGGCTGCAGACCGCAACCTCGAGAACTCGGATCGTTCACCGAGCCACGCGCCCTCCAAGAGTCCGTTTTCGCATGGATACGCGCTATGGCGGTTCTCTTGCGTCGCGACGGCAACAGCTGCTCAAATGCTTGGTCAAGGTGAAGCGCCAAACGACATGGAAGGTGGTCCTGATACGGCGCCCCGACCCGCTGACGAGTTTGGTGTTAACCGTGCCTGTGTTCCTCGTGTATCACCTGGGCATCCTGCTCATCGACTTCCGCAACGGGGTGGACCTGGTGTCTGGGATCACGTTTCGGCTGTTGGAGTCCAGCGTCGTCGCCTATGTGGCGGCGACGCTGGGAGTTGCCGGCATGTTGTTCCTGGTGGGGTGGATCCAGCGCAAGCGCGGGCGGATTCGACCCGCGGCGCTGGCGCCCGTGTTGCTGGAGAGCGGTGTGTGGGCGGTTGTCATGCTCTTCAGCGTGGGTTGGGCGACCGCGCAGTTGCGGGCCGCGCTCAGCCTTGCGCCCGCTTCTACCGGATGGTCGCTAGGAGCAGGGGGCACGGGGCCGGCCCTGGCGTTGCCGGCGGTTGCGCTCACGCTCAGTCCTGTACTGGGACCGCTCGACAAGCTTGTCATGTCTGCAGGTGCCGGCTTCCATGAAGAAGTGGTCTTCCGCGTCGGGCTCCTATCGGGGCTGCGGCACCTGCTCCTGCGCGGCACGGGCGTCGTGGGCCGGGCTGCCGTGATGCTGTCGTTGCTCGGCTCTTCGGTGTTGTTCGCGCTCGCGCATCACCTGGGCCCCGTCGCCGATCCTATCGAGCTAACCACCCTCACGTTTCGCACGATTGCGGGGGTCTACCTAGGTGGAGTGTACCTGATGCGCGGCTTCGCCGTGGTCGTGTACACGCACACGCTCTATGATGTGCTCGTCTTTTTCGTGTTTTCGTGATCGCGGGGTGGCCCTGCTGGTCGCGTGGCTCATCTTGTCCAGCGGTGCGTGCACGCCCTGGTTGCGGTCCTTCAGCGTCGCCCGCGCGGACTGGCTTGAACTGCTGCCGCCTTGCGCGATCGGGGCTGCCAGCGAACCGTCGTTTGCCGTTGTCTATCCTCGACCTGGGCTACCTGCCTTGGTTGCGGCCGGTGCCCTCCTGACCGTGCGCGTGCGTGTGCCCGCAGCGCTGACGCCTCCTCCGGGTGCGCAGCAACCGGCCGTGCTTGCGCCCTGGTCAGCACAGCTCAGTGGGCGTGTTCTTCCGGTACTGGGTGACAAGGACGAAGCGGCCGTGTACCCGCTGCCAGTGGTCGACCTGCGTCCCGACGACCCTTCGGGTCTCGTCTACCGCCTGTCGTTGCCTGTGCCCGCCTGGACCGCGCCGGGCAGCTATGATCTGTGGGTACGTGGCCCAGGGGGCAACCAGCGGCATGGTGCGAGCGTGTTCGTGCGAGCGCCTGAGGTTTGGCCACGCCTTGCCGCTCACGTTCCGCAGGCCGAGGCACCGGCCGACGGGGCATTGTCGCCATCGGTGCTCCGGCTCGGTCGCGAGGTGCCGTCACGCATGAGTGCCACCGTGAGGCCGGCTGAAGTCGGATACGCCGTCGTCCGCTATTCCGGCGGGCTGTTCGAGCTCGGCTCGGACCTCGCGTGTGCACGCGAGAGCAAGAGCCTGCGAAGGGGGCTCGAGGCTGCGACCGGGCTACCGTTTCGCGGGCACCTGCGTGATCGCGTGGGTCGGGCGCGGTCGGCGGCGGTCGCCCCGCCAGCCGTCTCCGTGGATGCGCAGCCGAGCCGCGTTATCGTGACCACGTCGGGCCCGTCTGGGGGCAGCCGGCCGCTCATGCACCTGCGGTTTGCGGTCCCGAGCCAATCCAAGGGGTATCGTGTACGCGGCGCGCGCGCCCATGCCTTCTATCCGATTGGGGAATGGCATGGCCGTTTGCCGGAGCGTCTCGCGCTGTGGGTGGCGCTGGTTCGTGGGAGCACGTTGGAGGTTTCGACTCGGGACCAGTCCGAGGGCGCGCCGGGCGCGTCGCCGGCGACCCCTGCACCGCTGCTCGTCGGGTCAGTGGGGGAGGCGATCCGCGTGAACTGGCGGGCGCCATCGGCGGATGCACGTTTGGCGGTCCGCCTCTCCGCCCGCGAGACGCACTATGCGAGCAGCGTTTTGGAGGTGGTTCCGGGTGCGGCGGGTTCCCGCCTGCTGACCGGGATCGCCATTGGTCGCTCGGGGGAAGTGTCGCGGGTGCGCGCCCGGTTGGCGTCGCGGCCCGCGCGGCAGGGATGCTCGCTGGGGGGGACCAGCGGCAGCAAGGCCCCGGGACGCTTCGGGCTGGTCAGCTGGTCAGCCACTTTCCTTCTGCTCCTGGCTCTGCTTAAAAGGCGGGCGATGCGACCGTCGGGAATAGGATAGCCCTTGGAATTCGTTGTCGCCGTTGAACAGGAACCTTCCATGGATTCATCGACTACACGCTACCTCACGTGCGCCGGCCACCGACTTGTGGCCCTGCTGGGCCTCTTGCTGTCCCTATTGGGTTGCACGAAGGAAACCATTCCCAACACATACGTCGAAGACACCAAGGCGAACCGAGAAGTTATCGAGTTTGTTGAGAAATACCGCGTCGCCGTCGAGAAGCGTGATGTTGGTGCGCTGATCGATATGGCGTCCCACAACTACTTCGACGATATGGGAACCCCCGGGGGGGACGACGACATAGACTATGCCGGCCTCAAAAGTGGGCTGGCGCAGCTGCGTCAGGAGTTGCTGGCTGCCCGCTACCAGATCAGCTACCGCGGGTTGAGCTACGCGGCCAACAATCGTGTGCTGGTCGACGTCTTGTACACGGGCTGGTTTCGGGTGGAGACGGCCGATGGGGCCCAGTGGAGGCGCCGGTTGGAGCCCCACCGCCTTGTGCTGGCGCGTGAGGGCACCGAGTTCAAGATCCTGTCGGGCATGTAGGCCCCATCAATTCGTCATATAGTCAGTGCTTTGCGCGCACCGGGTGAGCGCTCCACCGACCTCGGCCTGGCCGATTTAGGTGTGTCTCGCGGTTGAATGAGAGCATGCACCCAAGCTACAATTTTCCTGCTTGGATCGATGCCTGTGCGGGTAGTCGGATCGGGTTTGACGCCTGCCTAAGCGGGCTACGAGGTGAAGCGAATCTCCATGGGTGGCAGTTCGAGCTCTAAATCAAAGCTCGGCAAGATCGCTCTGCAGCGCCGCGCGGTGAGCGCCCAGGAAATGGACGCGATGCTATCGGTGCAACGCAAGCAGCGGCTGGCGTCGATCGGCGCGCGGCTTGGCGCGGTGACGGTTCCAGGGGAGCTGCGCGCTTTGAGCGAGGAGCATGGGGCTCCCCCGGTGGTGCTTTCCCAGCTGGTGATCACCCTCGGGCAATTGGTCTTGGTTCCCCGGGAGATCGCCCTCGAGCATGGGGTGCTTCCCTTTGATGCGAATGACGAGGGCGTCTTGCTCGCCATGGTCACGCCGTGGGAGCGGGATGTCGTCGAAGAGATGGAGTTTCTGACCGGCAAACAGGTGGTGGCCTACGTGGCCCTGCCAGATGACATTCGCGCCACGATCCCGGAGGCCTACGACGCCCACATGCGGGGTGATGCCCTGTATGCGGGCGCCGACGTATCGCCAGAGGAGCGAGAGGCCGTCGGGTTGTCGGCCACGGGGCCTGGTCGCGGGCGCGGCGCCGCGGTCGTGGAGGTTGTCCCGCCACCGGACAAGTCGGGCGATCCGCGGGACGCAGGGGCCAAGGTCCCGGAACCCCCCAAGCCTGCAGGTGAGTCGGCCCGGGCTACCCCCCAGGCGGCCGTGATTGCGGTCGCACCCAGGGTAATTGGAGTCGTGACCAGCGCTTCCGCCGCGACCGGCCCGGTTGATCGGGCGGACCCCTCGGACCGAGCAGGCGCGGCGGACCCGGTGGACCAGGCAGACCGGGCAGACCAGGCGGACCGGGCAGACCGGGCGGACCGGGCAGACCGGCCAGACCGGGCGGACCGGGCGGACCCGGACGAACCGGTCACGGGAGCTGACACCCCGACGCCGACCGGAGGTCCGAGGCTCGATCCGGCGTTTTCAGAGCCACCGCTGGTGGCGGTGGCCACGGCGACTGACGTGGACCTGTCGGACCGCTCGCTGCTGGTGGGGGACCCACAGGGGGACGTCTGCGAAGCGCTGGAAGACCACTTTGCTGCCACCGGTGCGCAGATCCATCGCGCCAAGACGGGTCCCGAAACGATTGTGGGCGTGCGCGACAGGATGCCCGATGTGCTGGTACTGGACGCGACGCTTCCCGAGCTTCACGGATTGGAGGTGTGCCGTCGGCTGCGCGGACTGGAACGCTCCGCCAAGCTGCCGGTTGTCGTGTTCAGCGACACACAGGCCGGATGGCGCCTCGAGGCGGACCTGCGTGACTGCTTCGGTGTGGCTGCGTTGTTTGAGAAGCCAGCCGAGTTGCCGCGGCTTGCGGGTGCGGTCATGCGGATTCTCCGCGGCCAGCCGATCGTAGACGAGCCGGGGCCCCTGGGCGGAGCCGTAGAAGCCGAACTACGAGCCGGCATGGTTGCGTTCGAAGCCGGTGATTTGGCGCGGGCGATTGCGCACCTGGAGGCGGGCGTGCGACTGGATCCGAACGCCTTCCAGATGCAGTACCACTTGGGCCTGCTGTACGGGCGGCGCGAGGACCTGTTTCCGGCGATTCAGGCTCTCGAAGCTGCGACGCGTCTCCAGAAGCGGCACTTTTCGGCGCTCAAGAACCTGGCGGTGGTGTACCAGCGCGCCCGTTTCTTGCGCAAGGCGCTGGATACCTGGGAGCGCGCGATGTGGACGGCGCCTGACGAGGAGACGCGCCGTACCATCAAGAACCACATGGTTACTCTGCTGTAGCCTTGTCAGATTCCCGTGTCCACCGAAACCCTAGCGAAGCCGATCACTTGGACGGCGACGGCACGCCCCAGTGAATAGTTCTGGCGAGGCGGAGGCGAGCCCATGCTAGAAAGTGCCCGGTCCGTTTCCGCGCGCGATCGTAGGGGTAGCATCTGCTGACTCGACCCTCTACGCTTGTCGTTCCGGCTCCGAATCGATGAAATTCCTTTGTCCGAGTTGCAAGGCGAAGTACCAAATTGCTGACGAAAAGGTCGCCGGCCGAACGCTCCGGATGAGCTGCCGCCAGTGCAAGGAGCAGATCGTCATTCGCGGCGATCCCGTTTCGATGGCACCGGGGTCGGCCGTGTCCAAAATGCCATCTCCACCACCCGGCGCCCTGGGCGCGGACTTTCAACGCCAGGTTGCGGGTGGCGCCTCGCTGACCCCGGACACGGGGGGGCTCGATGAGTGGCACGTTGCGATCAATGACATCCCTGTCGGACCGATGGGTCGCCAGGAAGTTGCGCGCAAGATCTCGATGGGCGCGGTAGGGCCCGACTCGCTGGCGTGGCGGGAGGGTCTCGATGATTGGCTGCCGGTCCGCCACATCGCGGAGCTGGCCGTTCTGTGCAAGGGGCCACCCGCCCCGGCTTCGACCCCACAGCCGGGCGCGATCCCCGCTGCGGCACCCGCTCCAGTGCCCCCCGCCGTTGCGCCTCCGGCCGTCGCGCCTCCGGCCGTCGCGCCGCCCCCGCCGATGGCGGCAGCTCCACAAGCACCGCTCCCTTCAGCTGCAGCGGCGGCCCCTCAGGCAGTGCCCTCGGCGATGGCGCCGCCGGTACAGCCAGCACCCTTCGATCCGGCCGCCAGGGCCGGCGCGGCGCCCCTTGGGGGGCGACATGGGGCGAATGCAGCGGAAGCGCCGGCAGAAGCACCTGCGGTGCCGATCAGTGAGTCCATCGCGTCCCAACCGCGCCCGTACACGAACGAAGGTGACGGGCTTGGGCGTGCTCCGAAGACCAGTTTGTCCGCCGCCCAGATGTTCCTGCTGGTTTGCGGCGGGGCCTTCATCCTAACCATGGGAGCGCTCTTGGGAGCGCGCTTGGTTCCTCAGCAGTCGGCGGTTGCGCCGACTGCGACGGCTCCGCAGCCCACGGTGGTTCCCGATCCCACGGTCAAGGTGAGCGCGGAGCCGGAAGCCATCGCTGGCAACACGATCGAACTCGATCTGCAAGAGATCGATGGTGAAGCCGAACAGAAGGCGGCCGCCAAGCGCAAGGCTAGTAGCAGGGCGTCCAAGTCCAGCTCTGGTTCGGCAGAGGACACCGGAAGCGCGGCCGCGTCCGCCAAGGCCAAGCAGCTGACCGCGGCTGAGAAGGCCAAGCTGGCTCGCATGGGTCGTGGCTTGAATCACTCGGCTACCGATATCCTGAAGGGGTCCCGAACGGGGAACACGGCTTCTGGGGGCAAGGGCAAGTTGACGGCCAAGCAGCTGTCGAGGGTCGTGTCGAAGGGAAAACGGTCACTGCAGCGATGCTACGAAGCGGCGCTGCGCGGTTCTGGCTCGGACGAAGCGGTCCGTATGGACATTGAGCTTACGGTTTCCAGCTCTGGCAACGTTTCGCGGGTGTCGACGCGCGGCAAGGGCCTGCCGGGTATGAACAAGTGCATTACACGCACGGTTCGCATGTGGCGTTTTCCTGCTTCGGCCAAGTCGACGGTCACCAAGTTTCCGCTCGTCTTCCAGCCGGGGGCCTGACCAGGCACTGCTTGCTTCGTGGTGTGCCTGTGAGTAGCTTGCCGGCGTGGACGGTGGGTTGCTCGCCGATTTTCTGTACGAGGCTTGCCTGTTGGCCTTGATCCTTGCAGCGCCCGCGCTGGCTGTGGGCGTCGTCGTGGGGCTCGTGGTGGGTGCGTTCGCCGCCGCGACCCATATCCAGGATCCGACGCTCGTGTTTGTGCCGAAACTGGTGGCCGTAGTCGGTACCCTGCTCGCGACCGGTTCCCTGTTGGCCGAGCGACTCGTGCGCTTTACCCGCGATGTGATGGGAGCGTTGTCGTGAGCCCCTGGGTGTGTTCCCTAGCCCG
>JAPPOR010000428.1 GCA_028817905.1 Myxococcales bacterium
TGAAGCCGAATCCCTGCGCGATCCGACGCAGAGTTCATGAATCATCCGGGCTAGCTGGTCTCCACGCGGTTGCGACCGTCGTTTTTCGCGCGGTACAGGGCGCTGTCGGCAGCAGCGACGAGGGCGGCTGCACTTTGATGCTGACGGTTGTCGGTGGCCGCCACGCCGATACTCACTGTCACCGGGATCTGCTTGCCCTCGAACGTGATCTTGGCAGCCATCACCCGTGCGCGAACGCGCTCAGCCAGTGCTGCGGTTCCCTCGAGACCGACGCCACGCGCCAATACGATGAACTCCTCACCTCCATAGCGGATCGCAAGGTCCTCCATGCGGGGGACCTCTTCGAGGATCTTTCCGAGTTCTTGCAGCACCGCGTCGCCGGCCTGGTGTCCATGGGTGTCGTTGATGCGCTTGAAGTGGTCCGCATCCACGACCATCACTCCGAGAGGGACACCGTGGCGGACGGAGTAGGAGAACTCGGAAGGCATCCTGTCCTCGAGGTACCTGCGATTGTGAAGACCGGTGAGGGCGTCGCGCACGGTTTGCTCGTAGACCCGCCGGGCGGCATCCTGCTCCAGCTTGTCCTGCAGTGAGAACCGCAAGATGGTGCTCTTTCCGAGCAGAATCCGCATCCCGTCGAACAGTTGCTGAGGCGCCGAGATCCGTTGGCCATTGACCGAGGTTCCGTTCGTACTTCCCAGGTCCTCGATAAAGTAGCTGCCCCCGAGCTTGTAGATGCGTGCATGTTTGCGAGACAGTCCGGCGTCATCGATGTGGAGCGAGGCTTCCAGCGTGCGCCCGATCACGACACCCTTGTCATCGATTGGGTAGATTGCACCGGGATTGGGCTCTGACAGCAGCGTGATGGTACCCACGGACACGCCTTGGTTCGCCAGCACGGCGTCGGGATCGAACGCGACCTGTTGGGTTGCTGCCATTCCGCCCAGGGGACGGCCTCGCTTGCGATCGCGTTGCTCGCCTGTCATGACCCCTACTATACACGGGCGGGCATGGACAAAGCTTGACTGGCCTGGGTGTGCAAGCACCCACTTGTACCACCTAGCCCGGATCATTCACGACTTCGGCGTCGGAACGCGCAGGAGTTCGGCTTCACAGGGCTTTCGACGACCGACGGGAATACTGCCCGTATTTTCTAGGGCGGCGAAAGTCCTGTGGAGTCGAAGGACAAGCGAGGCGGCGTCGAAGTCGTGAATGATCCGGGCTAGCCCGAGCTGAAAAAGCGCGAGCGAGAGCCAGTGGGGGAAACGGCAACGCGCGTGGGGCGCGAGCAGCGTGGACATCGCCCTATGAAGGCGTCACCCCGGGGGGATAGATACAGCCGGAAATAGACGTTGCAGCAGTCGAAGCGCATGCCAATCCAGGGCCTGCCCTGTGACTTCGCAGCGCGCGTGTTGCGCGTTCTGCCTCGGGCCCCGGTATGCGCCTTGTCGCGAGTCACCCTAGAAAAAACGGCCCGGGCCGCGCGATCTGAGAGGTCGGCAGGTACCCCACCCAAGCAGATGTCGTGCGCCATTGTATGCGCCGCGTGTCGCGCCCCAGGTTGCACTCGGAAGCACGACGACATGCGCTGTTGTAGGTCAAACACCGCGTTGCGGCAGTTTCGTTCTCAGCGAACTATACAATTTCGGATGTCCCATGAAATGGATAGGCCAGACGGGCCGTTGCAGGACGGACCGGGTCTGGTTGCGGGTCGCTACGAGCTTGAAGACACGATCGCGCGCGGTGGGATGGGTGAGGTGTTCATCGCGTTCAATCGCGCTACCCAGCAACGCGTGGCACTCAAGCGCCTACGTGGGAATTCCGCCGACCGCGATGCGATTCAGACCCTATTCAAGCTCGAGTATCAAACGCTGGCGCAGCTTCGACATCCGAACATCATCGAGGTCTACGAGTACGGTGTCGATTCCGTCGGGCCCTACTACACCATGGAACTCCTCGACGGGCAGGACCTGCAGGCACTGGCTCCGATTGGCTATCGCGACGCCTGCCGCCACCTTCGGGATGTTGCGGCCTCTCTTGCGCTCTTGCACACGCGTCGCATCGTGCACCGCGACGTTAGCCCCAAGAACGTCCGGCTCACCAGCGACGGCCGCTGCAAGCTGATCGATTTCGGTGCGATGGCCTATGCCGGTGTCGTGGCGGACCCGGTCGGTACCCCGCCCATGATCGCACCGGAGGCGCTCGCTCGCGGGGCCTTGGATCACCGTGTTGACCTGTACGCCCTGGGGGCGCTTGCCTATTGGGTGTTGACCGGGCGCCATGCCTATCCGGCCGCTCGGATCGCCGACCTGGCGAGTATCCACCGTCGTCCGCCGAAGTCGATTCGTTCCTTGGTTGTCGACCTGCCCGCCCGACTCGCGCACTTGATAGAGAGCTTGTTGCACCGCGAGCCGAATGCGCGTCCGCCGTCGGCTGCCTATGTGATCGAGGCCCTCACGTCGATCGGCGAGCTGCCGCCCCAGCGGGACCTCGAAGATGCGATGAGCTACGTCGCGACGCCGGCCCTGGTAGGGCGGGATCGCGAGATGGCGCGCTTGCGCAGCGAGCTTGAACGTCTGCAGGAGGGGCGGGGTGGGCGGCTACTACTCGAGTCGAGCCCTGGTGTTGGTCGGACCCGGGTCCTTTCGGAGCTGGCCCTCGAAGCGCGGCTTGCGGGCGTGGTGGTGGTTGAACTCGATGCGGGCCGTCACCGTGGCAATCTGGATACCGCGACCGCCCTGGTGCGCTCGATTCTCGCGGCGGTTCCAGAAGCGCTTGGGCCCGGCCTGAGTCGCGAGCGGCGGATCCTGGCGCACATGATTCCCGAGCTTCTGCATGTCGGCGAACCTCCGGCAGCGCTACCCGCCGCATTTCACGAGCGACGCCTGGCCCTCGGACAGGCACTTGGCCGCCTGTGCGCGCAGTTGGCATCCCATCGCCCGGTCTTGATTCTGCTGGACGACGTCCATTGGGCCGACGATGCGTCGCTGTTTGTCCTGTGTGAGGCATGCGAGGTGATTTCCGATCGCCGCGTGCTTGTTGTGGCAAGTGAGGAAATGGCCGCGGTACTCGCTGCGGGGGGCGCGCTCGATCGTTTCAATCGGTCCACACGGCGTATGCGCCTGCATGGCCTGCTGCCAGGCGAGACAACCACGCTGGCCCGTGGGATCTTCGGCGAGGTGCCCAACGTCGAGCGCTTGGGCCGGTGGATGCACGCTGTGAGCCTTGGCAACCCTGGGCAGAACGTGGAGCTGGCGAGCCATCTCGTCGAGCGTGGCTACCTGCAGTACCACGACGGGCGTTGGGTGTTGGTCGAGGCGCTCACGAACGAAGCCCTACCGCCTGCGATTCAGCAGGCCCTGCGTGCACGCGTGCAGCAACTGGGTCCGGCCGCCCGTGGGCTGGCGGAAGCGCTGGCCCTCAAGCGCGGTCCTGCCAGCCCGACCCAGTGTGACGAGCTCACCGCGGACGACGCCCAACCGGCGTTCGTGACATTGGAAGAGCTCGTGGGCCTGGGCATCGTCGTGGAGACACCCCACGGCTACCAGTTGGCCCGGGAGCTGTTTCGGGACCTGCTGGTCGACCGAACACCGGAAGCCCGCCTCCGGGAGCTGCACCGGCGGCTTTCGGTGGTCGCGGCTGGGGAGGTGGGCGTCGAGTCGTGTCTGGAAGCCGCGCTGCACATGCTGCGCGCCGGGGATGAACTGCGCAGCGTCGAGCTAACCCTGTCCCAGCTCGACCGCGTTCAGATCGACTCGCATGACGTATCCTTGGCTCTAGACGTAGGGCGCGGCGCTTGCGAGGTGGCCGAGCGACACGGATACTCGTTGGGCGAGCGGTTGCGTTTGCGGGCCCATACGCTCGAGTGGGCAGCGGTCAGCGGCGCCTACTTTGATCAAGACGAGGTGGACCAGACCCTGCGGCAGCTGGGTGAGTTTGCGGGGCTGCGTCTCATTCGGGGGCTTTCGCGTGTGGTCGGAGCTGGCTGTGCCCGGTGGACCGCTCGTGCCGTTCTGGCATTGCGAAGAGTGTTCGCGCCCAAACGCGCGCGCGGCCCGACCGCACGTGAAGCGCGCGCGCTGCTGTGCCGCATACTCGTGTCGACCGCACCAGCGCGGCTCCTGCAGGGTCGCTTCCGATCCGTACAGCAGCTGGCAGAGTTTGCACGGCCGCTGGCTGGGTTTCCCCAGGCGTGGGAGGAGCGCATAGTCGAGCGTTGCTGCCGGATGCTAGAGCTGGTCAGCCAGGGTCGCTACGTGCGCGCGAGCGAGGTGGTGGAGCAGGTGTTGACGCGCGTGTTGCGTGCAGAAGCGGCGGCGGAAGAACTCGCATGGGGGCGGCAGTGCGCTACGGTGGGTCACGTGGCCTCGGCCCTGATCGAGGCGCGCAGTGCCGCCCGCGGTGCGCTCGATGCTTGCCAGGACATTGAGGTGTCTGGCACGCGCGTCGGTCGACGCCTCGCTCCCGCCCTGCGCGATTTGGCGCACACCCTACGGGGTGAGTACATCCTGGCAGAGCAGAGTCGGAGGACCCACGAGCGGCAGGAGGTCGCAGGTATGTCGCCGCTGGCCGAGGCGACCGTGCAGATGGGTCGCGCCCAGGCGGGCGTTCTGATGGGTGATGCGGCTGCTATCAAGGGTTGTCTCGACCGCCTGACTTTGCTGGCGCGGGGTGACTCCGAGGTAGAGCCATCGGTTGGGATGGTCGAGGCCTGCAATCTGATCGTCACCGGACGCGTCCAGGAGGGCGAGCTCCGAGCCCGGGCCCTGTGCGCGGACATGGTGCCATGGTCGTCTCCGACCTGGTTTGACCTGCGCGCGATCCTGGCGCTTTCGCTCGTGTTGCAGAAGCGTTTGGAGGAGGCTCTGCAGTTGTCCGAGCAGACCCTAGCCGAGGTCGATGGGGCGGCGCGACCCGATGACCTCGGTGTGGTGGCCCTGTCTTGGGTTGCAGCCGACGCGCTTGCCAGTCTCGGTCGCCCCGACCAGGCGGTCGCCCGGCTCGACGGGTTGGCGGACACCCTGGCGCGCCACGGCTCACCGCTCCTGTTGGGGCGCACGCACTTCATCCGAGCCCAGATCGCCCTGGATATGGGCGACAACCGTGGGTACGAGCGCTATCTCAAGCTCGTGCGAGCCCGCTACGGCCAGACCGCCCACCCGGTGCTCGAGGGGCACGTCGCGCAGCTGGCCGACCAGGGAAGGGCGACACTGACGTTGAGCTCCCTGCCTCCGCCGCGCGCCGACGCCAAGACCGTCGTGGCCACCGGCGGCAAGCGCAGCCCCGCGTTTCGCGATCCCCTCCGGGCCTGTTCGACCGCGTCCTCACGGGCTGAGCGCTGCCTTGAGTTGCTGGTCAACCGCAGCCGTTCGGAGGGTGGCATGTTGTTCGTCGTGCAGGCCGAGGGGCTGCGACTGTGCGCGCGCCGCGGGACCGTTGGCGAACGGGAACCGGCCGAGCGCGCCGTTCGCGACGCTCTTGGCCGGCTCCTTGAAGCTCACGCCGACGGCACCGGTACCAGCGAGCTCCATGAGGCCCACCGCGACACGCGCGTCCACCCACTGGCGTGCCAGCAGAACGGGCGCATGTTCGCAGTCGCTGGCGTCGTTCTCCACGGCGCCGACCTCGTCCACCCCGGCCACCAGATTCTCGAACGCCTCGCCAAGAGCCTCCTCCAGGCCGGCGACGCCCATGTGCCCCCCGCGTTCCAAGCGTAAGGCTCTACGGAGCACAGCTAGATGTGGCCTCCGGCACCTCCCGGCGGCTCGCGTCACTCGCGGCCCTCCTTCCCCTGGCGATGGAGCTTGCAGCTGTACAAATGATCAGTATTCTACGCCATCCGGAGGGAGGTGAACTTTGGAGGCCGGCGACGACGATCACCGTGGTGAACAGCTGTACGTGACCTTCAGCAAGGAGTACCTGGTTCGGGGGCGGGCCTGTGTCCGCATTCGCGACCGCCCAACCGGTCGCTGGGGGCCCGTGCTTCCCAACCGAGTGCTCGGTTCGGTCCCGCGCGATGAGCCCGATGCTGAATTTGTCTGCGATCTCGGGGTAGGCAAGCCCCGCGTGGGCGAGCGGCTATGCATCCAGGTGGGCGGCGAACGGGTGGTGTCCACGCCGATCCTGGCGATCGAGCCGATCGCGGGGCGGGCGGCCCCGGACTGATGGGCGAGACGGGAGGCGGCGGGCCTGTTTTGGTGGTACGTGTCCTGCATGGGATCGACGTTGGACGCGGCGCTGGACGCCTGGGAGCGGGAAGACGCTTGGGAGACGCGTCTGGTTGCGCGCGTCTCCGGTCGGTCGCTGGTCCTGTTCCGCCGATCGGAAGCGGGCCGGTGGCTGGAACTCGGCCACGGCGGCGTGCTGTCCGTGCAACGAGACGCTCTCAAGGAGTTGGGGCTGCGCCGTCGGCGCTGGGTTGACGGGGCTTCGGCTTGGGGTTGCACGTTCGAGACCGACCAGGCCCTGTCGTCGCTAAGCGAGGTCATCAACACCCTGCTGTCGGTGATCGGAGACGCTGAGACGGCGTCGTTCGAGGTATTGGCCCAGCGAGAGCCTCCGCCCGACAACCCCAGTTTGCTGTCGGCCATGCGCAGGGCGGCTGCGACCCAGGACGACGATACTCGGCGCAATCTGTACGCGGCCCTGGTGAACGCCACGCTTCTGGTTCCGATCGATCCCGAGACCGTGCACCTGCCCTCCAGCGAGCAGCGACCCCTGGCCGTGGAGCATGACGTCAAGGGTCCTATATGGGGCGCCTTCTCCGACTGGGATGCGCTCCGCCAGTGGTGTCCCACCGGTCACGCGTTCGGCCCTGTGCACGGCGTCGATTTCTTCGCGCACGCCCACGAGCGGGGTGGTGCCAGTGTCCGCATCAACCCCGGCGGATTCGTCGGTGGCGAACTGTACCCCAGCGAGGTTGCGATGATGGTCGACGCCGTCAAGCGCTACTACCAGAAGACCATGAGCTAGCCCGCATCCATCACCAACTCACGCGCCCTCGCACAACTGCTCGACTCCGCCGCGCTTTCGCTTCAGTCGAAAATACAGCGAGTATTGCCTCCTTCACCGAACGCCCTGCGAAGCCGATCACTTG
>JAPPOR010001106.1 GCA_028817905.1 Myxococcales bacterium
TCTCGGACTGAAGGTCGTCCCTCTGTTCGACGTGGCAGCCTAAGTTTCAGGTCAGGGCACAGGTTTCTATGACGCGCCCAGGGCGACTTGCTGTGGATCACAGGGCGTTGGACCCTGCGCCCTGCGCCCTGCGCCCTGCGCCCTGCGCCCTGCGCCCTGGGCCCTCGGCCCAACGCGGACCCGATCCGTGCTGGCGGGTGATCCCCGGCGCAACCTGGCCGAAACCTTCTTGTGGCGAGCGGGCGAAGTGACCGGATAGGCCGACCCGGGTGCCGGAGATGGGCAATTATCCAGCTTGGGACCCGTGTTGGACCCCAACGTCTGGTAGAGGTAGTGCGCGCGAGGTTCTTCAGCCTATGGCCATCTACGCCAAGCTCGATCATTCCATGAGGTACGACTTCGACCGTCCGGTGCGAGCTTCACCGCACGTGCTGCGGCTCTTCCCAGCGCCCCACACGCGCACGCCGGTTCATGATCATCAGGTCGACATCCAGCCGTCGGAACACCATCTCTATCCGCAACAGGACCCCTTCGGGAACGTCGTCGCACGCGTGGTCATGCCGGAACCGGTGACGCACCTGCACGTCAACATATCGCTCACGGCGGACATCACCGTCATCAATCCATTCGATTTCTTTGTGGAAGGCTACGCGGAGCACTATCCGTTCCGTTACGATGCCCTATTGGCCACGGAGCTCGAGGCCTATCTCCAGATCACCGAGCGGGGACCACGACTGCTTGCGTGGCTGTCCAAACTCGACCTTGGTCGCCGGCACATCGTCGATTTTCTGGTCGGCCTCAACGCACAGCTCCAGCAACACATCGACTACACGATCCGGATGGAGCCCGGCATCCAGACGTGCGAGCAGACACTCGCGCGTAGGCTCGGCTCCTGTCGGGATACCGGCTGGCTGCTGGTACAAGTCCTGCGGCACCTGGGCCTCGCGGCGCGCTTCGTATCGGGGTACCTGGTGCAGCTCAAGCCGGATGAGAAGTCGCTCGACGGGCCGTCGGGAACCGATCGAGATTTCACCGACCTGCACGCCTGGGCCGAGGTGTACGTGCCGGGCGCCGGCTGGATCGGCCTCGATCCGACCTCTGGGCTGTTCGCCGGAGAGGGGCATATCCCCCTCGCATGCACGCCCGACCCGGCAAGTGCGGCGCCCCTAGCGGGCGCGACCGACAAATGCGAGGTGCGCTTCTCGCACAGCAACGTGGTGACCCGCGTGCACGAAGACCCGCGCGTCACCAAGCCCTATACCGACGCGCAATGGGAAGCCATTCGAACGCTCGGCAAAGCCGTCGATACCGAGTTGGAGGCGCTGGACGTACGGCTGACGATGGGTGGCGAGCCGACGTTTGTGTCGATCGACGACATGGAGGGTGACGAGTGGAACACAGCCGCACTCGGTGTCGCCAAGCGCGAGCGCGCCGGAGCCCTGCTCGCGCGGCTGCAAGCGGCGTTTGGGCCCGGTGGGCTGCTCCACTGCGGGATGGGGAAGTGGTACCCGGGTGAGCCTTTGCCGCGCTGGGCCCTGGGCTGCTACTGGCGCAGGGACGGGGCGCCGCTTTGGTCGGACCGACGCTGGCTGGCCGATGAACGCAAGGACTACGGCTTCAGTGCCGAGGATGGCGAGCGCTTCGGGGCGCGCCTCGCGGCGCGCCTCGGCCTGGAAGCGTCTTGGCTCGTCGAGGGTCGTGAGGACTGGGCCCACTACCTGTGGCGCGAAGCGACCCAACCGAACAACGTCGACCACACAGCCGTTTCGTGGGCGCCCCAGTTCCGCGACGACATGAGTCTGGCCCTGGCACGTGGGCTGGGCCAGCCCGTGGGCCATGCCCTACCCATCGCCTGGAGTCCCGACCTGGGCTGGTTCTCCGGTCAGTGGTCGTTCCCCCGCGGCGCCATGTACCTAACGCCGGGAAGCTCGCCGATGGGTCTGCGACTGCCACTCGACCAGCTCCCCTGGGCGGCCTATGGCAAGCTGCGCGGCACCGAGGTGCCCCCAGACTCCGGGTCACAAGCCCCACGGAAACCGCAGCCCTTGGCACCGCGATTCCCAGCGCAGCGTGCAGGCGACGCCCCCGCCGAGCCGGTCGCCGCGGGGACGATCGGCAAGCAAACGGCGGAGCCTCTCGCGCCGCGGCCCAATACGCCGGACGGACCGTGGGGGATGTGGACCGTTCCGCACACGGCCCTGTGCGTCGAAGCACGGGGCGGCAGGCTGTACCTGTTCATGCCCAAGCTACGGGAACTGTCGGCCTACCAGGAGCTGATAGCTGCCATCGAGGCAACCGCCGCCGAACTGCGGATGCCGCTGCTCCTGGAGGGCTATGATCCCCCGGCCGACCCCGAGCTGTCATCCCTGAAGGTCACCCCGGACCCCGGCGTCATCGAAGTCAACATCCACCCGGCGACATGCTGGCAAGAGCTCGAGGACAACACCGTGACGCTGTACGAACAGGCACGGTTGGCACGTCTCGGCACCGAGAAGTTCATGCTCGACGGACGCCACACGGGGACGGGCGGAGGCAACCACGTGACCCTGGGCGGGCCGACGCCGGCCGACAGTCCGTTCTTGCGACGGCCGGATCTGTTGCGATCCTTCATCACGTACTGGCAGCACCACCCTGCCCTGTCCTATCTCTTTTGTGGCCTGTTTGTAGGCCCGACATCCCAGGCGCCGCGCGTGGACGAGCGGGGAAGTCAGCATCTGCTGGAACTGGAGCGTGGCTTTCAGGAGCTCGAGCAGGGCATCCACCCCGCCCAAATCGATGCCGTCCTGAGAAGCTTCCTGACCGACATCACCGGCAACACCCACCGTGCCGAGTTCTGCATCGACAAGCTCTGTTCCCCCGACTCGGCCGCCGGTGGTCAGGGCCTGGTCGAGTTCCGCGGGTTCGAGATGCCTCCCCACGCGCGCATGAGCCTCGCCCAGATGCTCTTGATGCGTGCGCTCTTGGCACGCTTCTGGCGCGACCCCTATCGGCATCCGCTGGTGTCTTGGGGAACGCAGCTGCACGACCGTTTCATGCTCCCGGAAGCCATTTGGGCCGACTTTCGCGACGTTATCGACGATCTCAACCACGCCGGCTACCCGTTCGACCTGGGTTGGTTCGATCCCTTTCTGGAATTCCGCTTCCCGCTCTACGGCCGCGCCACCTACGATGGCGTGGAGCTGGAACTCAGGATGGCGTTGGAACCGTGGCTCGTGCTAGGCGACGAAGCGGCCGCCCAGCGTCAGGCCCGCGAGGTGGACTCGTCGGTGGAGCGGCTCCAGATCAAGTGCCAAGGCCTCGACCCGCAGCGGCATCTCGTTACCTGTAACGGCAGGAGGCTGCCGCTGCAGAAGACTGGTCGAGAGCGGGAGTACTTTGCCGGCGTACGCTACAAGGCGTTCAAGCCGACCTTCTGCCTTCACCCGACCATCGAGGCCGATGCGCCCTTGGTCATCGACCTCTTCGATCGCCAGCTCGGGCGGGCGATCGGCGGCTGCGTGTACCACGTCGACCATCCGGGCGGCCGCAACTACGAAGCCTACCCCGTCAACCCGTATGAAGCCGAGGCGCGACGCATCGGGCGCTTCTGGGCCTGGGGACACACGGCTGGCGAATGCCCCGCGCCCGCCTGGACAGCGCGCCTGAACGAGTACGACACGACACGCGAAACAGAGGACATCCGGCAGCCACCGGCCGAGCGCCCAAACCCGGAGTACCCCTTCACGCTGGACCTTCGACGTCTCCCACCCGGCCTGCATTCGGCCTGAAACGGGCAAGCTATCCATGCACGACACCAGGACCGACAACCCGCCTGACTCCGATGCCGCGTCCCACCCCGCCCCCCGCGTCGCGGTAACCCACACGGTCGAGCAACGCTTCGACCGCAGCGTACGTCTGTCGACCCACTGGCTGCGGCTGCGCCCCGCGCCCCAGGCGAAGGCCCACATCAGCGCGTATTCGCTGCGTGTGCACGCCCGACCGCATTTTCTCAACTGGGTGCGCGATCCACAGGGGAACTATCTGGCGCGCCTGGACCTGCCGGAACCGATCCGGTCGCTCAAGCTGACGGTCGAGTTCATCGCGGAGCTCGAACCGGTCAACCCCTTCGCCTTCCTGACCGATCCCAGTGCACTGGAGCACCCGTTCGAGTATCCACCCCTGCTGCGCAGCGAGCTATCTCCCTACCTTTCGACCGAACAGGTCGGCCCACGCCTGCGAGGCTGGTTGGACGAAATCGGGCACGGCACGATGAGCACAGTCGAGCGCCTGACCCGGGTGAACGCCAAGATGCAGGCCGTACTCGAACTGACACCGGCCACTTCACTGCGTCCGGCTGACCCGGAAGTGGTGCTAGGGCGAGGCAGCGGATCCTGCTGGGACCTGGCTTGGCTGCTGTCGATCTCGCTCCGGCACCTGGGCCTGGCCGCCAGGCTGGCCTGTGGCCACCGGATCCTGCTATCAGGGGGCGCTGCCTCGGAAGGGTCCTTGGCACACGCTTCGGCCAGCTTGCACTGCTGGAGCGAGGTCTTCGTCCCAGGGGCCGGCTGGCTCGGACTGGACCCGACGTCCGGCTTGTTCACGACCGAAACGTACATCCCGCTGGCCTGCGCGCCCGACCCGCTCCGGGTAGCACCGATCGTCGGTTTTCGCGAAGCCTGTGGCGAGGAGCAAACGGAGCGCATCCACGTCAAGCGCCTGATTCCCTCCACCCGACCCGAACCAGCGACCGACTGGGCCGACGTGCGAGCCCTGGGGCGCCTGGTCGAGCGGGACCTGGGCCGGCTGGGGATCCAGACTTCGCTTGGCACGGGGCTGTCGTTGGTCTCGCGCGTGGCCAGCGGGGCACCCGAATGGAACGTGGCCGCCCTCGGCCCCGACAAGCGCTCGGCCGCGGAGGCGCTGCTTGCGCGTCTGCATGGGCGCCTCGCTCCCACTGGAGTCCTGCAGCAAAGCCAGACCGAGTGGTTTGCAGGAGACGCGCTGCCGCGCTGGCAGCTTGGATGTTACTTTCGCCGCGACGGTCAGCCGGTCTGGCGTGACCCGGCCCAGCTCGGCCTCCACCCGTCCAGTCACGCCGAGCGGCCGGTAGCGCGAGCCGAAGCGGGCCGCTTCGCGGGCGCCGTGGCGACCGCCCTGGGCATCAGTGCCGACTGGCTACTGCCCGCCTACGAGGACCCGCTGAGCGCGCTGCTCAAAGGGGACCGGGCACCCCAGCTGTCTCCCAGCGCCGAGCAGCTCGCCGATCCCGACGCGCGGCGCGCCCTTGCGGAGAGGCTCTCGCTGGGGGGCGATGGGCCCTGTGGACACGTGCTGCCACTCGCCCGGGACCACCGTGCGGATCGCTGGGTCAGCGGAAGCTGGCGATTTCGGCGGAGCAAGCTCTTCCTGATGCCCGGTACGTCGCCGATCGGCTATCGACTACCGCTCGCGAGCCTGATGCACGATCCGGAGGCAACGCGCGAGGCCCACCTGGAACGTAGCCCGTTCGAGGAGCGAGGACCACTGCCGCGCACCCGGCCGCAGCCCGACAACCGGCACGATGGCCCAATGCCCCATGGACACGACTCACCGCGTACCGCCCTATGCGTGCAGGCGCGCGGTGAGCGTCTATACGTCTTCTTGCCGCCGGTTTCGCACGTCGAGCACTACCTGGAGCTGGTGGCCGCGATCGAAGCCGCAACTCACGCCGTCGGGTGTACGGTCGTCCTCGAAGGGTACGCCCCCCCCGAAGACCATCGCCTTGCCCGCATCGAGCTCGCTCCCGATGCAGGCGTGCTGCACGTCAGGCTGCCCGAGCTTTGCCGCTGGGACGACCAAATCGACACGCTTGAAGCAGTCTACCAGGAGGCTCAGGACGTCGGCCTTGCCCCAGAGCGCACGACGCCGGATGGTCGCACGGCTCCTGCCGGCGGCAGCACGCGGCTCATCGTAGGCGGCCCGCGTCCCGCCCAAAGCCCCTTCCTGCGACGGCCAGCCCTCCTGGGCGGGCTGATCCGCTACTGGCAGCGCCATCCATGTCTGTCCTATTTCTTCAGCGGCCGTTCCCTGGGACCCAGTGGTTCGTCCGCACGGCCGGATGAAGGACGCGACGAAGCGCTCTACGAGCTATCCCTCGGCCTCGATCGCCTGGCCAGGTCTCCAGGGTCCACATCGGAGGCCGATGCAGGCACGATGACCGGCGCCGCACCATGCTGGGCATCGTGGCATGCGGACCGCTCGCTACGACACCTGCTGACCGACCTCGCAGGGGACCTCACCCGCTCGGAGTTCCTGATGGATGAACTGTATCCCCCTGACCGGGCGAGCAAGCGGCTCGGTCGCATTCAGATCGGCGCTTTCGAGACCGCTCCCAACGCGCACGTAGCTGCCCTCCAGGGACTCCTGGTCCTGGGCTTGTTGGGCCACCTCGCCCACCGTGGGGAACGTCGCCCACTGTTGCGCTTCGGCCCTGCCCTTCACGACCGCTTCATGCTGCCGGCAATCCTGTGGAAAGACCTGGGCGAAGTGATCGACGACCTCAACCGGTCGGGCTACCCGTTCCAACTCGCGTGGTTCGAAGACCTCTATGCGCGCCGCTTTCCGGTGCTGGGCCGCGTGCAGATGGGCGAGGTCTCGCTAGAACTGCGTGCCGCCCACGAACCCTGGCCGCTGCTGGCCGAGCAGGCCGCACCAGGCGGGATGGCGCGCTTCATCGACGTGGCCAACGAGCGCCTGCAGGTCCGGCTCACGGGCCTGGCCCCCGGGCGCTATGCGCTGCTCTGCAATGGCCACCGGGCACCGCTTCGAGGCACTGGCACCCAGGGCGAATACCTGGCCGCCGTGCGCTACAAGGTCACCGATCCGCCGGCGACGCTGCACCCCACGGTCCCCCCCATCGAGGCGCTCGTCTTCGACGTGGTCGACCTATGGAGCGGCCGCGCCATCGGTGGGTGCACCTACGTGCCCGCCCGCCCCCTGGTCTGGGGCCCGATCGACGCTCCTCAGTGGCCTGGCTTTCGCGTGCCCATCCCGGGCGATGCGGCCGCAGCGCCGCCCCCGCGGCGCGGAGGCAG
>JAPPOR010001033.1 GCA_028817905.1 Myxococcales bacterium
TCGCACAAACTCTGCAGGGAGCGTGTAGACACACCGCAGCAATAGCGAGCTAGCCGCTGCAGACCTTCCCAAAACCAGTCAGGTCGGCGCAGCTTCCTCCGAGCGGGCACGAGTCCCCGTTGCAAGGTACAAAGCAGAATTTCCTAGGAGCGCCCCCACTAGGGTTAATGTCCTCCGGGTATGTCAGGCATCTCCCACCGCGTGCTCCGCCAAGCGGTCCGGTCCTGCATTCATAGTCGGACTTGCAGAGATACGTGCACCTATGATGCTGGCCACAGAATATTCCCCCGATCACGTTCTGGCCAACATGATCTGGGAAACAAGCCCCGCTGCTGCAAGTTTGGTAGACTCGGTCCGTTATCCTGCAGCTGTCGTCACAGTATAACGAGCTCGCTCCGGGCTCCCCCGGGTCGCACACCTCTTGTTGAGGTGGACTCCGATCGACGACTCCATCGCCGCATGGATTGTTCTCTTCGCATGTCCGACGACCGGCCAGCAAGCTGACTCGGCATGTCTCGTTCCGCCCGCAATCGGAGTCATCGCAACAGTCCTGCCCATCAGGGATTTCATCGGTCTTGCCGTCGCAATCCTCGTCCCGACGTGTGAAGCATTCCTCTGACCTAGGTGGGGCAGCCGTTGCTGAGCAAGTGACTTGACCGCTAGCTGTGCACATGAGCCTGCCCATCCGCTGACAAGCACCCACACCTTCCTCGCAGGGGCGGCCCTCTTCAGGGCACTCGAGCTGGCACTCGCCGCCCACGCATTCCTCCCCCAGCCTGCAGGCGTTCCCGCACCTCCCGCAATGCTCCTCGTTGGTGTCCGACGCCGCTGTGCAGACGCACCCTCCCGAGATGCACTCCTCACCGGGCTGGCACCGTCCCCCGCACGAAGCAAGATCCCCCTCTGTATCGCAAGACTCACCTGGCCCAACGTCGCCCTCACAGTCTGCGGACCAAGCGCCACCAACGCACCGTCGGACGCCTTTTCCGCAAGCCCCGCATTTCCTCGTCTCGCCCTCATCGCAGACACAACCGTCATTCGGGACGCCGTCGCAGTCCTCGTCAACCCGGGCGGCATCACAGACCTCAGCTCGGGGCTGTACGGCGCCTACACAGGACTCTTGTCCCTCTGGCCAGACGCCGTCGCTGCAGGTTTTGATGCCCTGCTTGCACGGCGCCTGGTTGGTGCCACACACCCGTATTTCACCCTCCTCGCATGCGCACCCTTCATTCACCTCGCCGTCGCAATCCTCGTCCTGGCCCTCGGTGTCGCAGACTTCTTCCCCCGGTTCGACCGCTCCAACACACTCGGTCCAGCCTCCGTCGGTGCAGGTTCGCGTGCCCTGCTGGCAGGGGTCAACGTCACGATCGCATGCTTGTACGGTACCCTCTTCACAGGGGCACTGGTCGTCCTGGCACGGCATTCTGGGGCTGGAGACACCAGTGCCCGACTCAGCCGTGGACCCTTCAGAGCACTCGGGCCCGTCGGGACAATCTGATCCGGCGCGATCATGGGGTGCGTCGGGAACCGCGGACGCTGGTTCCCCCTCATCTTCGGTTTGCGCTGGAGACGACAAATCCGGCCCAGACCTGCGGGGCGTTGAGCGACTCTCGCGGGTCGGGAAAGTCACATCGTTCGCGAGTTGGCCGGCGTCATTCCCCGGAGGACTCTGGTTGCCAGTAGGTACGTCCGGTACGCATCCAGTGGCGGCGAGGGCTAGAAATGTTGTCAACCCGACCTTCGTAGCACCGGTAGACATGTAGCTTCTCCTACCCTTCTACTCGCCCCAGCAAACGGGGGTGGCTTCAATGCTCTCATCGGTCGGGCAGGCCTCCAGTTGCGTCCAGGACATGCGCCTTGCGTCAATCGTGCGCGCTCGCTGTACCGCCAGACGGTCCACGCTGTCGATCGCATTCGGGTGGGAGGCGGGGTTGGCTTCGCCATTCGCTTCAGGAGAGACCTCGCGCCTCGCCATCCCCCTAAGCACCACCGTTAGTATCGCCCAACACAATGCGTGGCTGTTGAACCGACTCGGATCCCGCGCAACATCCCGAGAGACGGGACAGGCCCAGCCGCTCCTTGGTGGTCGTGATGTGTCTGCCGCAAGGCGTCATTCCGCCATATGCGCCCGCCTGGCAAACTGGCTGTGCACACTCAAATGCGTCAACCTGCTGAGTGAGTGACTGATGAGATTTGTCACCCGTACTTCCCACATGCTAGCTTTTGCCGCCCTCGAACCGGCTGCGGCTCGTCGTCTGCGGAACCAGGCTGCGTACATTCCTTCGTGAGGGTCAGACCGCACCGGAACTCGGACCGAACAGGATGCCGGCTCCGTACTCAAACAGTCCCGCCCCGAAGGCCAGCGGTGACCTATGCGCAGCACCGCGCGACGGTCGCCGACCACATCAGGTACAACAGTTGGTTCTTGGAGCAGTCGGACTTGCCTCCGCCGCTATGGGAGACCAGGAGTTGTGCAAACACTTGACGCGATGCGCTACCTTCGCGTGGGCATCCACGCTGGAGCGCGCCGCAACCTATCTATCCATTGCGATGATTGCCACAGCCCAAGGCTGCGGCGACGCCGGTCTCGATAGCGACCCGGGTCCACCCATGAGCGCGAACCCTCTTGCCACGAGCGATCCGGAGCAGTTGGTAGGACCGTCCCTCGCTCTCGAAGGGACAGTCGATGCCTTTGGCTCCGGCCCCGATGCCGGAGGCCCAGGCTTGGACGCCCAAAGGAAGGAAGCCGGACACCATCTGGCCCCCGGTTCTTCAGGCCCCGATGCCGGAGGCCCAAGCCCGGGTACCCACGGAAACATAGTCGAGCCACGTCCCGACCCCGGTTCCTCTGGCCCCGATGCCGGAGTCCCGGACCCTGGCACCCAAGGGAACGAGGCGGGACGACGACCCGAGCGTGGCGCTGTCCACCCGACTGGGTGCGTCCCCGACCGCCAGGGCTTTGAGGGCGTGAGTTCCTTGATCGACGCGTACTGCGGCAACTGCCACGGTGGCCAGCCACAACACGGAGCTCCCCACTCGCTACTCGGATACGATGCTCTGCTGCGTCCGGGCCCGAGCGGTCGTCGCAAGGTCGATCGGCTTGTAGCACGCCTGGCCGACGGCACCATGCCGCCACCCGGAATGGCCGTTCCCACCCAGGACGAGTTCCGGACGCTGGTCGCTTGGGCGACCTGCGAACAGGAAATACCCGACTACCCGTTTGGCAGTCCGGCATCGCGGCCGATCCTGAGCGCGCCTGCAGCGCGGTCTTGGGAGGGCACGCTGATCAGGCTGGCAGCCGACCGGTTTCATGTCCCCACCGTTCCTGACCACTATGAGCTCATTCACTTTCGTTCGGTCGTTGCCGAGGAGCTGTATATCCGTCGTTTCGAAGCCCTGCTCGACAAGGCGGAAGTCGTCCATCATATGACGCTCAACTTCGCGAGCGGCGGACCGCACCGATATCTCTACTCGTGGGCTCCCGGAACGGGGCCGGTCGAGTTCCCCGACGGGGGTCTGCCAATCCGACCCGGTGATGTCTTGATGCTTGAAATCCACTACAATAACAGCCAAGGATTGGAGGGCGTAAGCGATAGCAGTGGTGTCTTGCTCCAGGTGGTCGAGCCACAGGGCGCGGAGTACGCCATGCGCTATGCGGAGATGCTGGACTTCGCGCTTCCGGCCAGAGCGCAGTCAACGGTCAGCACCCTGTGCACGGCCACAAACGATTTCCACATCTACGCCGCCATGCCCCACATGCATGCGCTCGGAAGCACTTTCAGTCACGTCCTGCAGCGAGCCGACGGATCAGAGGAAACGCTCATCGCGCTCGATCGATGGTCGTTCGACGCACAGTTCTTCTACCGGATCGGCGCCAACGTGTCGGCGGGGGACCAACTGCTCTTGAAGTGTTCCTATCTGAACTTTCGGGACTCGACCGTCAACGGCGGTTTGGGCACGGACAACGAGATGTGCTTCGACTTCCTGTACGTGACACCGGCCGACGCAAACCTCGATTGTCCAATCACGCTACCCCGAGAGTGAGTCCCACAACACTGGCCACCTTCGAAAGTCCTCCCGCGGCGTATGACAGGCCGGCTACTCAGGGATCGCCATAGGTGAAGCCCACGCCATCGGCTCCCAGGTCCGAGACCACCCCTCGCAGTGGCGCAAACGGGCCCACACCATCGCTCTTGAAGGAGAGATGGCCTCCACCTTCTTTCAAGGTCAGATCGAGATACGCATTGTCGAGCTCACGCCCGTTGACCGTAAGGTTGCCGTCGACTGGAAGGTCCGAAAGCTCGATCGGGGGAGCGCCGTTGGGCGGGGTGATGCGCAGGCTCAGGCTGCCGTCTACCGGCACCGTGCTGGCCACGATGCACGCCGAAGCACTCGCCAGGAACGTTCGGCTCTCGCAGGCATGGGCGAGCATGGAAAAAGGTCGCCGCCCTGCCCTCTCGCCAGCCGCGCTGTCCTGCCCTGCGACCTGAGTCAGCGAGAGCTCGAGCTCGACGACCGAGCCATCCTCGGTGGTGACGCTGGGCAGACCGTCGCCGTTGACGGCCTCCAGGAGCGCCAGCATCTCGGTCTCGCCGTAGCCGAATTCCTCCGATGCGCCTCCGCAGCCTGTGAGATAGGCCGGGTTGAGCACATAGCTCAGCCCAAAAGCAGCCAACGCCACCACTTTCATCCCGCCCTTTTTTGAAGCTGCGCTCATGTTCCGGTCTCCCTTCACCCGAGGTCCTATGGTGTAAAGGTTAGCTCGCTTGCTAGCCCGTTGCCCATACGCCACCGCAGGGAGCAAGGACCGTACCAGCCTTGCGTCACACAGCGGCACTTCGAGCCGATCCACGAACTGCTCGAGCGTGCCGCGCGCAGCCCTGGCGTGGCCAGCTCGCAGATCACCACGACGTCGGGCCCCTAACGACCTTGCATAGGTGATCACTTAGGCGGGGCCTCGACTTGCGTCACGCGGACGTCCGCGCCGGCTCTACACGCGCCAAAGGGTCCGGTTGAGGCTTGCGTGGAGGCGCTGGGCAGCTGCAACGGATGGGAGGCCCGCGGCAGTACGCAGCGTGCGGGGCCGCTCGGCGCCGCACTCCTCGGCAAGCTTGCCCACCGCGGCTGCCTGGGCGGCCCGTACACGTGCGGCTTGCGGTCGGCTCAGCTCGGGCGCGATCCAGGCCGCAATCCGCCAGGAAAGCGCGGCGTGGCGGGCCTCATCGGCTGCGATGCCGGCGAGCGCCTGCCGAATGAACGGATCGCGCGCCTGGCTGGCCTGGTGCGCCGCCTGGGCCGCGGCGTAGGTTTCGTTCACGCAGCCCTCCACCGCGTTGTCGATAGCGAACGCCTCGAGCGAACGCACGGGCCGGTGCATCACCACCGGCACGGCCGGCTCGCTGCCATGGCGGCGGGCGAGACGGGCCGCGATCTCGGCATGGCGCCGCTCATCGCGCACCGCGCGGTACGCATCGCGGATCAAGCTGGCCGGGGCGCGGTAACTGCGCAGCTCCGTGAAGATCGCGGCGAAGGCGGGCACGGAGGCGGCCTCCATGTGCGCCATCCTGGCGAAGTGCTCGCCGAGTTCGGAGCCCCCGTGACCCCCGGGGACGGAACACAGCCCCTCCGGCCTGCGGCCGTCGATCACGCAGCCGTCGTCGGTGCCCGGCTCCGTGTTTGTGACGCGCTCGGTGACGGTACCAGCTGGGTCGACCAACACCTCCGCAAAGACGCGGCCAGGCATGCATCGGTTGTCCGAACGGTCGGCCTCGATGACGAACCCCTGGGGCGTCATTTCGATCCGGCTGTCGCAGCCGACCGTGTAGCCCCGGGTCAAAAGCCGCCAGATCGCCTCCTCGGGCGTATCCACCGCGCCAAAGAGCGTGAGCGCGGCTTCGGGCCCCCAAAGCCGAACCTGGCCGTCCTCCGTGGTCAGTAGGTGCCGCCCCGGAAGACTCAAGGTCAGGGCGCGCTCGCAGTCGTCCAGCGCGACCGCATCAGCACAGGGCATCCCGGTCTCCGACAGGACCTGGACTTCCCCGGCGGTCACCTCCATGCGATCGGCCAGATACGAGACATCACGCTCGGGCGAGAAACCAGAGGCCAGACGCCAGCGGGCGGAACGGCACTGTGGAACCCCATTGTCGGGGGCCTCCGCTTCCATGGACTGGCCATCGCCACCGGGTTCAGCGGTCGCCGGCTCACCAGTCGAAGAAGGAACGCCCATGCCAGGGGGTGGACCGGCCGCCATCCCGCCCGCCGACGGGGGGGCGACCATGCCCCCGAGGGACGGGCCTGCAATCATGCCCCCGGAGGTCGGGCGCGCCACCATGGCCGGGTGGGCGGTGGGTCCGCCCATGCCAGCCCGCGGCTCACCCGCGACCGGGTCGCCCGCGTCCGGCCCACCGCAGGCGGCCGCCGCCACGCACAGCGACGAAGCCAGGGAACGTCGCAACGCCCGATAGACGATCTCGCGGGCCCCGCTCGGCTCGGCGGGAAAGCGCGACCGAGGTGGCTGCGACGTGGGGGGAAGCTGGCGGCGCATGGCCATGGATGGACCTCCGAGCGCTTGGGGGTGGTCGACGAGCCTGCACGGCCACGCGCTCCTTGCAGCAAGTCACGTGCCACCCGCGCACCCGGGCGCGGATCCGCAAGATGACTCGCGATTCATGGCCCGCGCAATGTGCCAACCTGTGCCGCAGTGGGGGCATCGGACCACACCAGCGCGCAAGCGGCAACCGGCCGCATGGGTGCGTCGCTTGAGATCGCGCGGCTTTCGCTTCAAACAACCGCTGGCGCGGTCATTGCAGCTGCTTTCTGTGCTTCAAAGGGAGGTCCCATGCCTGCAGTCACCCACGTGCTTCTGGCAGCGGCCGTTCTGGGGCTGGTTGCCTGTGCTCCAGCTGACAATAGCGCTTCGAAGGCCGATCCGGTTCCTGCCTTCGCAGCACCGTCGGATCCGGGTGCTCAGGGCCAACCGCCTGACCCGCCGAGCCCGCCCGAACGCCAGGCTCCCAGCAGGACCTCCGCACAAGTGCCAGAGCCTCCCATC
>JAPPOR010000835.1 GCA_028817905.1 Myxococcales bacterium
CGGGGATCGGTTGCGGCGTGCGGCGCCAGTCGAGCCGGCGAGCACAGATTTGGAGCACCAGAACGTCCGCGTCGCCGATCCCCTTGCCCTCGACGCGGACATTCAAGAAGCCGACCTTGGGAGCGATTTTCTTGAGCAGATCGCGCGCCGCCGCGACGACCTCCGGCACCGAGGCGGAAGTCGATATGGGCTTCAGGAGTTGGACGGCTTCCGGCAGGCGGCCCAGCTCCACGAGTACGGACGCCAGGTTGTACGCCACGACGTCTGAAGGGCGGATCTCCAAGCCCTGCTGGAACCGGTTGGCAGCTTCCTCCCAGTTCTTGGCCTCTACCAGCTCAAGCCCTTGTTTGAACAGGGCCCGTGCTCGTTGGACTTCGGCCGGGACGGCGGGCGGAGCGGGGGCGGCTGGAGGCGGCAGGGGCCGCGGCCCTTGGGCACTTCCCAGACCCCCCAAGAGTGCGACCTGCACGCACACCAGGCCGAAGAACTTCAGTATGCGATTCGGAAACACGCGCGAATGTTACACGGGGGCGTCATTGGCTCCAATGGCGCAGCGCACACTCGGGCTCGGCAGCAGACATTGCTGCCGCCCTGCCGGTGAAAATTCGGGGTAGCCGCCATCGTCGGGCCTATGTGGCAAGCCATGGCCGAACTTGAGACGCCACTGCGACGCAGCCTGTCTCTGCCGGTGATGACTTTCTACGGCCTGGGGACGATTCTTGGCGCGGGCATCTACGCGTTGGTCGGAAAGGTTGCCGGCCGCGCCGGGTTGCATGCGCCGTTGGCATTCGCGGCAGCGGCCCTGGTGGCCGGGTTGACCGCGTTTAGCTATGCGGAGCTCGCAGCGCGCCTTCCGCGGAGTGCCGGAGAGGCTGCCTACGTCCACGAGGCGTTTCGCCGCCGGTGGGTCTCCCGCGCGGTCGGTCTCGGGATTGTGGCCACCGGCCTGGTCAGCGCCGCGGCGATCGCCAACGCGTTCGTCGGGTACTTGGACCTGTTCGTCGACGTGTCCGCCAAGGCCGCGATCGTGGGGCTCATCGTCGTGCTGGGCGCGATCGCGGCCGTCGGTGTGGAGGTTTCTTCGGGGGTGGCGGTCTTGATCACCTCTCTGGAGCTGTCCGGCTTGTTGCTCGTGCTGGCCGTCGCCGGTCACCATCTTGCGGACCTGCCCGCGCGCGCTTCGGAGATCGCGCTTCCCTCAGGCCATGCGTGGCCGGGTGTTTTCAGCGGAGCCTTCCTGGCTTTCTATGCGTTTGTCGGCTTCGAGGACATGGCGAACATGGCGGAGGAGGTGCGCTACCCCGAACGCACCATGCCTCGTTCGATCATCCTCGCGATGCTCCTGTCGACGCTCCTGTATCTCCTGGTGGCCACGGTCGCGGTGCTCGCGGTGCCGATCGATCGGTTGTCGGCAAGCGACGCCCCGCTCGCCACGCTGGTCACCGAGGGCAGCGGTCTCGGTCCCAACGTGATCGGCCTCATCAGTTTGTTTGCGATCATCAATGGGGCCCTCGTCCAGCTCGTCATGGCGGCGCGCGTTCTGTATGGCATGGCGCGCAGCGAGGACGCGCCGGCCTTTCTGGGACGGGTCCACCCCAGGACTCGCACGCCGCTGCCCGCGACGGCGGTGGTGACGGCGGCGATCCTGGTGCTCGCGCTCTTTTTCCCGCTGGTGCCCCTGGCCGAAATGACCAGCCTGTTGATCCTCGGGATCTACGCGCTGGTGAACCTCGCCTGTTTGCGCTTGCAGCCCCGTACCGATCTGCCCCGCCCCGTTCGCGTGCCTCGCGTCGTTCCGGGGCTGGGCTTCATGGCTTGCGTGGCCGCGCTGGTCTACCGCTGGCTATGACGCCGGACCCTCAACTGCAGCCCATGCTGGCGCCGCAGTTCAGGCACTTGTAGCAGGCGCCGTTGCGAACCGTGATGTGCCCGCAGACGTCACACATGGGAGCATCGCCCATCATTTCGCCGAGCTGGGCGTTCAGGACGCCGCCCTGTGTGGCGCCAATCGCCTCGAAGAGCTCTACCTGCCGTTCCGACTCTATGGGCTCGCCGGCTTCGGCGTTTCTGGCGATCTCGACCGCGTGCTGCCCCACGCTGACGTCCGTCGGGTTCGTCAGCTCCTCCTGCACCTCCTGGGGTGGCACATGGGCCAGATCGTAGCGCTTGGCGTATTCGACGCCGAGCACACGGAACACGTAGTCGATCATGGAAGTTGCGAACTTGACGTTCGGGTGCCCCTCGACGGGTCCCTGGGGCTCGAAGCGCGTGAAGGTGAACTGTTCCAGGTAACTTTCGAGCGGGACGCCGTGCTGCAGGCCCATCGAGACGCTGATGGCAAAGCAATTCATCAGTGACCGGAACGCGGCTCCCTCCTTGTGCATGTCGATGAAGATCTCGCCGAGCGAGCCGTCGTCGTACTCACCGGTACGCAGGAACACCTTGTGTCCGCCGACCTTGGCCTCTTGCGTGAAGCCCTGACGCTTCTTCGGCAGGCGATGGCGCACGGTGGGCGGAGGTCGCAGACCCTCGTAGGTGACCGGGCGCTGGGCCGTGGCCGCCGTGGCCGTGGGTGCCGCCAAGGCCTGTTCTTGACCCTTGGGCGATTCGTCTTCCTTCGCGTCGGCGTCCTTGTCCTTGTCGGAGCTGCTCAGTGGCTGCGATGACTTGCAGCCGTCGCGGTAGAGCGCAACCGCCTTGAGACCGAGGCGCCAGCCCTCCAGGTAGAGATCGCTGATCTCCTCCACGGTGGCGTCATTCGGCAGGTTGACGGTCTTGCTGATCGCCCCGGACAGAAACGGTTGCGCAGCCGCCATCATGCGAAGGTGCGCACGCGGTTCGAGGAAACGCTGGCCGATCTTGCCGCAGCGGTTGGCGCAGTCGAACACCGGCAAGTGCTCATCGCGCAGATGCGGCGCACCTTCGATGGTCATGCGGCCGACGACGTGGTCGTTGGCCTGATCGATCTGTTCAGCGTTCAGCCCGAGTTTCGACAGCAGGTCGAAACCCGGCGTGCGGTATTCCTTGTTGGAAATGCCAAGCCGTCCGAACACCGCCTCGCCGATCACCCAGGGGGCCAGTGCTTGGCTGATACTGAAGACGCCCGGTAGCGCGTCCTCGGCCTTGGTCACCTCCTCTTGGGTCAGCCCCTTGTCCAGGAGCCACTGGCGCGAAGCGTGGGGCGCACCGGTGAAGGTGTTGGTGCCGCTCGCGTAGGCGATGATGTCCGCGATCTCCGCCGCGTCGTAGCCCAGTCGCTCGAGGGCGGCTGGCACACTCTGGTTGACGATCTTGAAGTAGCCGCCGCCCGCGAGTTTCTTGAACTTCACCAACGAGAAGTCGGGCTCGATGCCGGTGGTGTCGCAATCCATCAGCAGGCCGATGGTGCCGGTCGGAGCCAGGACGGTGGCCTGGGCATTGCGGTAGCCGTGACGTTCGCCGGCAGCCACCGCCTCGTCCCAGCAGTTCTGGGCGGCGTCGAGCAACTCTTGTGGGATGTGCACGCGGCTCTCGTCGCTATAGCCCGCTTGCTTTTCAATGTCCGCGACCGCCGCGCGATGTTTTTTCATGACGCGCAGCATGGGCTCGCGGTTGTGCGAAAAGCCCGGGAAGGGACCCTTGCTGGCAGCGATCTCTGCGGACGTGCGATAGCCTTCGCCGCACAGGATGGCGGTCAACGCGCCGCACAGTGCGCGGCCTTCGGGGCTGTCGTAGGACATGCCCAGGCGCATCAATAGCGTGCCGAGATTGGCGTACCCGAGACCCAGGGGTCGGTAGTCGTGGCTGTTTTGCGCGATCGATTGGGTGGGATAGCTCGAGTAGTCGACCAGGATCTCCTGCGCCTGGATGAGGATCCGAATGGTGTGCCGATATGCCTCGATATCGAAGTGGCCGTCCTCGTCCAGGTACTTGGTCAGGTTGATCGAGGAGAGGTTGCATGCCGAGTTGTCGAGGAACATGTACTCGGAGCAAGGATTGCTGGCGTTGATCCGGTCTGTGTTGGGGCAGGTGTGCCAGTCGTTGATCGTGCTGTCGTACTGCACACCCGGGTCGGCGCAGCTCCACGCGCTCTCGGAGATCGTGTTCCACAGATCGCGCGCCTTGTGGGTATTGGCCACCTGACCGGTGGTGCGAAGATAGGTTCGCCACTCGCCGTCGTTTTCCACCGCCTGCATGAACGCATCCGTGACACGCACGGAGTTGTTGGAGTTCTGGCCGCTGATCGTATGGTACGCCTCGCCGTTGAAGTCGGAGCTATAGCCCGCCGAGATCAGTGCCTCGGCCTTCTTTTCCTCCTTCATCTTCCACTGGATGAAGTCGACGATCTCGGGATGGTCCATGTCCAGGCAGACCATCTTGGCCGCGCGTCGCGTCGTGCCCCCGCTCTTGGTCGAGCCGGCCGCTCGATCGAGGACTTCCAGGAAACTCATCAGACCGGATGATGTGCCTCCACCGGACAGCTTTTCCTGGCGGCCTCGAATCGCGCTGAAGTTGCTCCCGGTTCCAGAGCCGTACTTGAAGAGCCGGGCCTCGTTCTTGATGAGGTCATAGATGCTCATCAGATCGTCTTCGGCCTTCTGAATGAAGCAGGCCGAACACTGGGGGCTCTGATAGGCGTTTTCCGTTTGGAATACGGCCTCGGTTTCCGGGGACCAGGCGTAGTTGCCTCCGCTGCCGGTAATGCCGTAGCGCTGGTAAAGGCCGCAGTTGAACCACACGGGGGAGTTAAACGCTGCTCGCTGGGTGACCAGGATGTAGCTGAGCTCGGCTTCGAAGGCCTCGGCGGCGCGGGTGCTGGCAAAGTAGCCACCGAGGCGCTCTCCGGCCTCGCGGATGGAATGGGCGACGCGATAGACGAGCTCGCGGACGCTTCGCTCACCGCGTGCCGGGTCGCCGTTGATGCCGGCCTTCCGGAAGTATTTGCTGATGACGATATCCGTCGCCAGCTGGGACCAGGCTTCCGGCACTTCGGCGTTCCGCATTTCGAACACCACCGAACCATCCGGATCGGTGATCACACTGTTGCGTAGGCAGTACTTCACCTTCGCCAGCGGATCGCTTCCCTCCGCGGTGAAGTGCCTCGAGAATTCCAGGCCTTTCGCATTTTTCTGGCTTATAGAACCCACAGCGCTCGTCTTCGTTGAGCCTGCCACCACTCGTGTTCCTACGCTCACTTACGACCTCCGCCTTCGTTCCGCCTGCAAGATGCCACCGGGCATCCCCTGGTTATTCACAGTCGATCCCCTCCTTACCCACAATATGTAGGCATCATCGACCGCCCTTGCCACAACCTGTTGTGGGCCTGTCTTAAGCTCCCGGCATGCGGAGCGTCAACAAAAAAGCAGGAACCGTGTCTCGCGCTTGTCGAGAAGTTGTCGCCGAGGGTCGGACCCACCTTCGCTCGCCTTGCCCATGGCGATTCGCGAGGTGACCATCCATGCCCTGTCACGTCACGCTCCGAAGAACCCAGAATAGGCCTCTCCTTCCGCATGACAAGCCGTTCTTCGCGCCACCCATCCGCTTTGGGTGAGCGGCCTGGGGGCGGGCTCGGGGCGGATCGGAAAATGCGTCAGAAACCGCTTCCGGGGATTGCCGCGCAAGGGCGACGATCGCCACGTGTGGTCCGCGCCGGAAGATCCGTCGGCGCGATCAACAGGTCCACGAGCGTATCGTCCACGCAACCTGTACCCACTTGATATGGGGGTGTGTGGGTGCCGGAACCACTAGGTAGACCGGTAGTGGTAGCGGTGGGTTACGTCGCCTGCTGTCGGACAATGGCTGTCGGACAAAGAAGGAAAGGGCGCGCGCGCTTTCCTAGATGAAAAGGCGCTTGGGAGCGTATGTCTCGACGTTGCCTCTAGCCCGGGATCATCCGGGCTAGGTCGGGCTTCAGTCGCCAGCTTCCTCTTTTGCCAGGCCGAACTGCAGCCGCATGCCCCCGGTCGAGTTCAACTTGGCGACGAGCTGGCTGCTGCCCCGATCATAGGTTGCGTCCAGCAGTTCCCAGCCCGAACACAGCCCGCTCTTGAGCTTGTAGCGTTTGTTCTTGTCGTCGCACAGCGTGCCGACCTCCATCGCCAACACCAGCCGATAGCCAGCCTTGCTGGGCGCGCGCTTCTGCTTGAGCGTCACCACGATGGGCTTTCCCGCGGTGTTGAACGCGCCGTTGAAGTCGAGGGTCGGTCCGATCGCCTTGAAGCCCTTGGCGATCGCCTTGGCGGGTGCCCGCTTGCCCCGCTTGAACGTGACCAGCCGGGATCGGCCGATCGGCAACCCCACAGGGAAAAACATCGTGACGCCGCTTCCGATGTCCAGCAGGGCGCCCGTGTCGGTGTTGAGGGCTTCGGTCACCTTGCCCTTGCCGGTGAAGGTCGGGACGTTGCCCTTTTGTGCTGCAAGCTGCGCCACTAGCAGCATGGCTGAGAGGCCCGCGAGCGCGAACATCAAGGTGCGGCGCCCCTGTCGGGTGGTGTGAGCGGTCATGATCGGTCTCCTTGTGAGGGCGACGGGAGCAGGACGCTCAGGATTCTAGCCTGGATCGGTCCGGCTCGGAAAAAGCGGGCAGAGCCGCCCATTTCCCGCGACCATTGCTGTCCCTATTCCGTGGTGCTGCCCGCGCCGGTCCCAGCGTCGTCGGCCTCGGCCGCATCCTCGATTCCAGCGTCCTCGTCCGGTTCCGCGGCGTCCACGTCTACACCCGCGTCCGCGCTGAGGCCGGCATCGGCCGAGCGGTCCACCGCCTTGGCCTCACCATTGGGCGTCAGCGGGTCCCGCCCCTCCTTGTCGTCCTCTCCGAGCGCTTCGCTGTCCCCGTCGCCGGCGGCCGGGGTTTCGGGCGCGCCCATGAAGCCGGGGCCCGGCGAGCTGTCGTCATCGCCAAACGGCGGCTCCAGGCCCGGCCCGACGCACCCTCCGAGCGCGAGCAAACACAACCACCAATAGCGAAGCAAGCGGACAAGCATGGACGAGCGGCTGGTCGATCCCCTCCTTCAAGCATTGCAGCCCCACCCCGCCCCCGCAACCCGGCCGCACCCACATCTGCGC
>JAPPOR010000823.1 GCA_028817905.1 Myxococcales bacterium
TGCGAAGCCGATCACTTGCACGGTCATCACGTGCCTTGGTGATGGATGCGGGCTAGAGGTGATCGCTGGGTCGCCCTCGGTGCGTCGCGCTCGTCGACCGTGATCTCCCAGACGGGGACGTCGCCGGGCTACGTGAAACGCGACTGGGCGTCCTGGCCGCGTGCGCGGTGCATTTCGGCACAACAAGCTGCGGCCGCCTGAGGTATGTTCCGGACATGTCCACGGAGGGAGTGATGGGAGTTGATTGGGATGAAGTTGCGATCCATGCCGATGCCGGCTCCGGCGTCTCAGCTCAGGCGAGTCCGGCGCCATGAGTGAATTCACCGAAGCCGAGCGCATTGCCGCAGGCGAAGTAGGGATGCTTGTTGCGGCGTGGGCCGCGCGCATTCCCGACGAGCCTGCGATCCGGTCGTCACACGGCAACCGCACCTTCAAGCAGCTAAACGAAAACGCGAACCGCTTGGCCCGGGCGTTGCGAGCGGCCGGGCTGGAGAAGGGAGATTCGGTTGCCCTGATATGCGGCAATCGGCCCGAGTTCGCCGAGGTCTCCCTGGCTTGCCTGCGCAGCGGCCTTCACTATACCCCGATCAACTGGCACCTGGGTGCGGACGAGGCCGCGTACATCGTCCAGGACTGCAACGCACGCGCGATCATCGCCGATGCAGCGTTTGCCGACGTGTGCGAGGCCTGCGCCCGGCTCGTAACGGGCCTGGAAGTGCGCCTTGCGGTCGGCGGGGAGATTCCCGGGTTCGCCTCCTACGATCAAGCGCTTTCCGGACAACCCGGGCACGATGTCGAGGACCCAACCCTGGGCAACCGGGTGCTCTACACTTCGGGGACTACGGGACGCCCCAAAGGGGTGGTTCGACCCGCGGTATTCGTGTCTGTGCGCACCCCTTCGCTTTCCGCCGCTGGCTACGCCCCCGGCAGGGACCAGCTTCACCTGTGCACTGGACCGCTGTATCACGCGGCCCCATTGGCTTTCTCGCTCATGCTTCCGCTCTACGAAGGCGTGGGCGTCGTACTGATGGACCGTTGGGACAGCGAGGAGGCGCTGCGATTGATTCAGGAGCATCGGATCACGCACTCACACATGGTGCCGACCATGTTTCACCGGTTGCTCCGTTTGCCCGAAGAGGTCCGAAACCGCTACGACGTTTCCTCTCTCACGTACATCGTGCACGGCGCAGCGCCCTGTCCGCCGAACACCAAGCGGGCCCTCATCAACTGGGTGGGGCCGATCGTGTGGGAATACTATGCGGCCACGGAAGGGGCCGGCACCACGGTCGGTCCTGAGGAGTGGCTCAAGAAGCCGGGCACGGTCGGCAAGCCACCCACCGAGGACCATGTCTTGATTTTGGACGAAGACCTGGAGCACTGCCCGCCGAATCAGCCCGGCACGGTGTACCTGAAGCTGCTCAGCAACTTTCAGTACCGGGGCGACCCCGACAAGACGCGCAACTCGCGCCACGGCGATCACTTCACGCTGGGGGATGTCGGCTACCTGGACGAAGACGGCTACCTATTCCTGACGGACCGCAGTGCGAACCTGATCATCAGTGGTGGGGTCAACATCTACCCGGCCGAGGTCGAAAACGTTCTTCTTCAGCACCCTGCAATTCATGACGCAGCGGTCATCGGGCTCCCCAATCCCGAATGGGGTGAAGAGGTCAAGGCGGTCGTCGAGCTGGCGGAGGGCGCCGCGGGCAGTACCGACCTGGAGGCCGAGTTGATCGCCTTCTGCCGGGACCTCCTTGCTCACTACAAGTGCCCCAGGAGCGTCGACTTCGTGTCGGCGTTGCCTCGCCGCGACAATGGAAAGCTTTATAAGGCCAAGCTACGCGAGGAATACCGGGAAACGCTCCGGCCCAAGAAGCCACCCGAACAACGGGCGTGACTTCCATGGCGCCTCAGTAGCTAGTCGTGTTGCGCGGGCGACACCAACGCGTCCACGCACCTCTCGGTTACCTTCTGCTCATTCCGGGTGTCTGCATTGGCCAGTGCCAGGGCCTGTCGGACCGCATGCTCAGATGCACCCGTGGAGGGAAAGACCAGGGCTCCGTCGCTGCAGACCGCTCCGTACTCCAGCGACGACGTGCTCCACCAGGAAAGCTCGTCAAAGTCATAGCGCGGAGTTAGTTCGAGCTCTGCCAGGCAGGTGCGCATCTCCCGATACCAGGTGCGCCAGACGGGCAGGGGCTCGAGGGATTCGAGGTCGTCGAGCGCCGCCTCGGCGCCGCATCTCGGTCCGGTGAGGCGCTCCGCGCATACCGCGCTCGCTTGGGCTCGGTCGTCTTCGTGGACCTGGGCGATCACGAGCGCGGGCGGCAGCAGCTGCTCCAACCCGGCGCGAGGATCCACCACCACGGCACCGTGTGCGCACACCAGCGCGCCACGCGCGGTGTCACCCGCATCGAGCGCGACCTCGATCGAGTCCGCACTCCAGAAGGACAGCCCATCGAACGTCCGATGGGGGCGGATATCGAGTTCCTCCAAGCACGCCTGCAGTCGCTTGGCCCACGCTCGCCATGGGGCAGGAGGCTTCAGGCGCCCCACGCCTGCGAGTTCGACATCGTCTCCGCAGTCGGGGTGGTCCGGTTCGCCCGCATCCCGGTCGACCCCGGCGTCCGGCGAACTGACTGCCCGCACCAGGTCCGCAGAGCCATCATCCCCGCATCCCCAGCATCCCACGAACCACAAAGAGACCAAAAGCCGTGCCACCTTTTCCTACCTTTCCTCACCTTAGCTCAGATCGCATGCCGATCCCAGCGCCGTTTCGGGTCGCCCGAAAGCTGTGCGAAGCCCAGTTCTTACGAACGCACGTGTCCGGTACCGATGGATGCGCAGGGGATCTTTTTTGTTCAAGACGCCGGTTGGGTGGAGTGATGTGCTCTTCCACTACCGGCCCTGCGCTGGCAGGCGGCCATTTGAAGGAGGACGACCAGATGACGACCCAACCGACCGGTTCCCCCATCATTCCCGGACTGCGATACGAAAGGGCGCAATCCGCCATCCGCTTTCTGTGCGAGGCGTTCGGATTCGAGCGGCATCTGGTGGTGGGTGGCGAGGGGCCCGAAGACGTCGCGCACGCCCAGCTCACCCTCGGTTCGGGTATGGTCATGCTGGGGACGCGCCGTAGCCAGGGCGACTATGACAAGCAGATGCGCTTGCCGCGCGAGGCGGGAGGTTGCACGCAAGGGCTCTACGTGGTGGTCGACGAGGTCGACCACCACTACGCCCGAGCCAAGGCCGCCGGCGCCGAAATCCTGAACGCGCCCAGGGACAACGAGCAGAGCGGCCGCAGCTACACCTGCAGAGACTGTGAGGGCCACGTCTGGACCTTTGGCGCCTACAACCCCTGGAGCCCGAAGCGCCCGGATCATTCATGACTTCGACAGCGCCTCGCTTGGTCTCCGACTCCACAGGACTTTCGCCGCCCTAGTGAATACGGGGAGTACGCCGCCCGGCTTCGGCCAGGCTTCGGCTTTTCAGCCCATTCGCATGCCAATCGGTCCATTTGTCCTTGCGATCGCGCGCCTGCCCGCCAAGATTGCGCAAGCGCGGTGTAGGGATGGCGTACGCGTACCAGGTCGTTGCGATTCTCCTCGGTGGCATCTGTATCGGTGTTGCTGGTCAGACTGTCTATCTCGGCAGTGGCAGTGGCGGGCGGCGCACGGGCCGCGTGCTTGCGCAGTTGGCTCTCCTGGAGGCGCTGTACTGCGTGGCCAACGCCGGCCTGCAGTTCGCGCCGGACAGCGAGGCGGCTGCCCCCTGGGGCGTTCTCCTCGGCATTTCCGCGTCGTTCCTCCCCGTTGTCACCGCGGGCCTCACGGACGCGCTTGAGGCTGGCACGGCATGGTTGCGCCGTGCCCGTTCCGTGGCGCTGGTGTTCGCATGGCTTTCGGTGGTCGGCAACCTGCTGACGGTCGGCCTTGGACTACCCGTTGCGTTCAGCGAGATCCTAACCGTCCCCGATGAGGTCAACCGCTATCGGCCCGTCTTCACGGCCCCGTTCCTCGCGATGATCGCCTTTTGCTCCGCGGTGCTGGTGGCGAGCCTCATCCACTTGATCGTCGCGGGTGTGAAGCGCCCGGCGATGCGCCCTGTTTCCGTCGGCAGTGCGATCTTCCTGGTCTCGTACGTTCTGGACGTCCTGACCGAGACAGGGCTGTTGGACTTCTTCCGCATGCAGCCCCTGGGCTTTTCCGCGGTTGTCGTGGGCAGCTGGATCGTTCTCGGCCGGCGCCATCGGGCAGGCGAGCAGCAGCTGGCGACCACCCTCGAGCGCCTAGAGGAGCACCGCGCGATGCTCCTCACTGCGGAGCCGCGCCTGCAGCAACAGAAGCTCGCCAGCATCGGTACCCTGGCCGCCGGCGTCGCCCACGAGATCAACAATCCGCTCCAGAGCATCATGAACTACGCGACCCTTCTTAGGCGCCAGGTGCCAGTAGGGGGCAAACCCGCGACCTTCGTCGATGAGGTACTGTTTGAGGCCTCCAGGGCTGCGGGTATCGTGCGCGACCTGCTCGTCTTTGCGCGCCTCGACGTGCCCGAGCGCAAGCCGGAGAACGCGCGGGCCATGCTTCACGAGACGCTGAACATCGTCCGCCCGACCCTCGAGCAGTTCGGCGTCGCCGTGTCGGTAGACCTGACCGCCGCACCGGAGCAGCTGATTTGTTGCCGGCGCCAGATTCAGCAGGTTCTGCTCAACCTGCTCAGCAACGCTGCTGATGCGTTGCACGAGCGCTTCCCCAATGGGGATCCTCGCAAGCGGGTCAACGTTCGCCTGAGAAGGACGACTGGCGATCACGCCGAGCTCAGCGTCGAGGACCAGGGTGCAGGGATCCCCGAGGCACTGCGTGAGCGGGTCTTTGAGCCGTTCTTCACGACCAAGACGAGCCCCGACCGGACGGGCCTGGGCCTGTCGATTTCCCACGGGATTGTGGCCAACCACGGCGGCAAGCTCGAACTGCATAGCAACCCGGGCGCCTTCACGCGCTTTGTGTTGACCCTGCCCAGCGTCGCGTCACCGGCGACTCAGGCCAGCGCGAGCGGAATCGAGGGAGGTAAGCTACAAGGAAACCCGTGGGACGCCACCAAAGAAGAGCCTCCACCTCCGAGGCAGGCCCCCACGTAGCCAGCGTCTCGCACCTTCGAGACTGGTGGGCTCTGTCGCCCCGGGGCCCCTGAGTAGTCGGACGGGCTTCTGTCATGGGCACCCGCGCGGTCGGTCAACCCGCTTGCAGACGTATGTAGCGTTCGTTACAGTTTGAAGTGATGGGGATGGCGGGCGCGGCAGGGGAGTCGAATGCGGCGGCCCGCGAGCGCATTCTTGAGGCTGCGGTGGGCTTGTTTGCCTGTCGTGGGTATGCCGGAACCACTGTATCCGCCCTCTGCAAGCAAGTAGGGGTGGCGCCTACGGCCATCTATTGGCATTTCGAAAGCAAGGCGGGTCTGTTCGCGGCGGCCGTGGACCGTGCCTCGGAGCGCTGGCTGGCCCAGCTCACCCAGGCGTGCGATGTGGCGAACGGTGCGGGGGATCGGGTGCGTTGCATGATGCAGGGATTTCGCACCTTGGTGACCTCGGCCGCGCCCGACTACACGTTGATCGCGTCCTGTTTCGTCCTTCCCAACGGTGACGAGCCGGTTTCATGCGAGGTGCTCGATCGCATTCACCGGCGAAGCGTCGAGGTTGTCGTCCAGGGTCTCACGGGGGGCGTGACCGTTGCTGGCCGGGAGTGCGAGCCGGTCGCCGAAATGATGCTAGCCATGCTCGACTACATGATGCGCGCTTTCGCCAGAGTGCCCGACGTTGACCGGTTGAACCAACAGCTGGAGAATCTACAGGAGATGGTAGCTGCCGCCGTGATCCACTTCGCCAACAAGCCGGATGGCGAGGTCTCCGCCGGTCGCGACCTATCTGGAGCCGACGGCGCGTGTCCCCCCGCCGACGGCACAACCGGCGCACGCCCCAAGGTCCCGGTCGGAGGAAGTCGATCATGAGCCAGCCTGCCTCACACGCAACCCCACGCAGCCTAGCGCCCACACGGGGCATCCCGGAGAACAGCCCGACCCCCGAGGAGGAAGACACCCGGGGGGCTCGCGACGACGACGGCTATCTGCGTTTGCTCGCGAAGCTCTCGCGTGCCTCCGTATCGAAGCACTTCGATGCCTATGTCGATATCGATTGGGACGACCCCCGCTTTCGGATCGACCCTGCCGACCCCCGCTTCTGCATTGGTGAGAACAATGCCCTGGGCGAGACCTCCTGGTACCGGGCGCTTCCGGAGCGCGAGCAGGCGCGACTGGGGCTGCACATGATAGCGACCCTGATGAAGAATGGGCTGCAGTTCGAGAACGTGCTCAAGCGTGGGCTTCTAGAGTTCACCCTGACCTTGCCGAACCGGAGCCCTGAGTTCCGCTACGCGTGTCACGAGGTGATCGAGGAGGCACAGCACTCCCTCATGTTTCAAGAGTTCGTCAACCGCAGTGGCATCGACGTTCCCGGCCTGCCGCGCGCCATTCTGGCGGAGGGCCGCCGTGTGGCAGGGCTGGGACGCCGCTTTCCTGAGCTGTTCTTCTTCTTCGTGCTTGGCGGCGAGGACCCGATCGATCACCAGCAGCGCACCTACGTACTTGCGGGTGCGCAACCAGCCCATCCACTGGTGCGGCGCGTGTGTCAGCTGCACGTCATGGAAGAGGCGCGCCACATATCTTTTGCTCGCGCCTACCTGCGCAACCGCGTCCCGCGGCTGCCCGCGCGACGCCAGCTGTGGTTGAAGGCCTGGACTCCGGTGTTGTTGGGCCAAATGGCCCGTCTCATGATGCAGCCTTCGCCGGCGATGATTCGTGAGTTCCACATTCCCAGGAAGGTTCTGCGGGAAGCCTATTCGAACAACCCCAAGCACCGAGGCGCGGTGCAGGCGGCGCTCGGAAAGGTGGCCAGCCTCGCAGGTGACCTCGGTCTGAGGAACGGCGTGTGGAACCAGCCCTGGAAACTGCACGGCCTGGTCACCTAGCCCGCATCCA
>JAPPOR010000496.1 GCA_028817905.1 Myxococcales bacterium
GACGTTGCCTGCGGCGGGGAGGGTCCCGCGGGTCGCACTGGGGGCATGGCCGGTCGCGGCCTGCGGGTGGCGACCTGGAACCTTGCCTGGTTGGCGGCATGGGATCATGCGGGCGAAGTCCCGAGAACGGAAGCCGACTACGCGCGCCTGCGTCGCTACGCCGAACGCCTCGATGCGGATGTCATCGCGTTGCAGGAAGTTGATGGTGCCCAAGCAGCCCAGCGCGTGTTCGACCCGGCCGCCTATGACTTCCATTTCTCGGACCGAGAGCATGTCCAGCGCACCGGTTTCGCATTTCGCAGGACGCTTAGCGTCGCTCGCCATCCCGACGTGCGTGCGCTCGACGTGGGAGGTCAGCGACATGGTGTAGACCTCACCGTCTTTCTTCCGGACGGCACGCCCTTGCGCTTGCTATCCGTGCACTTGGCGTCCGGGTGCTTTGGGAGGCCGCTTGATGACGGGCTCGTCTCCTGTCGCCGGCTTTCCGCTCAGCTTCCGGTTCTGGAGGAATGGATCGATGCGCGTTCTAGCGCGGCTACACCGGCCGCAGTGCTGGGCGACTTCAATCGGCGCTTCTTCCACGAGCCCGACGGAGACGAAGCCTGGCGAATGCTAGACGACGCCCAGCCGCCGCGGTCCAGGCTGTCCAGCCCCACCGCAGGCCGCAAGCCAACATGCCTAGGGGGCAAATACCCGAGTTTCATCGATCATCTGCTATTCAACGCACCCGCCACCACGATGCTTGTCGACGGTTCTTTCCGAGAGCATGTGTACGATCTGAGCGACGCGCCCCGTGCGCGGGTGCTTTCGGACCATTGCCCCCTCTCCGTGCGGGTCGAAGCGATCCGGCGTGGGGGGCAGGGGCGTCGAATAGTTGCAGGTAATCCATAAAATCACGGTTCATATCCCGTGAAACTGCAAAATTTCTTCATATAAAAAATATATAGGTGAACGCCCGTATAGATTACCCTAAACTTATTCCATGCCCTCCGTAGAACAAGTGCAAGCGCGCGGCCTCGGATTGTTGGGGCTCGTCTCTGCGATTCGGCCAGCGTTCGAGGACAACCAAGAAGTGCTGCCGGAGCCCCTCTGGCATTACTTGTCGGATGACATCGACCAGGAGGGTTGGTATCCGCTCGAGGAATATATCGAGTTCGTTCGGGCCCTGGCTGGCACGATGGACAAGGACAAGGCGAAAGGGGACATCTACCGCGCTCTTGGGGTGATTGCGGCCCGCCGCGATGTGGGTGGCAGCCATGGAGAGACGCCCGAGAATCAGCGTCCGGAGGCTTTGGGTACCTATCGTGACGCCCTATCGGGGGTCACCGGGCTGGCAACCTTCGTGCGCCGCGCTCTTCGACTTCGGGAGCGCTACTATTCGCGCGGATACTACCGTGTGACACGGGTCCCTCCGCTTGGGCTATGCATCACGCTGAACGACTTTCCGCTGACCCGGGAGCTGTGCGCGATCAGCACAGGCTATCTGATCGAGCTATTCCGTAACCAGGTTCCCGGCACCTGGGTGGAGCGTACCGGCTGCCGTGCCGTTGGGGATCCGGAGTGCACATGGTCGGTTCGATTTGACCAGAAGGCAGATCTCAGGGGCCTGGAGCTGTTCGAATAGGGCTAGCTAGCTCAGGCGCTTCTCGACCTCGGCCAGCACCGCGGTTCCCATCTCCTGGGTGCTGACGGTTGTCTCCCCTTGCTTGGCCAGGTCGGCGGTGCGGAGTCCCCTGTTGAGCACCGCGTCGACCGAGTCGTTGACGGCGCCAGCCAAGTCGACGCGTTGGGCCGTGTGCTCAAGCAGCATCGCTACGCTCATGATCGCCGCAAGCGGGTTGGCTTTGCCCTGCCCAGCGATGTCAGGCGCCGAGCCATGCACCGGCTCGTACAAGCCGGGCCCTTCACCAAGCGCTGCGGATGGCAGAAGGCCGATGGATCCCGTGGCAGCAGCGGCCAGGTCGCTCAGAATGTCTCCGAACATGTTGCCTGTCACGAGCACATCGAAATCAGCTGGTCTCAGAATCAGCTGCATGGCTGCGTTGTCGACGTACATGTGCTCGAGCTTGACGTCCGTGTAGTCCTTCGCCAGGGCAGTCATGACTTCGCGCCACAGGCCCATGACCTCCAGTACATTCGCCTTGTCGACGCTGAGCAGCTTCTTGTTGCGACGCTGCGCCGTCTCGAATGCGACCCGTCCGATGCGAATGATCTCAGGTTCGCTGTAGACCAGCGTATTTTCGCCAACGCGGTGCCCAGGTTCCCCTGTGACCTGGCGGGGTTTTCCGAAGTAGATTCCGCCGACAAGCTCGCGGATGACGAGAAAGTCGAAGTTCTTGGCCCGCTCTGGTCGCAGTGGGCAGCTGTCCGCCAGGGCGGCAAACAGCTTGGCCGGTCGCAGATTTGCGAAGACTGCCAAGTGTTCCCGAAGGCGAAGCAGGCCTCGCTCTGGCCGCTTGCTCGTCGGCAGGGCATCCCACTTCGGGCCTCCGCACGCGCCAAGCAGGACGCCATCCGCCTGGCTGGCGCGGTCGAGAACCGCCTGGGTGATGGGCTCCCCGTGCGCATCGATACATGCACCACCGAATGGCCCTGGTTCGAGCGACAGCGCAATACCGCCCAGCTCACACGCGCGCTGCAAGACGCCGATCGCTTCGGTCGTCACCTCGGGGCCGATGCCGTCGCCTTCCAGCACCAGAACGTCCAGTTTGCTCATGCCCCGAGCTTCTAGCACCTTTTGCCAAGCGCGGGGACGCTGGTGCGTTGGTTCAACCAGGGACCCTGGCTGCCGGCCGGGGCGTACCCGCGACTCGATCAGCCCGCCGCGCGGCGGTCGTTGGTGCCGGCGTTCTTGTCCGCGTAGAAACTGGCAATCAGGTCGGCGAACTTTTCGTGAATTTCCTTGCGCCGAAGCTTCATCGTCGGGGTTAGCTCTCCCCCTTCCACGCTCATCTCATCGGATAACACACTGATTTTCTTGATGGTTTGGTAGCGTGCCACACGTTGGTTGCAGCCCATGTCGACCTGTTCCATAAGGTGTGTGCGCACGGCAGGATCGCTGGCCAGTTCGGCGAGGGTCGCGCTGGGCTGCCCCGCTGCGGTGCGAAGTCCCGCCAGATTTTCCGGATCCAGGCTCAGAAGGGCGCACAGGAAGGGTTGCCCGTCTCCGACCACCACGGCCTGTCCAACCCCGTCGATGGCGCGTAGGAGGTGCTCAAGCTCGACCGGCGCCACATTCTTGCCCCCCGCCGTAATGAGTAGCTCCTTCTTGCGGCCGGTGATGCGAAGGTTGCCCTCCGTGTCCAGTTCGCCAAGATCTCCGGTACGCATGAAGCCTCCCTCAGCGTACAGCGCCGCTGTTTCCTTCGGCATATTCCAGTAGCCGCGCGTCATGATGCGCCCTTTCAGTAGGATCTCCCCGTCTTCGGCGAGCTTGACGGTCACGCCGTCGAGCGCCTTGCCGACCGTGCCGAGACGCGGCCTGCCGAGCGGGTTGACCGTGGCCACGCCGCTGGTTTCGCTCATCCCGTATGCTTCGTGAATCGTGATGCCAAGGCTCGCGAAGAAACGCATCGTGTCGACACCGATAGGCGCCGCGCCGGTGAAACCGGCTGCCAGGGCATCCAGGCCCAGGCCCCGCTTGACCTTGTCGATCACCAACTTGCGTGCGACTGCTCGCCGCAATCCGCCGTGGAAGCGGCCATCGATCACGTCTCGATCGAACCCAGCTAGCTCCGTCCGACGGGCCCACTCGGCAAGCTTGGCCGCCACGCCGGTGGCTTGCCCGAGGCGCGCGCGCATGGCGGCCTCGAACTTTTCCCACACCCTCGGGACAGCCATGAAGAGTGTTGGGCGTGCCACCGCAAGGTAGTCGCGCACCTGCGAGATCTCAGGGCAGAACCAGACTTGTCCTCCCGTCAGGATGCCGCCCACGTTGGTTACGACCTGTTCGGTTTGATGGCACAGCGGCAGGTAGCTCACCACTCGGTATGGCACCTCGGATCGGAAGATCGGGAACATGGCCAACACACCCTGAATGCATTGCAGTTGGCCTGCGTGGTCTTGCATGACGCCCTTGGGCCGACCGGTCGTGCCAGACGTATAGATCAATAGGCAAATGTCGTCGGCTGACAGGGCTCCAAGGCGCGCATCGTAGTCTGCCATGGCATGCACACGGCCGAGGGCTCTGAGCTCCTCGAAGGATTGGACGCGCGGGTCGTCGCACTCGAGCGGGTCGAACGTGATGATGTTGGTCAGCTTGGGAAAGTGGCCATCGCGTTCAGCGGCCAAGTACTTGTCGAGCATCTCCCGGCCGTCGCATATGGCCAGCTTGGCGCCGCAATCATTGATGATATAGCCCATCTGCTCGACGGTGGACGTCGGGTACAGGGGGGCCGGGATGCCTCCGATGGCAGTGATCCCGAACTGGCTCTCAACCCATTCCGGGCGGTTTTCGCCGACCAGTGCGACCGCGTCACCCGGGTTGTGTCCCAGGGTCATGAGCCCGCGCCCTACCTCGGTGATCGTTTGGTAGTACTCCGACCAGCTCTTGGTAGCCCATTGGCCGCCGCGCTGGACGTGGGTGGCGGGATCGTCGGGGCGCGTCCGCGCCCAGGTGGCGATGCGGTGAACGAGCGTATCTGTAGCCAAGGTTAGCTCCTCATGCACGCGGGGATCGTTGGGGCGCGCAGTCGACGGGTCGGTGCGAACCCATGGTCCTTTCGCATCATCTCCGGCTGGCGCGGATTTTCAAAACCTTTGTGCTCGCCCCGCAAGCGACTACCATGCGTGCCATGAACGACACGGGGTTTCGCGGCCTGGCGCTGCTGTTGCTGGGTCTCCTGGTGGCCGCAGCATGTTCGACCTTGGGGTTGCGCGAAACTTTTGTAGCTTCCGGAGACGTCATTGAGTTGACCTCGGCGGAAGCCGAACGCCCGGCTGGCGAGCCGCAAGAGAAGGGTCAGGCAGAGCGCGTGCGGCTATTTCTGAGGAGCGCCCCGGACGGCTTCGAGTTGATCTCAGGAGAGCCGGCGGTTCAGGTGGGCTACGGTCACAGGATTGTCGGTCGCGTAGATCTACACCTTGGGCGGGGCGCTTGCGATCCTGGGCAGGCCCACAACCTCGCCCGCGAGGCGGTTCTGCGGAAATTGCGCGATCGAGCCAGGGTGGAAGGCGGGGACGCGGTGATCTTTATCGATACCCGTGCTGAGGATGTCTGGATGAGCGACTGTGACCGGCTCGACCAGGTCGGGCCGGAAGTTGCGCATCATGGGCCCTGGGCGAGTGGGTGGGTGGTCCGGTTGGAACAAGCGCGCAGCGCGCCGGCTCGTTCGGCCGACGCTGGCCCTGGCATGGTGAGTGACGCTGGCGTTCTCCATCCGTTCAGCGACGGCGGCCTGCCCACCGCACTCGATGCTGGCGTTGACGCTTCTGAGGTGTCCAAGTAGCGGGATCGTTGCCGGTGTTGTTCCGTTTGGGTATAGGTCGCCGATGGCTGAGGGCGGCGAACCGGACGTCTTCGGACGGGTCGAGATCCTGGCGGGTGACAACTTGCCCCATCTGCGGGCACTGCCCGCGAGCCACTTTCGGCTGGTCTACATCGATCCCCCCTTCAACACCGGCAAGCAACAGACGCGCACGCAGCTGGCGACTGAGCGCGTGGCCGAGGGCGGTGATCGGATCGGTTTTGGCGGTCACGCTTACCGCACCACCGTGCTCGGCAAGCGCGCCTACGCGGATGCGTTCGACGACTACTTGGCATTCTTGGCGCCGCGCCTCTCGGAAGTACCGCGTCTGCTAAGCGACGACGGCAGCCTGTTCGTGCATCTAGATTACCGCGAGGTTCACTATGCGAAGCTCATGCTCGACGAAATGTTCGGGCGCGAGTGTTTCATGAATGAGATCATCTGGGCCTACGACTATGGGGCGAGGACGAAGAAACGCTGGTCGACCAAACACGACACGATCCTCTGGTACGCCATGAACCCCAAGGACTACGTGTTCAACTTTGAGGAGATGGACCGGATCCCGTACATGGCCCCTGGGCTCGTGGGAGCCGAGAAAGCTGCCCGCGGGAAGACGCCCACCGATGTTTGGTGGCACACGATCGTCAGCCCGAACGGGCGCGAAAAGACGGGCTACCCGACCCAGAAGCCCCTAGGGATTCTGAGACGAATCATCAACGTCCACAGCGAACCGGGGGATCGCGTGCTCGACTTCTTCGCCGGGAGCGGAACAACCGGCGAGGCCGCGGCGCGGCTCGGCCGGCATGCCACCCTCATCGATAGCCACCCGGAAGCATTGGGCGTGATGCGCACGCGCCTCGCACCGTTCCTGCAGCTGGCTAGCTAGCTAGTGCCCGGGGCGGTGGCGTGCCCAGACGCATTCCGCGTCGATGCCGTACTTGTCGCAGCCCTCTACGTAGACGGCTTCCTTTCCACACCCTTCTACCCGCACCTTCTGGGGATAGATCTCGTGGAGTTCGAGCTGTTCCTTACATTTGAGGTCTTGCTTGGCCAGTGCCAGGGCCGGATGGGGCCCGGTCGCGCAACCAACGAAGAGCGAGGCGGTACATGCAGCCAACATCCAGTGCTTCATGGCCGGCATCCTCGCACGTCGTTGACGCGAACAGCAACCGGGCTTAGCCCGGATCATTCATCGACGCCGCGTCGGATCGCGCAGGGATTCGGCTTCACAGGGCTTTCGACGACCGACCCACATACTGCCTGTATTTGCGAGGGAGCCGAAAGCGCTGTGAAGTCGAAGACCAAGCGAGGCGATGTGGGGTTGGTGATGGATGCGGGCTAGCCCGCACCCATCACCAACTCGCGCGCGCTCGCACAACCGCTCGAGCTCACAGCGCTTTCGCCTCGGTCGAAAATACAGGGAGTATTCCCTTCCCTCAGCGAAACCCCTGTGAACACGATCGCTTGCACGATCATCACACGCATTGGTGATGGATGCGGGCTAGCCCGGATGATTCATGAACTCTGCATCGCCTCGCTTGTTCTTCGACTTCA
>JAPPOR010001098.1 GCA_028817905.1 Myxococcales bacterium
TTGCCGGTAGGGCCTGGGTCACATGCCTCGTTGGGCGGGGGCGGAGCCCCGTTGGATTCCTTGATACAACACCAACAAGAGTGGTGGGCTCACCAAACTCGCCTCATCTGCAAACGGCGTCGCTTGTCACGGATTCTGGGGGAACCAACCGGAACAGTGGTGCGCGAGGGTTGGTTCTTCGCCGAAGACCTCCTCGAGTAAAGCGGCGAGCGGTGGATCCCGTTGCCGGAGTTGACTGCGGCCATACAGCCACGTGATCCGCAGGGTTTCCTCCCGTGCGTCCGTGAGCTCGTATCTGATCGGGACTCCAACGAAGCCAAACCAGACCGACACGCCCACGGCCCAATACTCGTCCGCGTTGGTCATCAGGTAGGGAGTCTCCAGGCGAGAGCCGAACCGTTGCCTGACCTCGGGGGAGAGCTCGGTTTGCCAGCGCGCGAGCCCAGCCGCTTGCGTGAAGGCGTGCGATAGTCTCCGTCGGAAGTCCGGCTGCGTGGGTTCGAGGCCCATAGATAGGACCGCGTGTCCGAGTTCATGCACCAGGGTATCGCCGGGCGGTGTGACCGCGGGTTCGCGGTGCACCGGCCGGCACAGAACAACCGAGTCCCGCACCGTGGCCGCTGGAAACATCGGGTCCGGTCCAATGCCAGCGGCCGCTCGCTCCGCTTCACGAAGGTCGGCGAGTTCGGGCACATCGCTGAAGGTTTCCCCGGCGGATGCGGCCACGATCACAACGCGCAGGTAGCGGTCGTGGATGGCGTCGCGGACGTTCGGCGCAAGTGGCGCCAGCACGCCGGACACCAGCTCGGTAGCGAGTGCAAGCGTAGTGCCCGAAAGGCGCACAGAGCCGAGCACGGGGACGCCGAAGGCGGAACATGCTTGGGCATAGAACGAGGTATCGAGCGCTAGCTCATCAGCGACCGCCGCCGGCAAGTCGTGGTCGTCGCACGCGAGGGGCGTCGTGTCCGCCGGTCCTGCGCCTGTCGCGTATTCGGGCTCGCCGCATGCACCCACGGAAAAGGCCAGCCAAAGCGCGAACACCGGCAGGGCCGCGTCGCAAGGCCGAGGCCGCGGCTTTGGTGCGATGGGTCGCCGCCCTGGAGACGTTCCCATGACCCGGGCCGCTTTTCCGTCGCACACGTTCGCCACGGGATATCTTAGCACCGCGTCCGTGCCCCGGCAGGCACGACGAGTCATCGCTCGATCGTGGTCGGTCCCATCAAGCCAAAGACCTGGCTTCCTCTAACAGCCCCTTCGAAGCCGACCCGTCCGTTCGTTTGACGCCCACAAGCCGCCGAACTCGAGACTGGCTTGGCTAGCGTTCCGAAAGGAGGTTGCAGGTCAGGCCCGATCTCCCAGGCCCAGCACGATGTAGCCGCCGGAGCGCTCATCTTTCTGGACCCGCAGCAGTTGGCGTTGCTCGCAGTCTTCGAGCAGGTCGTTGAAGCTGCGATAGCCGTGGAAGCTCTCGGAGAAGTTGGGGCGCTTGCGCTTGAGGGTCTGCTTTATCTGCGAGCCCCACACGCGGTCGCCCCGATCCTGGATCAGGGCTTCGGCGGTGCGAGTGACCAAGTCGAGCGCCTCTATTCTGCGACGCTCGACTTCGGCCTGGTCCGAAGGGCCCGTGGCTCCCTTGTGCGTGGCTTGTCGTTTGTTTCGGCGCTGGCGGTCGCGTACGAGGTCGTCGTAGTAGATGAACTCATCACAGTTGTCGATGAGAAGGTGACTGCTGGAGCTCTTGACGCCGACGCCCACGACCATCTTGTTGTTCTCGCGCAGCTTGTTGACCAGGGGGGAGAAGTCACTGTCGCCAGAAATGATGACGAACTGGTCGATATGCGCCTTCGTGTAGCAAAGGTCCAGGGCGTCCACCACCAGCCGGATGTCCGCCGAGTTCTTGCCGGAATACGACACGTGCGGAATCTCGATGAGCTCAAAGGCAGCCTCGTGCAGAGGGCGCTTCGCCGTCTCATAGCGTGCCCAATCCGAGTAGGCCTTCTTGACAACGATCTTGCCCTTGTCCAGCAGGCGCTCGATGACGAGTCCGATGTCGAACTCACCGTACTTGGCGTCACGTGCCCCGAGTGCGACGTTTTCGTAGTCGCAGAAAATCGCCAGGTTGGCCTCGGGCGCGCCACTCGCGTCTGCCATTCGAGCGGAGTACCACGCTGGCGATGGGGAAGGAAAGCCGAGGCAAAGTTACCTGGGTATGATTCGGCTTGCGGAAGCCGTCCGCAGTGGTGGCTTCGCCGTGTATCCGGTCAGGCATGGGCCGGCGTATCGTGCTCGGCCGGCCCTGGGGGGCGGGGAGCGGTGCGCCAGCGGCTGTTCCTGGCAGGGCGCGTGCGTTGGTGAAGGATGCGGGGTAGGCTGTACCTGGAAGCCATACCCCACGGTGGGGCGGGCTCGCGCGGAAGGTGAGAACGTTGATGCGCTCCAAGCACTACCGCACCTGTCCACTATGCGAGGCTGTGTGCGGCCTGGAGATCGCCGTAGAGGACGGCCGGGTGACCCGGGTTGCCGGCGATCGCGAAGACGTTTTCAGTCGCGGGTTCATTTGCCCCAAGGGCGCCAGTCTTGGTGCGCTTCACACCGATCCCGACCGGCTGCGTCGGCCCCTGGTCCGCTCCGGTGGGGTCGGTGACTTTCGCGAGGTGAGCTGGGAGGAGGCCTTCGCTGAGGTGGAGCGACTGCTACCGCCTATCCTTGCCGAGGACCGCCAGGCAGTCGCATTGTACGCTGGCAACCCCAACGCCCACAATCTGTCTGGGATGCACGTGCGCCCTCTCACCAAGGCCCTCGGGACGCACAACGTCTTTAGCGCCAGCACGGTTGATCAAATGCCCAAGGAGCTGGCCTGTGCTCTGATGTTCGGGCGGCCGCTCGCTGTGCCCGTACCGGACCTCGACCGTACCGACCTGTTGATCATGCTCGGGGCCAACCCATGGGAGTCCAATGGCAGTCTGTGCACCGCGCCGGACTTTCCTGGGCGCCTCGAGGCCCTGCGGGCTCGCGGTGGCCGACTGGTCGTGGTGGATCCCCGGAGGACCCGCACCGCGGACGACGCGGATCAACACATCACCATCCGGCCGGGTACCGATGCCCATCTGCTGCTCGGGATGATCCGAGTGCTGTTCGATGAGGGCCGTGTGCGCCTGGGCCGGCTCGCGCCGTTCGTCAACGGTGTCGAGGCGGTCGCGAAGGCGGTGCAGCCATTCTCTCCGCAGGCCGTCGAGCGCCGGACGGGGGTGCCTGCGCAGACAATCCAAGATCTGGCGCGCTCCCTGTCGGGGGCCGAACGCGCTGTCGTGTACGGGCGGATCGGGACGCATACCACCGACTTCGGGACGTTGGCGGCCTGGGCGGTCGATGTGCTCAACGTGTTGACCGGGCATCTGGACGAGCCGGGCGGCGCGATGTGGGCCCTACCAGCCCATACGTCCCGGCGAACGCCGGGTCCCGGCCGGGGTTTCGAAGTGGGTCGGCGGCATAGTCGAGTCAAGGGCTACCCGGAGGTGCGGGGCGAGTTTCCCTGTGTCACGCTTGCCGATGAGATCGAGACCCCCGGGCCGGGGCAGGTCAGGGCATTGATCACGGTGGCCGGCAATCCCGTCCTGTCGAACCCCGACGGCGAGCGCCTCGCGCGGGCGCTGGCCACGCTTCCATGCGTGATTTGTGTCGACCCCTACGTCAACGAAACGACACGCCATGCCCACGTCATCCTCCCGCCCCCTTCGCCGCTGGAAAAGAGTCACTACGACATGGTCTTCTACGGTTTGGCTGTCCGGAACGTGGCCAAATGGTCCGCACCGGTGCTGCCTCAGGAGGGGCTGGACGAGTCGGACATTCTTGCGCGGCTGGGGCTGATCGCGGCCGGGATGGGCGCGGCGGCGGACCTGGGTGTGGTGCACGAGATGCTCGAGCAAACCCTGCTGGCGCAGGCCATGCGCGACAGCGAGGGCCTCACCGGACGTTCCATCGAGGACCTCCGAAGTCAGCTGGCCGCCGAGCAGCCGTTGGACCGCGCGGTCGAAATCCTGGTGCGCACAGGTGCCTATGGCGATCAGTTCGGGGCCCGCCCAGGCGGGTTGACCTTTGACAAACTCCGGGCCGCTCCCCATGGGATCGACTTGGGCCCCCTCGTGTCGCGGGTGCCCGAGTTGTTGGAGACTCCGAGCGGCAAGATCGAGCTTGCGCCGGAACGGATCATCGGCGACGTGCCTCGCTTGGCAACGGCGCTGGCCGATCTCCCGGGCCCCGGACTCCTGTTGGTCGGTCGCCGCGACCTGCGCAGCAACAACTCCTGGATGCACAATCTGCGACCGCTCATCAAGGGGCCCGAGCGCTGTACCCTACAGATGCATCCGCAGGACGCCTCGGGTCACGGGCTGGCGGATGGGCAGGATGTGCGCGTGACCGCCAACGTGGGCAGCGTCGTGATCCCGCTGCAAGTTACGGACCGGGTCATGCCGGGGGTCGTGAGTCTCCCGCATGGGTACGGACATAGTGCGTCGGGCAGTCGGTTGCGCGTGGCTTCCGAGCGGCCGGGCGTAAACAGCAATCTGCTTTCGGATGCTGGCCGGCTGGATCCCCTGTCCGGCAACGCGACGCTTACCGCCATTCCGGTCACCGTGGCGCCCGCCTGAGGGCCCCGGTTCTGTCTCAGTAGTCCGCCCTGTGGGCCGACGTTGTTTCATCCGAAGGAGGTCATGTCATGGGAGCCCATCATTGGAAAGCCGGTCTTGTTGCTTCACTTGTCGTTGGGTGTGTGACGCTCAGTTGGGTGGGGGCCGCCCGGGCGGGCCATAGCCTGCGTTGTGGTCGCCGCCTCGTTGGAGTCGGTGCCTCGATGTACAAGGTCCGCAAGACCTGCGGCGAACCACAGGATGCGATCCGGCGCACGGAGTGGCGGCGCACACGCCGGCTGATACGGGTCCCGTGCAGCCCGAACTCCGAGGCGATGTGTACGCGGTCGGTGGGCGAGTTCGCGGAAGTCCAGGTGGAAGAGTGGATCTATGACTTCGGGCGCACGCGTTTCCTGCGACATGTGACGTTCGAGCAGGGCAGGGTTGTCGATATCAAGACAGGCGACTACGGTGGCTAGGCATGCAACATCGAATACCCCACGACCTCTCCGACGACTTGGCCAAGGCTGCGGTGGGCGCGGCCATTCGCAGTTATGCGGAGCGCTTTGAGAAGTACCACGTGACCGCTTCGTGGGTGACCGAGCAGCGGGCCTCCATCAAGTTCAACGTCAAGGGAAAGGCGCTGGAAGGCTTCCTATCCTTGACCGCCGGTGCTGTGGTTTTCGAAATGGATGTGCCCCTGTTGTTGAGGCCGTTCTCCGGTCCGGCGACCGCCAAGATCGAGGAGCATGTACAGCGTTGGATCCAGCGCGCAAAGGACGGCGAGCTTCCCGGAGACATGTAGGGAACGCAGCTGTATGTAGGGCGCGGCCGACCAAGGTGGTCGCGATCCGGAAGTTTTCGACCTGGGTCGCGCTGGAAGAGAGCTGCCATCGGGGCTCGCTTGTCTGCAATTCGCAGGCGTTTCGCTATCATTGATCTACGGGTCCCACTGCCCGTGGTGGCGAGGCGGCGATGGTCATGTGGGCTCGATACCTGCTTCGCCGCGTCTACTGCTTGGAGTTACGCATGCGCCTTAGGTTGTTGCCTTGGATTGCCTTGATAGGTCTGTTGTGGTCGTTTGGCTGTGACGAAGGGGATCCGGGAACGCTGGCGTTGGGAGGGGATGACGAAGAAGAGGAGGAGGTGGTGGATCCCGATCCGCTGCCTGAGCCCGAGGTCGATACGGGGGTGCCGCCGATCCAGGATCCCACGCCGGACGCGGGCCGGATGGACGCTTCCATGGAGGACGTCGAGGAGGACGCAGCGATGGACGCGACCATGGGGGACGGGGCCATGGACGACGCCGGGGACGCCATGTCGGCGATGGCCACCTGCGGAGACAACGATTGCGGGCTCAATGGGGACTGCGTAGTCGATTCAGACACGGGTGAGCCCACCTGCGTGTGCGATGAGGGCTATGTCCAACAGGATGGGGCACAAGGTGGCGTCTGCGTGGAGGATACGACCTGTGTCGACCTGACCACTGTCGAGTGCCGCATGTCACCATCGGATGGCAACGCCGTGGGCATGGTCGTTTCCGCTACCTACTGCTCCGGGAATCCGGTGCCGGACCTGGATGCATCCGATCTCCAGCTGGAGGAGAGGGGCGCGACCGAGTGGGAGGTACCCGGGGTAGAGTCTTCGCTAACAGTGCTGCAGCGGGACTATCTGGCCCACGTCTACCTGGTACTCGACATGTCCGCTTCGGTCGTCACCAGTGGTGTGCTGCCGCAGGTCAAGATGGGGATCGAAACACTGCTGGATCGCCTGGAGGACGGAGGTCAACCCGCACGGGTGGCGATCCTGCTGTTCGATGGCACGCCTGGACTGTACGAGTTCCAGGCCGAAACCGGCGATTTTGCGGCGATCCGCGCGCGGCTTTCGGAGCTGGAGAGCTTCAGCGGCTACGACGCCACCTCGACCGATCTCTACGGGGCTGCCGTCAAGGGGCTCAACCGGGTCGAGGGGCGGATCCTGCTCAAGTATCGCAGCCAGGAGTTCGGATTTCTCGCCACTTCTACCCTGGTGATCGTCTCCGACGGCGACGACGACGCCGCGCGTTACCAGGCTTCCTTCGTCCTTAATCGTTTCGATTCGAGCTCGGCCCAGATCATCACGGTCGGTCTCGGTGACGAGGCCGACCTCGAGGAGCTGACCCAGCTGGGCCGCAACGGCTCCTACGCGGCTCCGAGCGAGCAGCGGGTGGTCGAGGCTTTTGGGGATATCGGTCAGCGGGTCGTGCAGTATCCGGATACGCTGTACTTCATCGGCTATTGCTCACCGCGACGGGCTGGCGCGCTCGCGGCGCGGGTTCGCCTCACGTCGCAGGGCGTCACATCGTCCGAGTGTGGCTTCCAGGCTGACTACTATTCAGGAACCTGCAGCCAGGACGTGTTTGATCCGGCGATCGAGTGCACCGCTCCGCGCGAGTGCGGCGGCATACTCGGGTGCGGGACCTGCCCGCAGGGCCAGGCGTGTTTCGGGGGCGTGTGCCAGCCAGCCGACGGCCTTGGTGCGACCGAGACCTGCGGTGCTCACTGGATGTGTGCGGCCCCGCGCAACTGCACGCTTAGCACCTGCTCGAGCGCGGCGACGGTGGACGATGTCTGCAGTGACTCCGTATCCTGCGACGTCGGCGCTGCCTATTGCAGCGACGCGATCAGCGGGACATGCCTGGCTGCCAAGGCGAACGGGAGCGAGTGCGACTCGAACCCGGAGTGCGAATCGGGATATTGCGCCTGGCATCCGGGAACGAGCACTGGCCCGAAACTCTGCCGCCATCCCATTCACATGTATGACAACTGTGCGGCAGGCGGGCTTCCGTGCGAGCCGGGAACCTATTGCAGCTGGTGCCAAACGGTGTCCAGCTCGGCATGCACCGGTAGCCAGGATTGGATCTGCCTGCCACTCAAGTCCGCGGGCAGCCAGTGCGTCTCGCACGGCGAGTGCTTCTCGGGCAGCTGCCCTATCGACAGCTGTGCTGGCATTACCAGCCCCTATCTCTCCATCGCGCCGTGAACCGGCGCGCCACAGGCGCTCGCCCTGTGGCGCGCTAGTGAGTTAGGGGTTCACAGCGTTGTCCCGGCTTCTTACAGCTGAACCTGGGCGCCGATCTGGATCGCATCCGAGCTGGCGTCGCCTGGTAGTTCCTGGTGGCGATAGTTGAGGTGCCAGCGGTGGTTGAAGGCATCGACCACGTAGCCAAGGCCGATGTCGATCGTGACGGTTTCGTCGTCCATATCCGGGTCTGCTGCGTTCGGGTACTTGCCCCATTGTACGCGAGCGTTCGGCTGCAGCTGGCCGATGCCGGTCTTGTTGGGAGCCAGCCACGACAGCGCGCCCAGCAGGGCGGAGCCTTTGCCGCCGCCCAGGACACCCGTGCCCTCGTCGACGGTACCCTGGTTCGGCGCATACTCGAGTCCGGTCCCCTCGAAGTTGTAGTAGGCGCCTTCAACGGTAAAGGTTCCCGAGTCACCGAGGTTCTTTTCGAAGATCGCGTCCAACGAGAAGCCGACAAAGTCGTTGTCGAGTTCCATGCCCTCTTCGGGTTCAAACCCCTTCTGGTAGTGCACGACGGCGCCGAACGCGAGCATGTCGGCAGCGCCGTAGTTGGTGCCGGAGTTGTAGTAGAAGGCTTCCGGTTCGAGCAGGTGGACGGTGACCCGGCCGGCGTAGCGTGCGTTTTCGATCTTCTGGCCGGGTTGCAGGTCGACGATCGAAGCGTGGTACTTCAGGTGTCCGCCGGCGATCAGACCCCAGAACGTCACACCGCGATCGCGCGCGCCCACGTCGAATGGGAACGTCGGCACCGTGAGCGGGAAGTTCCAGGAGTTGACGTAGAAGGGGCCGTTGATGTTCTGACGGTCTGATGCGGGGATGTGCTGCCCGAGCCAGATCTGAAACTCCTCCGCCAGCTTGACCTGAATGATGGCGTCCAGGATCGCGAAGTGCCCAAGACCGTTTGCTGTTCCGATCTCGAAGTTGGCGACCGCGCTGACGTATTCATTGAGGGTCCCGCTCAAGTATGGCCGGATGTTGATCTCGTCGACCAGACCGTCGTACAGCCGCAACGTGGTGTCATCGTCCAGGCCTAGCGTGACGCCTGTGCGCACGCCCATGCCCACCTTCAGGGAAGGGCCCTCCGACTCGGGCAGTTCCTCGGGCACGACCTCTTCTTCCATGCCCTCTTCCTCGATCGGCGGTCCCAGGTCGGGTACCGGAAGGGGGGCGGGTGCCGCGCTCGGTCCGGGGGCCGGCGCGGGTGCAGGTGCCGGCGCTGCCGGCGCTGGGCCCGCGGGCGGCAAGGGCTGGATTGTGGGCGCGGGTGCCGGCTCAGTGGCGGGCGCGGGTGCGGCGGGTGCAGGTTGGGCGCCAGGTGCGGCGGGCGCAGGCTGCGCGGCGGGTGCCGGTTGGGCCGCGGGTGCGGTGGGTGCTGGTTGGGCTGCCGGTGCGGGCTGTGCCGCCTGGCCAGCCACCATGGACACCAAGCCGAGAGGGCTCGAAAGGGCAAGTACGGCCGCCAGCACGCGGCGACCGGCTCCGGGTTCAAGATCAACTAAGGGCATCGTGCGACTCCGAGTGGGCCATGGATAGACCGAAAAGGGGGATAGACAGTCCGAACCGTGTTGGCGCCGCCCCTGCTCCCGCAGGCGCGACGACCGCCCGCGGAACATCCGCGAAACAGTCGGCCTGACGCTAGCCGCACAAAAATGTCGTGATCATTTCCGTTCTGTAAGATCACGTGTCGAGCTGCGGCCTCCTCCGCGCAATACCTCACAAATTTGGGGCACTCGTGGCAAATCACTCACCGACCCATCGATCCCGGTGAGTTGACACTGCTTGCATTTTCTTTGTCGGGATGATTACGCGAAGAGCGGCCCTCACTCGGTGGCTGGCAGGCCACCTGGGGGAAAGGGGGAGGGGAGAGGCACTTGGCCACCGGGGCGAGCATTAACAGCCGCATGCTTTGGCCGTGGATCTTGGCGTTCCGCGACCTGGGTTTGGATCCGAAGCAGGAACTCGCCCGGGTTGGACTCACGGAAGGCCAGCTTCGCGACCCGGGAGAGCGTATCCCGTATGATAAGACCCAGGCGCTGATCGCGGGTCTGGTCGCGTGCAGTGGCCGACGTGACCTGGGACTGCTTTCGGCTCGGGTCGTCGAGGCCGGCCATTTCGAGCTCCTGGAGCTTGCGGCGCGCAGTGCGCGGACGCTCGGCGCCGCCATCGAACATATCGTTCGATTCTTTTCACTGGTGGACTCGGGTGGGGAGCTATCCCTCGAACCGGGAGACTTGCGGTCGCGGATGAGCTACCAGGCTATCTCTGGGCACCCCGCCCACCCGGCCTATATCGAATATGTTCCGGCGCTGCTCTTGCTGGCCGCCCGGCGCGAGACCGGGCGCGCGGATCTGTGCCCATTGCGGGTGAGCTTTCGGCATGCAGGGCCGGAGGGAATGCCGGCATACGGGGAGTTGTTCGGTTGTCAGGTGCGGTTCAACGCGCCCGCGACTGTCGCGGTCGTCGACAGCGACGTGCTGTTCTGGCCCATGATCCGCGCGAACAGCCGTACCCACCGCAGCGCCATCAGCGCAATCTGCGACTGGTTCCTCCAGACCGGGACCTGACGCGTCGTGCGTCGTCCCTTGCCGAAAGCTCCAAGGGCCGACGCGGAGGAGAATCCCGCGCGAAAGAGCCGACCTTTGAGGACTCGCTGTTGTCGGCGTTGACCCGGGCGGACCTGGGCGCCTAAGGTCGCGCCTCGGCCCGCCCATTGGGGCGGCCAGGAGCGAGGACGATGGATCACTACAAGATGTTGATCGGCGGGGAGCTCGTCGATGCCGCCTCGGGTGAACGGATCGAGAGCCGCGACCCGGGCTCCGGAGAGGGTGTCGCCACCTGTCCCAAAGCGACGCCGCAGGACGCCGAGGCGGCCGTGTTGGCGGCTGCGGAGGCGTTCGAACGTGGACCGTGGCCCAGGATGGATCCTGCCGAGCGCGGGCGCATCATGATGGACCTGGCCGACAGCATCCAGGAGGCGGCTCGCGAGATCGGCGTCCTCGAGGCCCGCGACAGTGGCGGTGTGATCCGTCGCACCGTGGGCGACGTGATGCTCGGTGCTCGCCTGGTGAGAAATCTGGCCCGGACCGCCCAGACCGATTTCCCCTGGGTGACCGAGCTTCCGAATAGCGGCAGCCCCCTGGCGAGTCGGCACTACGTCCGGCGAGAGCCGATCGGTGTCTGCGTCGGGATCGTTCCATGGAACTTCCCGTTTACGATGGCGATCTGGAAGGTCGCGATGGCGGCGGTCATGGGCAACACCGTGGTGCTCAAGCCGGCCAGCGATACCCCCCTGTCTGCGCTGGCCCTCGCGAAGGTTGTGGCGGCTTCCCGGGTGCCCAAGGGCGTCATCAACGTTATCACGGGTCCCGGTGGTTCCCTGGGCCAGGTCCTGTGCACGCACCCCAAGGTCGACAAGATCGCGTTTACAGGATCCACCGAGGTCGGCGCCCATATTATGGAGATGGCGTCCAAGACCATCAAGAAGGTCACGCTCGAGCTGGGCGGCAAATCCGCGAACATCGTGCTTCCCGATGCCGACATCGACTCGGCCGTGGATGGGGCAGTCCTGGGGAGCTTCCTGCATTCGGGTCAGGTCTGCGAGTCTGGAACGCGTTTGCTGCTCCCGGATTCCCTGCACGACGAGTTCATGGGTCGCCTCAAGGCGCGGGTCGAGGCATTGCGGGTGGGCTACCAGCTTCATCCGAAGACCAAGCAGGGGCCGCTCGTGAGCGAGAAGCAGCTGCGCAGCGTGGCGGACTACGTCCGGATTGGTAAGGAAGAGGGTGCGGAACTCGTGACGGGCGGCCGCGAGGTCGAAGTCGACGGTTTTCCCAAGGGACACTACTACGCTCCGACGATCTTCGGGCAGGTCGACAACGCCATGCGTATCGCTCAGGAGGAGATCTTTGGGCCGGTGTTGTCCGTGCTCCGCTACCGCGATGAAGAGGAGGCCATCGCTATCGCCAACGACTCCGTCTACGGACTGGCCGGAGGCGTATGGTCCAAGGACGTTGCCCACGCGGAGAAGGTAGCGAGTCAGGTCCGCACCGGCACCATGTGGATCAACGACTACCACGTCTTCAGTGATCTGGCGCCCTTCGGCGGCTACAAGCAGAGCGGCATCGGGCGCGAACTGGGCGCGTGGGGACTCGAAGAGTACACCGAGGTCAAGCACGTGCACGTAGGTTCGGAGGGGCATCCCGCGATGCGTCCCGCCAACCGCATGCTCATGAGCTATCCGCGTACGACGGGCTTCGCCTGGAACGGACCGACCAAGCTCCTGGTCGGACCGGGGCGAACGGCGGCCCTGGCTGAGGAGGCACAGAGGCTCGGAGCGAGCCGCGTGCTGCTGATCAGCGACCCGGGCGTGGAGAAGGCCGGTCTTCTCGACGGTATCAAGGGCGCGTTGGGCGATCTGCGAGCGGCGACATTCCTCGAGGTGGCGCAGGATTCCAGTCTGGAAACCGTCGATGCCGCCGCGCTCGCTGGACGGGAGGCCGGTGTGGACGCGGTCGTGAGTGTGGGCGGCGGCAGTGTGATGGACACGGCCAAAGCCACGTGTATCTGTCTCTCGGAGGGCGGTCGGGCCATCGACCATCTGGGCATGGGCATGATGCGGCGGGCTCCGATCCCGCACATCGCGGTGCCCTCGACGGCCGGAACCGGAAGTGAGGTGACTAACACGGCCGTGATCCACGACAAGACCCGTGGCCGCAAGGTCTACTTCCTCGATGACAAGCTCACCCCACAGCTCGCGATCCTGGATCCTACGTTGCTCGCCGGTCTGCCCAAGGGTTTGACGGCTTCCACCGGCATGGACGCGATGACCCATGCGATCGAAGCGGTCGTGGGCAGGCGTCCCAACCCGATCAGCGAAGGTTTGGCACTTCAGGCCGTGCGCATGCTCATGGATTACCTACCGGCTTGTATCGAGCGGCCCACCGACCTGGAGGCCCGGGTGCAAGTGCAGATCGCTGCTTCCATGGCTGGCTGGGCGTTCGGGCTCGCGAGCGTGGGACTCGTGCACGGGATGTCGCACTCGCTTGGAGCCCTCTGCCGCGTCCCGCACGGTACCGCCAACGGGATCCTGCTGCCGCATGTGATGCGCTTCAACGCGCCCGTTGCCAGCGACAAGCTTGCGGCCGTCGCCCAGGCCCTTGGATGTACCGGCAACGACAAGCAAGACCTGGCGCTTGCCGGTGCCGACTCGATTACCGCTCTGCTCGCCCAGATCGGCCACCCCATCAAGCTGTCCGAGGTCGGCGTCAAACCCGAGGACTTACAGGCCTGTGCAGTGCTGGCCATGGATGACGGCGCGACCACAGGCAACCCCAGGCCGCCCGCGTCCCCCGAGGAAATCGAAGCGGTGTACCAGGGCGCGATGTAGCTGGCTCTAGCGACCTTGTCCAGACGCATGCGATCAAGGCAACGCCACCAAACTTGACGCAAACGTCCACGAAACGCTGACTCAAGGTCGCTAGAAGCGGCCGGTCAGGGATAGCTGTGTCAGGTTCCCGTCGGTCGCCACGCTGGGAACCACGGCGGGTCCGCGTGTCGGGGCGCTCTTGGAGGGCCCGGACTCGTCTTCGGTGTCGGACAGGAGCAGCGCGACCACCAACGTGGCGGCTGCTGCTGCGCCGGTCACACCGAGGCCGATGTCGGTAAGCAGCGCGCGCGTGCGAGCGTTTTCCTCGAAGGTTTCCAGGCGCGCGAGGGTCGTCTCTCGCTCCAGCTCGCTCTGGTGCTCATCCTTCGCCATGACCGTGAGAATCGCGAGGGTGGCCGTGCCGGCGGCGAGTACGCCGGTGCCAATGCCCATCCAGATGACCGGTGAGAGGTCCTCATTGACGACCTTGGTGACCACCACCTTCTGGGGCTTCGGGCGGGGCTTGAAATTCATGGTTAGCGTGAGCTCGTCGCGCGCCGCAAGGTCGACCCTGCGCTCCACGGTTACGTAGCCGTCTTTGATCGCCACAATCTTCCGTCGGCCGGCTCCGATCGGTACGGCGGCCTTGAACGGTGTCCGACCAATCATGCGGTCGTCGGCGTAGATTTGGGCGCCGTCCTGGTTGCTGCGGATGGTGACGAACGCTAGTCGGCCATTGAGTTCGGAGATCATCTCTTCCACAAGTCGCCGCCGGTCTTCGGGAACCTCCTGTCCACCCTCCTGTAGGAACGCGGTTAGGTTGTCGATCGCGTACGCGTAGTCTTGCAGTCTCAGGGCCGTCTGTCCCAGGTTGAACTTGAGCTTGTAGTGGGGTGCTGTTTGGTAGGCCCGCTTGAACTCCACCAGTGCTGCCGCGTAGTCCCCCTCGCGGAAGAAGTCGACGCCCATGCGGAAGTGCTTGCGTCCTTTGGCCTTGGCGGCGTCATCGGAAGCGCTTTTGGTCGTTGCAGCACGCTCGGCGGCTGGCTGAGCATCCTCGTTGGCCGGTTGGGCAAGCACGGAGCCACCCGTTACTGCTGTGACCGTGAGTGCACAGAACAGGGCCCGAAAGGATGTCCAGCGTGGACAGGATACGTGCATCAATAGGGATCCTCGTCGTAGATGTTCATGTCCGGGCGCTTGTCCGCGGCGTTCTGCGGCTTGGGCTCACCTGCCGGACTTGCCGGCTGGCCGCCCGGCGATCCGCTCGCCTCCTGTGGCGGTTGGGCCGCAGGCGTGCTTTCGGACGCCTGGGAATCCGCCGTGCGGTCGCTTGCTGTGGGCTCAGCAAGCGATGCGGCCGTTGGCTCGAGTGGCCCATCGGCTTGCTCTTTCTCTCGGGCCCTGCGGCGCCTGCGACGTGCTTCCCGGCGGCTTCTGTCGTCGTCCGAAGTCGCCCTGTCAACCGGGTCAACCGGGTCAACCGGGTGGGCCGGGTTGAGCTTGATGGCGACCTTCACGTCCCGATCGAAGACGATGCTTCGCCGTGCCGGTGCATAGCCCTCGGCGCTAGCTTCCAGCGTGTGAAGCGCGTTGTCCGGCTTGAGTCGGGCCGAAAACGGATTGCTGTCAAGCTGACTTCCGTCCAGGAACAGCCGCGCCTTGGGAGGCGTCACGCTGAATTGGATTGCGATCGTGTCGTGCGCCTGCTGCTGCGTCGTTTGGTCCGTGGTCGGGCTCGTTCCGTGGTCGTTGCGAGCGGGCCCCGCCAGTCCGGACTCCGGTGCTGACCCACCCAAGCCGTCGCCGAACCAGGCGGCCAGGAAGGCTCCGCCGCTAGCCAAGAGTACTGCCAGGCTGATCCACAGGCGGCCGTTTCGGGCCGGCACATGCAGGCTCGCGTCCGAGGCGTCGTTGCTTGCGGCGGCCCCTACGAGATTCGCCGAGATGATCGATGAGACGTTGTCCTCGTCGGCGATGCGCGTGATCGACGCCAGCCTGGACAGATCTGCTTCCAGCGTGCTCTCATTGGTTTCGGCGCGGTCGCCGGAGCTCACGTCGGCCACGTGGGGCCCCGAAAGGGTCTGCTCTTGCAGGCGCTTTTCGATCAGCTGGTGGACCCGCTTGGACTCCGCTTCGAACGCGTTGCTTACCAGTCGACCCAGGGGCCCGGGCTCGAACTCCTGGCCCGATTGCGCCATGCACTCGACCAGCTCCGCGCGAAATTCCGCCGCCGTGGGGTAGCGTTCGTCGGCTGAGAGCGCCAGCGCCCGATCGCAGATATGCGCAAGCGCGTCGGGCACGTCGGGTGCCATGTCGCGGATCCGGGGTTCCTTCCCTAGACCCCGATTCCTGAGCGTCTTGACGGCGCCTTCTCCCACCGAGAACCGCTCACCGGTGAGCGCTTCAAACAGCATGACCCCGACCGAAAAGATATCCGCGCGGCGATCTACGGCCTCCCCCCGCGCTTGCTCTGGGGCGCAGTAGCCGACCTTGCCCAAGAAAACACTCTCACCGGTGTCCCGCTTGTTGTGGGCTGCGCGGGCCACACCGAAGTCCACCACCTTGACCTGCCCGTCGTACGTGACGAACACGTTCTGCGGGCTGATATCGCAGTGCACGACATTGAAGGGTTTACCGTCGAACCCCTTGAGCTCATGGGCGTAGTGCAGGCCGTTGAGCGTATCCGTCAGTACCTTGAGCTGCGCCTTCAGAGGCAGGGCGTGTGCCGCCCGCAGCCTTCGCTGCACGCGGCTCCAGGGCTGCCCATCCAGGTACTCCATCGCGAGATAGAGGTGACCGTCATCTTCGCCGGCCCCATACGTGTGCACGACGTTCGGATGGGTCAGGCGGGCCGCGAGGCGTGCCTCGTCCAGAAATAGCTCCGCAAAGCGCCGCGATCCGAGCAGGTCTTCCTTGAGCTGCTTCACTACCGCCAGCTTCGTGAACCCGGCGGGTCCCGTCATCCGGGCAAGGTAGACCGTCCCCATCCCGCCCTCCGCTAGCTTGGCGAGAAGCTGGTAGGGGCCGATCCGATCGGGGCCGTCGAACTGCCGGGCCGCTGTTCCCCCGTCCTTCATAGGGCTGCTCAGAAGTCACCTGGGTAGAAGGCGACCGTGGTCATGTGACCGGCGCGAATCTCGACTTCTGCCGTGCTTACCAGGTCGCCGGTCTCGGCGAGGTGGACCTCGTAGCGAACGAACCCCGGCTTCGCGTTGAAGAAGCCTCCGGCAGCGATCGGGGACATGTCGTGGCTCAGCTCGGTGCTGACGCGGCTGACTTCCAGGTCCTGATCCGGCAGCGGGCCGTCAAAATAGAACCGTACGTCGGGCGCGTCATCTGTTCGGGTGACCGTCAGACCTTCGGCTGGCTCGTCGTTGCAGTCGAAGAGCGCAAAGATCACCAGGCCTGAGTCCACCGCCAGCTCGTCGTCGCTGCGCGTGGAAATGCTTTCCAGTTCGCGCGGCGTCACAAGGGATGCGCCAAACGTCCGGTAGTCCTCGTAGATCGGGCGGTTAACGTACCACAACATCGGCATATAGCCGGGGGTCTCCATTTCCAGCCGCCCCGTGAACGCATAGGGAAGCGACAGGTTGAGGTACCCTTCCTCGTCGAGCCGAACATCCTCCAGGTACGGCGTTCCGCAGTCCAAATCGCTGGGTAGACATGCCCGTGCACGTAGCTCAGCGGGGAAGCCGCGGGTCGTGTATTCGACCACGGCGATACTCAGATCGACCTGATCGCCGTTCCGTTCATGCTCTGGCAGGTTTTCGGAATTCGGCAGGTTTCCACGCAAGCAGCTCCATGCTTCTGGCAGCGGCGGCAGACCGCCATCAGGGTCCGAAGCACGTTCGCACACGCGCGTCTCTTGCGAGCACACGTAGGCGTCGCCCAACAACTCCGTGCAGTCACTGTCTACCTCACACTGCTCGTTGGACAGAGCGACAATGAGCTGACAGCCAAATAGCCCACCCATCGCGATGGTGAGCGTTAGTATGCGTCGCAGAAACAACAACTCGCCTATGAATGTTATTTGCGTCGGGCCTGGGTTACCAGTCGACGCGCTCAGTTTGCCGCGCAAAGGTTCGGTCACGCGGCACTGAGCTGCGAAGTGGTGCGAAGCTTCGCGACACGCGCGCGCGTTGCCTACCGACGGAGCAAAAAGGCCTACAGCATCCCTGCCATGTCGGGTTGAGCGCACTTGTGGTGAAGGTATGTGCGCTGCTTACTTTAGAGACGGTTCCGGCGACAAAAACTTAAGGCCCTTACCCCACTGAACACCTTTTTGGTGCATCATTGTCCAGTCGGGAGCTCCCCTACGCCCCCGCCAATGAGGTTCATGGAAGTACTTGCAGTTCAGTTGGGATGTCGACGGGTCTCATGCCTCTCGACGGTGTTCATGCTGGTAGTTGCTCTGATGTGGGCCGGGTGTGCCGAGCCGCCACCGGTCCCCACGTCTCCGGGACCCGAGGAAAGCGGAGACGGCCAGATGAATGGCGACGGCGATGCCCAAGCGGCGGGCGATGGGGATACCGAGACTTCGGCTTCTGGCGACGGTGATGGGAGCGCAGGTGACGGGGACAACGGCGAAGGCGAAGGGCGCGGCGGCGGTGATGGCGGCGGCGGTGATGGCGGCGGAGACGGTGATGGCGGCGGAGACGGCGACGGTCCCGTCGGCGGCAGCGGGTCGGTCGGCGCTTGCGGCAATGGCATGCTGGACGACGGAGAGTTCTGTGACACCGCCATTGGCCAGGGCGAGGGCGCCTGTCCGGAGGCGTGCACGGCCGACAACGCGTGCCAGATGGGCCGCCTGGAAGGCGATGCGTGTGAGGCCAGGTGTGTCTTCGACGATATTGGCGTGTGTCAGGACGACGATGGGTGCTGCCCATCGGCTTGCGGGGTCATCAACGACAGCGACTGCTCGGTAACGTGTGGTGACGGGCGTATAGAGGGCGATGAGATCTGCGACGGCAACTGTCCCGAAATCGCCGCCTGTGATGACGGCGCGGCGTGCACGTTGGATCGGCTTGCGGGCAGCGCGCGCAGCTGCGACGCCGCATGCGTCAATACGCCGATCATCGCGTGCGCGGATGGAGATGGCTGTTGCGGCCCCGGCTGCGACGCCAACAATGACAGCGACTGTAGCGCGAGCTGCGGAAACGGCGTCAAGGAGGGCAACGAGACCTGCGATGGGGACGACTGCCCGACGACCTGTACTCCGCCCAACGCATGCTCGACCAGCGAGTTGGTCGGGCTGGCGGACAACTGCACCGCGGAATGCAGCGTGGTCGAAATCACCGCGTGCGTGGACGGGGACGGCTGCTGTGCAGCTGGGTGCAACAACAACAACGATAGCGATTGCGTTGTGGACTGCGGCAACGGCGTAGTGGAGAGCGGTGAGATCTGCGACGGAAACTGCCCTTCAAGCTGCGGCCCGGACGGGGATGTGTGCACAACCGACCTGGGTCTTGTGGGCAGCGCTGCCGCGTGCAACGCGGTGTGCGACTACTCGGACCCCATCACAGCCTGTACGAATGGCGATAGCTGCTGTCCGAATAGCTGCAACTCGACGACCGACAATGACTGCTCCACGAGCTGTGGCAACAGCGTCGTCGAGGTGGGCGAGACCTGCGACGGGAATTGCCCCGATGTGGCATGCGATGACGGCCAGGCGTGTACGCAGAACGACAGCACCGGAAGCGTTGGCAATTGCACGTTCCAGTGCCTCAATACCCCCATTACCGCCTGCTCCAACGACGACGGCTGCTGCGCGCCGGGATGCAATGCCAACAACGACAACGACTGCGACCCGGTGTGCCCGAACGGCGAGATCGAGGTGGGGGAGACCTGCGATCTCAACTGCCCCGCGAGCTGCAACGACGACAACGTGTGCACCGTCGATATTTCGAGCGGAAGCGCGAGTTCGTGTGACTTTGCTTGTACCCACACGCCGATCACCGCCTGCAGCGGTGGAGATGGGTGCTGTGCGCCGGGATGCAACGCCACAAACGACAGTGACTGCAATCCTGTCTGTGGCAACGACGTCGTCGAGTCGGGAGAGACCTGTGACGGGAACTGCCCTGCGGCGGCCTGTGACGATGGCCAGGCGTGCACGATGAATGACAGTACCGGGAGCGTTGGCAACTGTACGTTCGAGTGCGTCAACACGCCGATTAGCAGCTGCGTGGACGGCGACGGGTGTTGCGCACCCGGATGCAACGCCAACAATGACAACGACTGTGCATCCGTGTGTGGCAACAACGTGGTTGAGCCTGGCGAGGAATGCGACGCCACGTCGTTGCCCACCAGCGCGTGCGACGAAGACTGTAATGAGATCTGCGTGTGGGTGATCGAGTACACGACGGGCAGCCAGATCACGATCACGGACGCCTCTGTGGAGTCCGGCAACGGCAGCCACGATCAGACTGTACCCGGAAGGCTGATCATGCAGTTCACCGACGACAACGGCGTGCCCGGTGATGGGCCGGTTGGGATCCGGTTTTCCGAGAGCCCGACCCAAATGTCCATCGAAGTGGATGTGTTCGGAAGCACGACGACGATTGCTACCAGTGTCGTGGTGACCGGGGGGGTAGACACCAACACCTGCCCGATCGCCACGGGCGTGCTGTCCGGTAACGAGGTTACCTGGGATGGCTGCGCTTACATGACGAACGACTGGGGCAAGGTCAGTTTTGACCCGACGGATCAGCAGGTTCCCAGTGGCATGGACGCCGGCTGTGTACCGGTCCATTCGGTGGGGAACGTGTCGTGTACCGGCGGCCTGGCTTCACTTGTGTGCGGCAGCGCCGGACTCTCCGTCGACGACAATCCCCAAGACGACATGTGGGACCAGCCGATCGGGCGCACCATCGTCGACGTCACGTCCTTTGCGAGCGGAGCGGACTCGGTGGTGACCTTTGGCGGTCTCAACTACTCTGGCTCTGGGTACTATCCGGACAGCCGCGACCCGATGCCGCCGAGCGTGTCGACGAGCAAGACAGAGAGTCCTACACATTCTGAATCGCGACTGTGGCGAGGCGCGTGGACCGTCTCCGAGGTGAATCGACAGTGCGTGACGCCACCGACGGGATGCAACTAGCTACACCTCCGTGCCCCGCTCCAGCAGCACGAAGATGACCACGTACTGGCCCCAGGCACCACCGCGAGCCCGATAGTAGGTCGCGCCGGCGCTGAGGCTCAGCTTTCCCCGGGCGAGCAGCTCGGGTGGAAACTCGATGGCGTCCAGGTCATGCGTTTCCCAGATGAGCACACGCAGTGGCAGGCGCACGCGCGCGGCGACCGTCTGAACGGCCTGCCGGGCCGCGTCCTCGGTGCTCAGCTCACTGCGGTGCACGCGTTCCATGATCTGTTCGATGCCTGGGGTATCCTCGATGACCTCGGTCTCGCCCAGTCCGCGTGCCTCGCGCGTGCGCGCTAGGCGCTCGAGGACTTGCTGCGCACGCGCGCCGGGGGCCTGCTCCGGCTCGAAGAACTCGTAGGTCGAGGCGACCACCGCCGTGACGGGAGGCGCATCCTGAAGTACGCCACCCAGTGCCAGGACACGGGCCTCGGGAGCGAGCAAGGTGACGCGGGCGGCTGGCTTTGCAAGCGCGTGCGCCAGCCAACCCGTCGCACTGCCGACCGCGGGCACCATCGTCGCGGCGACTCTGCCTTGCCGGATCACCCCATCGGCGACCTCCCAGCCTGCCATCAGTGCAAGCATGATGGTGTCGGCGGTTTGTTCGGCGCCTTTGCCCTGTGCAAGCGCCGAGCCGAAGAAGCCCGGGGTCAACATATCGGCCACGTCGCTTTGGCGATCGGAGAGCACAAGCTTCGCCAGTCCGGCTTTCTCGCGGATCCCGTTGAGGCCCTCCAGGTATTAGGGTGAAGACAGGAAGGTTGCGGACGATGTCAGTGAGCGCTTACGATGCGATGGTTCATGTGATGTGACCAGGTTGAAGGATCGAAGAATAGACGCAGCGCGCGCGCGTCCGTCCCACATGGCTCAGGTCATCCGGGCAAGGGTTGCAGGGTGCGCACTGCTTCTGCTGTCGGGCTGCACGCCGATGTTCGCGACGCGGCTGTCCAGTCCCGTGCGGGCCGATTTGGGTGTGGTCACGGTCACGGCCGACGAAGTCCACCTCGACGAGCGACTGCGCGCCCAGGACTTCTCTTCCAGCAGTCGTGTCCTGGTGGCGCTCTTGCTGCGCACGCGACACCCGACAACCTTTGATCTTGGACGCTTGCGTCTCTCCCTGACCGACGCCCATGGACGCCGGGACGAGGCCGCGCCGATCGCAAGTGGCGTGGGCGAGCCGCCACATCTTCTCGACGACGGTGAGACGGCAGGCCTGCTCTCGCTGCGTCCTGACGCCCCCGTCAGAGCGTGGGTGGCGTTCGGCGAGCTGCCGGCCCGCCGCACCCGGGAGCTGCCCGAGCGGGTGGAGTTGCACCTGACGCGCTCTGTGCCGAAGCGTGCACCGCGGGCAACGATCAGGGGCGCGGCAGGACTGCAGGCGGCCTCGGGAAGCGTACCTGGACAGGAGCGCAGCGCGCGGCATGGCGGGGCCGTCGCGCCGGTTTCCCATACCTTGCGCGCGGCACCTGTCAGCCTGGTGCTTTCCGAGCCGGGTCGCGAGCCGATCTGGAATGCTGATCCAGTCGCCAGTAGCTCCAGCATCGGTGCACACTTTCAGCTCTTCCCGGACGCTTCGACGCTGAACCTCGTAGTCAATGAAACCCACGCCTTCATCGACCCCCTGGTGCTGGTGACCTCCTTCGGTATCGGATTCAGCAACGCCTGCGATGACAACGCGGATTGGTGCGAGAACCTGGCGCTCCGGGCGCAGCTCGGGTGGCCGGTATGGCGCGGACGGCTGGGAGCGTTGGCGCCGTTCGCAGGCGCGGAGCTGGCATGGGGGTTTGCGAAGACATCGAAACTCGTCCTGGCCGGGCCAAGCCTAGGCGTGGACGTCGCGCTCGGCCCGCTGCAGCCTCAGCACGGCCCGTTCCCGGTGAACTACGCCCGTTCACCGTTGGGCAGGATGCACCTGAGGGCCGGTCTCGTCCTCTGGTTCGGCGACGACATGCCAACGACGGGTCAGCCGGGACTCGTCTTCGCGATCAGCCATGCGTTCGGACATTAGCGATCGCCCCTAAACTCCGCGACCCGAGTGTTGAGTTCGCTAGATCAGCCGTGGCGGGCAGGCCTAGCAGGGTGCTGGCAAAGTCAGCCCCTGCCCCGTGCCAGGCCGCTTGCGGCCGCGCCCGTGCCCGGTCGCTTCTCGGGCTACTCGAAATCATCCGCTTAAGTCGAGGCCAGCGCGCCCGTCGGTTCGTCAGTCGCTGCACTCGGCTTCACACGCGCCGTTCGTGAGCGAACTGCACGACTTGTCGTCGACGCAGTCCGCGCAGTCGGCCGCCTGCGACTCCGAGGCTTCCTTTTCAACGGTTTCAACGCAGTCGTCCTCCGATACGCCGGACAACAGGTTGCACTCATCCATCTTGGAGCAGATGGCCTCCTGGTCTGACTCACAGCCAAACAGCGAGGCGACCAGAACCACAGTGGCTGCTTTGCAAAGGATCGAAGCGAAGCGTGACTGAATCATGAAACCCTCCCTAGTCATCGTTCATGATCAAAGCCCGTAGATCATATCCTGACCAGCAACCGTAGTGGTGCAAAAATCTAGTTTTGCGGTGGCGAATCTCGGAGCTGTGCCGGAACGCCTGTGGTGCGGCGTGGTCACGGTCTGTAGTTGGAATTCAGTCTCCTACAACCGCGCCAAGACCGGTCCTGCAGTGCTCGTCAGGCCCGCTCAAGCGAGGCGTTCGTAGAGCTCGGCGATCTCCGTGCGCCATGCCGCTTGCAGATTTGGCTTCTGATGCTTCGTCTTGCGCGCAAGGTCGGCTTGGAGCTTGGCCTCCAACTCGACGATGCGCGCAAGGACATCGTCATCGTTGGACAGGTGCGTTGCCGTCGTCGGCTGCGGTGAGGCGTCGGCGATGGCTCCCGTTCCGTGACCGGCTTGCAGTGTGTCGAAGTAGGCATCGAGACTCGACACCTCCTCTAGCTTGCCCCCGCGGACACAGACAAAGCGGTTCGCTACACTTTGTGTGAAGCGGCGGTCGTGGGAGACGAACAGCAGCGCGAGGCTGCCCGACAGAAGCTCACCCTCGAGTGCCTCGCGACCCTCCACATCGATGTGGTTGGTGGGCTCGTCGAGCAGCAGCAAGTTCGGGCGGGTCAGTTCGAGCACCAGGAACAGCAGGCGGGACTTCTCGCCACCACTGAGCGTTTCCACCTTGCGTTCGTGTGCGCGCGGCGGAAACCCGGCTGTGGAGAGCTTGCTGCGCAGGCGGTCGGTCGGCTGGTCGCTGCACGCCACCAGGGTCCTCAGCAGGGAGAGCCCCGGGTTCAGGGTCGAAAGCTCCTGGTCGTAGTAGCCGAGCCTGACCTGAGGATTGAAGCGCACACCCCCGTCACGCAGGTCGTCGCAGGTTGCCACGTCACAGAGCCGTTTTAGCAGGGTGCTCTTTCCGCTGCCGTTTTGGCCGAGCAACGCGACCCGATCGCCGCGGCGCAAGTAGAAGCCCTGCACGTGGAACAGCGGTGTCCCGTCGGGTGCGACGACCCGCGTGTCCTCGAGGTCGAGCAGGCGGCTGGCGCGCACGTCACCCTGGGCGGCCGCGAGTCTGCGCCGGTCGGCCCACGGAGCCTGCTGCTGCGCGTCCTCCATGCGCTCCACGCGCTTGCCCATGCTGCGTGCCTTGCGCGCGAGCTTCTGATTGTCGTAAACGTGGGCCCAGTGCTTCAGCCGCTTCATGCTGGCGCGTACGCGGTCGATCTCCTTCTGCTGCGCTTGGCGGCGCTGCAGCGCCGCCGCCTCGGCCTGCAACAGCTCGTGGCGCGCACCCGAATAGGAAAGCTCGAAGGTGTGGGCGCGACCGCCGCGCAGAAACACCGTGCGCTCGGTCAGCGCGTCGAGCAGGGCACGGTCGTGGCTGACCAGCACGAAAGCCTTGCGCACGTACTCCATCACGAAGTGCTGAAACGCCACCACCGCGTCCACGTCCAGATGGTTGGTGGGCTCGTCCAGAAGGATCAGGTCGGGGTCGGCCGCGACGGCGCGCGCCAGCAGCATGCGATTGACCTCGCCGCCGCTGAGTGATCCGGCCCGCTGGGCCCGCTGGGCCTGTGTGAAGTCCAGGCGCGTGAGCAGCTCGTCGGCCTGGTGGGCCTCGTGGGCGGCATCCTGCACCGCCTGTTGCACCGTCCGGTCGCGAACTTCTCCCGGCAGGAACTGGCTGACCAGCGCAACGGTCAGTCCCCGTCGCCGCACCACCGCGCCGGCGTCCGGCGATAGCTCACCGCCGAGCATCCGTAGCAGCGACGACTTGCCGCACCCGTTGGTGCCGACAAGGCCCACCCGCTGCCCCTGGTCGATGGCGAAGGAGACCCCACAAAGCACCTCGGCGCTGCCCGGACTGTAGCGAAGATCGCGACATTGCAGGAGCGTCATGACCCCCGAGGGCTAGCACGCGCGCAGCCGGCGCGCACGCGCCCTTCGCCCGCGGCGACCGTCGCGCGCGACCTGATCGCCGCGACTCCAGGGCGGGCACCGGACCGGCCGGCCCATCGCCGACAACGACCGCGTTTGTGACCGAACCTCCGATAGGAGCTTGTTGCCCCTTGCGCCGCGCAGGATGCGTGCCTACCTCGGACAAGAGGCGCTGACCACAGAAGCCGGCCTCGCGAATCTGGACGGCTTTGGGCTACCAGTATTCCCTAGACTGGCGTCAGCAGCGAAGAACACGAACGTCCGGAAACGCGGATTGGAGTAAGGCCAGGTCGCCAACGTCCGAGGTGTAGACGACGTCTCCTCGGGTGGCCGCCGAGGCCATCACAATCGCATCAACCGCGTTCTTTCCCTTTGTCGTTGCGAGGGCTTCACCTGCACTCAGTGCCAGCGCTTCGCTGACCGGCTCGATGGTTGCCGCTCGCAGAATGGCGCGGATGCCCGATGACTGGCCCAGCCACCATTCGGCTAACACCGCCGCAGGGATCGTGATCGGGATGTTCTTGAGACGCGCCACCGAGAGCACTTGGGCCATCCGCCGCTTGCGTCGCTCAAGGGCGATGAGTGCGCCCGTATCGAATGTCAGTCCTTCCACTCCGCCTCAAGGCGCGCCACGTCATCCTCGTCAACCTGCGCCGCCTTCCCCAAGTAGGCAACGACCTCATCCAGCGCTTCTTCGCGGCGCATGCGGCCCACGGCTTGGCCGAGGAGCCCGCTCACGGAGGCCTTTTGACGTCTTGCGGCCTTCTTGAGCCACTTGAGATCACTTTCCTCGAGGGAGACGCTGACCTTGACAGCACTCATGCTACCAAGAGTAGCAATTCCTACCGAGGGTAGCAAGCCAACCGCACGTCGTGGGTGCTGCCCATGACCGAGCCGTTGGCACAACCATTCCTCACGAACCCCTGACAACAACTCGCGTCTGAACGTCAGCCAGGAGCGCCTGCCAGGAGGCCCTGAGTCGCTCCGTCACCCCGGAGGCGTCAGTACTTCTTTCGTCCGACGAGCGGTCCAAGGGTCCGGTCGAACGCCTCGACCGCCCGTTCGACCTGGTCGTCCGAGACGTCGAGGTGGGTGACCAGGCGCACCCTGTGTGGGCCGGCTGCGATCACGCGCACGCCCGCCTCGTCGAGGCGTTCAGAGAGCTGCTCGGCGGTCACGCCGCATGCCGAGGTATCCAGGAAGAGGATGTTGGTTGGCACCGTCTTGCGCTCGGGCCTGAGTCCCCTGACGTCCGACAATCCATCGGCCAGGCGCTGGGCGCGGCGATGGTCGTCGGCCAACCGAGCGACGTGGTGGGACAGGGCGTAGTTCGCGGCGGATGCCAGGTGTCCTGCCTGGCGCATGCCGCCACCGAGCATCTTGCGCACGCGTCGCGCGGCGGCAATAAAGTCCGCGTCGCCGAGCAGGATGGAACCGACGGGGCATCCCAGTCCTTTGCTGAAGCAGCACGACATGCTGTCGCAACAGGCGGCCACCTCGGCTAGCGAATAGCCGGCAGCCACGCAGGCGTTCCATACGCGGGCGCCGTCGATGTGGAGCTTCAGGCCGTGGGCATTGGCGGTTTCGCGCAGTGCCCTGAGCGCCGCGAGCGAATAGTACGACCCGCCGCCGAAGTTGTGGGTGTTCTCCAGCCATAGCAGACGGCTTGTGGGTTGATGCACGTCGTTGCTCCGCAGTGCACCCGGGATCGCCTCGCAGGTGAGCAGCCCGTCGTCGCTTGCGAGCAGGGCCACACTGACGCCTGCAACGGCGGCAAAGCCAGCTGCCTCGTAGCGGTAGAGGTGGCTGGTGCGCTCGAGCAGCACCTCGTCGCCGGGGCGTGTATGAACGCGGCACGCGATCAGATTGGCCATGGTACCGCTCGGCACAAACAGCGACGCCGACCGCCCGGCAAGTTCGGCGCAGCGCGCCTGCAGCCGGTTGATGGACGGGTCTTCACCGAAGACGTCGTCGCCTACCTCCGCGTTCGCGATCGCCGTACGCATGGCCTCGGTTGGCCGCGTCAGGGTGTCACTGCGGAGATCGATGATGTCGCGAGGGGTTTCCACGTCGCCGACTGTAGCTCGGATCGTTCACCAGCCCCACACCTCGCCCCTTTTTCGAGCGACGGCGCGTTTCAGTCGGTGATCACAATCCGTGTACCCTGCTTGCGGAGGCCATGCCAACGCGGCGGCACGTGCGGCTTGGTGAAGTAGTAGAGCCAGCGGGCGTCGGTGGGTGCGAGGTTGGTGCATCCATGGCTGCGTACGCGCCCAAAGTCATTGTGCCAGAAGGCCCCATGCAGGGCGAAGCTGCCGCTGTAGTACTGGGTCCACGGCACTTCCTCGATGTAGTAGTAGCCGGCGTCCGGGTCCGGACCTTTCATCGTGGTTGAGATGTACTTGTGAAGGACGCGAAACTCCCCGGTTGGCGTGTCGTAGCCTTCCTTGCCGCTGCTGACCAGGGTCGCGTAGACCGCTTCGGCGCCGCTGTAGGCGACCAGTGTTTGTTGAGACAGGTTCACGTGGATCCACCGCTCGCCACGACGCATGCCCGAGGGGGGCTGGATCGGTGCCGCGATCCGGACCCGATCCGCTGGGATGGCTAGCCCATCGCTGGTCACCCAGTACGTTCGGTTGCCGAACTTCTGCAGCGTCTTGACGGAGAGCCGAGCATGCTTGTGGGCTTCACCCGCTTCCACCAGCTCGCCATCTTCGACCCAGTACAGGGTGGCAGTCTCCTCGCCGTAAACGAAGGCGATTGGCAGCGGCTGCGCGGGAATGATCGGCTCGCCGTGCATCTGGGGCACGCTTTTGACGTCGAGGATATCCTCCTGCACATAGTGTCCCTGGACGGTGCGCAGGTAGGTGACGTCGTCGCGGGTTTCCTCGTGCTCGGTCAGGGCCAGGAAGTAGATGCCGTCCATGCGGTCGGCCACCACGCTGTACTGGTTGGGATCGTCGCTGGTCGTGACCTTGGCCAGCTCATCGGCGCTCGGGGGGCGCGTGAAGCGAACGGCGCCGTCTGGGGCTTTGGCGTAACGATAGGGGAGTGGACGGAAGGCGCGTGCCGGGGTGGTATCGCCCGGAATGCCCGGTCTGCGTTCGTAGACGTCGAACCCGCGGGTATTGCAGATATATCCGCCGTACAGGAGTTCGTACCAGTTCCCGCCCGGGCAACGCGAGCCCGCGCCCACGCGCCGAGCGCGTGTGTAGGCGCCGTAGCGGAGCACGCCCCGGCCATAGCGCCGCTTCGAGGCCTGATACACCGGTGAGTCATGCTGCCTGGCCATCGCGAACAGCGGGTAGCGCGCCTTGTCGTGCGGCGTCATTTCCGGCAGCAACACCTTGGGAGGGGTGGGCGACCAGGCGGCCAGATCGGGGCCGACCAGCAGCACACGGGGCCGTTCGTCCTCGTCGGTGTCCGGAGTCCGGCGAGGCCTCCCGATATCGAGGTGTGCAACATCTCGTCGGGCGACGACTTGTCTCTTCTGGGAACTGCCGCACGCGACTGCGGCGACGACGGTCGCCGCCGCCGCCAACGTGGGCAGGGTCCTCAGCTTCCAGTTGCGGTGACGACTAGAGATCGGCGTACCTCAGGTGCGGACGCGAACTGCTTCACCCTACACGAGCGATGGCGCGATGCGAAGGGGCGCGTGAGCCAGACGGGGACCCCGCGACCGCCCGGGCACTTCCGAAGATCGTCAAATATCCCGTGATCTTCGCGCTCTCGGGCACGGGCCTGCGCCCAAACGCAATCTCGGGCTTCGCCGCCCCTGGATCGACGCGCTCGGGGCCGGAATCGCGTCTCCACAGCCCGCCCGTGGGCGGGCCGGTTGCGCAGATGTTCCAAAATGGGGGGTGTGATCGTGCAAGTGTTCGGCTTTGCAAGGCTTTCGGTGTGGGTGTTGTCGCTGTATGCTGCTGTAGCGCCGCGTCACGCGGGACCCCCATGGTCGCATGCCCAGCGCGAGTGCGAGACCACGATGAACGATCAGACGACCACCCTGAAACGCGTGCTCTTGACGACGGATCTTTCTGAGGCTTCCGAGCGAGCCTTTCCGGTTGCAGCCGCGATCGCCGACGCGGTCGGAGCGAGTATTACGGTGCTGCACGCCTTGGATCTGGAACCGCAGCTGCCCCCCGGTGCGCTTTCGCTGTCCCCGCGGGCCCAGGAGGAGTTTCGCCAGGAGGTGCGTGCGCTGGTTCAGACGCGTCTGACGGAGCTCACCGGGAAGTACCTGTCCGATGTCAGCCATGTGGACACTGACATCATTGAAGGCCACGGTGCGGCTCACTTGATTTGCGACCATGCACAGGATGGTGGGTTCGATCTGATCGTTATCTCGACCCATGGACGCACCGCGCTCGGCCGCATGCTCATCGGGAGCACGGCCGAAAAGGTGATGCGCGGCGCTCACTGTCCGGTGGTTTCGGTTCCGCCGAAGTAGGCGGGTGCGGCCCCCCGGCTTGAAGATGGTTCACCCGCGTCCAAGGACGCGGCCACGAGCGCCGCACGCTGCACCTGTGGGGTCCAGGAGCTCCCGCTCACCCATGCTCCCTGCCTGGTGAAATGCGCGGTGGCCGCTTGGGACCCCTGCACAAGCTGGCCGATGGGCACCGGCGTTGATGCCCGTGTGGAAGTAGGCTATTGGGTGCGCTCGTTTGCTGCGGGCGTGTGGGACCGCAAATGACATGAGCGAGGGATGCCGTGACGAAGAGGACCTGTTTGCGAATGACGGTCAGCTGCCTGCTTTTTTTGGGCGCTTGTGGCGGGGATGACGGCGGCGAGAGCGGCCTCCCTCCCTCCGCTCTGCTGCAATCTCTGGGCCCCGACGAGTTCGCCGCTGCGTGCGCAGAGTTTGCGGCGTACTCCGATCGCTTTGAGGCGAGTCCCGATGCCCAGCAGGGCTTTTGCGTGGCGGTTGGCGCAGCGGGTGTCATCGACCAGCCCCCCAGCGACCCTTCCAAGCTCGTGACGGTGTGCCAGGAAGGGGTTGCCCTGTGCCAGGACGAGCTCAGTATGCCCAATTCGGTCGACACGGCGATCTCAATGCTGATGGGCGACATTTGTGTCGGTGCGCCTCCCGCCCAATGTCCCGTCACGGTGGGTGACGTGCACAACTGCCTGGACCTGGGCATCGAGCTATTGGCGCAGGCAGGTAGGTCCTCGACCTGCGAGACCTTGCGCGCGGACGGCACCCTCAGCGGGGAGAGCACGCCGATCCTGCCGCAATCCTGTGAGCGGATCGCCGAGGCTGGCTGCGAGTAGCCACCCTCGCACA
>JAPPOR010001081.1 GCA_028817905.1 Myxococcales bacterium
TGCTGGGGTCGAAGGACAAGCGAGGCGGCGTCGAAGTCGTGAATGATCCGGGCTAACCGTCCTGTTGTTGTGCAGCAATGCGTTCGTAGAACTCAGTCCCGTCCGGCTCCGACGGGCGGAGGCGGGAGACGATCGGCACCACGACTAGCGGGATCAGAGTCGTCAGGTACGAGGGGTCCGTCCCCTGCCCGTCGTGCACGAATAGGTAGTGCAGCAGACGTTCCCATGGTGTGGATGTTGCGTCGACGCTGAGGCCTTGGGCCGCGGCAACCTTGATCGCGACGAACCACGCCAGGCCGCCGAGGTAGCCCCACAGCATGCCGTGGTAGGCGCCTTGCTCGCTCGTCTTGCGATCGTAGAGCAGATAGCCCACCGCCACCGCCGGTGGCACGACCATCGCGAACCCAAACAACAGCAGATCCAGCAGGGAAACCTTCGTCTGAGAGATCAGGTAGGCGACGACAGCAGCCACGGCACAATAGACGGCTGTCGTGATGCGATACAGGCGCACGCTAGGCTGTTCAAAGCCCTTCGCGATACGCGGAAGCCAGTCGTTCACGAACATGGTCGCACTGGCCAGTAGGATCGGCCCACCTGAAGAGATCACAGCCGCCAGGATCGCCGCCAGGGCCACCCCACCGATCCAGGGATTGATGTCCATGGCCAGCTGCGTCAGGTTCTGGTAGCCGCGTAGCCCCGCGCTGAGACCGTACTTTGCCAGGGTCACGATTCCCACGTAACCGGCCAGCAGGGGCATCATCCCAGCGATCAAGCCGGCGCTCAGGAAAGCCGGTACCAGAATCTTCTCGCTCTTCGCAGCGGTGGAGAAGTTTGTGTAGACGGAGGCGGCTGGCGTGTGGATCGCCGCGGAAAAGAACATTCCGAGTACTGCACCCCAGCCGGCACCGGCGAAACTCCACCAAGCCGACCGATCCTGCCCTCCCCCGTCGAGGTGCCGATCCACCGCAGACTGGACCGCGCTCCAGCCACCGAAGCTGTCGGTGCCCGCAAGCCCAACTGCGCCCAGACCCAACAGGATCACGCCGCAATGGATCAGGTTCGTGACCGCCGACCCCCAAAGACCACCCAACGCCGTATAGGTCGTCAAGATCACGGCAGCGATCGCCACACCCAGACCCATCCCAATGCCGGTCACTTTCGTCAGGATCGCCGCGATCAAATACACCTCGATGACATCAACGATCAGGTACTCCGTCTGCACGCATAGGCTCGTCAGCACCTGGCAACGGCGAGTCCCGAAACGCACGAAGAAGATCTCGCCCACGGTCCGGAGAGAGAGGCGACGATAGGCCTTGGCGAAAAACAATCCCACGATGGCGACCGCGAGAAACGTGTTGATCGCGTACCACCACATGTACCAGAGCCCGCCGCTCATCGCGCGCTCAGCCACGCCGTAGGTCCCAGCACCGCCGATCCGCGTGCCTGCAACTCCGACGGCGATCATCGAAAGGCCCATGCGACCACCGGCCACAGACCAACCCTTTGACGAGCTAGCGCGGCGCGCTAGCGCCGAGCCCGCAACGGTCACGATGACCAGGTACCCAACGATGATCGCAAGAGCGTCGTACTGCACTAGGCGGGCTCCGCGTTCGAGCGCCAGCCACCGGGCAGGTGATAGGCAGCGTCCGAGCGGATGGCCAGCGGTCGCAGCTCGACGGGACCTTCGACGAGTAGGCGAAGGGGTGCTGTACGTACAACGGAGGCGAATGGGCTGAGCGGAGGGCCAGCCGGAAAGGCACCTTCCAGTTGGCAACGTGTCCAAGCCGACAGGAAAAACATGCGGGGCAGAATGCGGCGGCGCAGCCCGAGCGTCAACGCTCTCGATCCCCCAACGGGTTGCATCAAGGACACGGGCGGACGAACATGCCGACCAGCCCACAGCCCCGGTCTTACGAACATGGAAAGCGTACTGATTCTAGGAGCGACCTCGGCGATCGCCGCTGATGTCGCCCGTTTGTACCAACGTCGAGGCGCTCGACTCTTTCTCGTGGGACGCAATCACGACAAGCTACGTGCCCTACGGACGGAATTGTCTCCCAACACGGTGGTCGGTCACGCGACCGCCGACCTCACACGCTGCGACGAGAGCCAGGCCTTGGTGGCGCGTGCGATCCAAGCCCTAGGGGGCCTGGACACCGCCATCATCGCCCATGGCCTGATCGGCGATCAGCTGCAGAGCGAGCGCGACTTCGCCGAGGCCGACCGCATCCTCGCCGTGAACCTCACCAGCGTGATCTCGCTTTTGATCCCGCTCGCAAACCACTTCGAACAGCAGGGTTCCGGCCACATTGCCGTGCTCTCATCGGTCGCTGGCGAGCGTGGAAGGCCCCGCAACTACACGTACGGTGCCGCCAAGGGAGGGTTGACCATCTACCTGCAAGGGGTCCGCTCACGACTGTGGCCAGCGGTTGGAGTCCACACGCTAAAACTGGGACCCGTGCACACGCCGATGACCGCCGACCACCCAAAGAACCGGCTCTTCGCACACAGCCCAGAGGTGGCACGAGACATCCTCGCAGCGATCGACGGCGGTGTAGGCGAAGCCTACGTGCCCTGGTTCTGGAAACCGATTATGGGGACGGTGGAGCGGCTTCCCGAACCCATCTTCCAACGGCTGGGCTTCCTATCCGGTAGATAAGCACTCACCAAGGCACGTGATGATCGTGCAAGTGATCGGCTTCGCAGGGCATTCGATGAAGGAGGGAATGCTCGCTGTATTTTCGACTGAGGCGAAAGCGCTGCGGAGTCGAGCCGTTGTGCGAGGGCGCGTGATTTGGTGATGGATGCGGGCTAGAACCCGATCTTGCGCATGACAAAGCGAGGCAGGAAGCGGATCACCAGCATAACCAGGCGCCAGATGGCCGGGGTGTAGAGGATTGGCTTGCCACGGTCCATCGCGCGCAGAACATCCCCCGCCACCTGCTCGGGTTCGCCCGCGAAGGGTGGCGGTTTGAGACCCGATGTCATGCCGGTGGTCACAAAGCCCGGCTTGACGCACAACGTCACGAGTCCCTGATCGCGAAACTTGTGGTCGAGCCCTTCGAGGTAGTGGCTCAGGCCCGCCTTGCTCGAACCGTAGAGGATCACGGGCTTGCGACCTCGATCACCGGCCACGGATGAGAACACCACCAGCCTTCCACCGCCGCGGGCAAGCAAACGCTTACGGACCAGCTCGCATAAGTAGGCGGTGTTGGCGTAGTTCACCGTCATGAGCTGCAAGGCAGACTGGGAGTCTGCCTCAAGAGCATCCTGGGTCGCGAACATCGCGGCGGTGACTACGACCGTGTCAAACTCCCCGAGCCCAGCATCAGCGGCATCGAGCGCGGCTTCGAAGCCGCCGGGATCGGCAAGGTCACACCTAGCCGTCCCCAATGGCGCATCCAGGTCGCCACGCACCTGCAGGTCAGCCGCGCTTCGTTGAAGCTCCTCGAGGTCGCGTCCCAGCAAGAACACCGTATCACCGCGCTCGACCAGGCGGCGACTGAGCGCGCGCCCCATCCCTTTTGTACCACCGACCATGACAACCTTCATGGCCCGTTGATAACGCGGATCGCGTCCGCGCGCTGCTACATCTCTACCCGACGGGTCCCTGCGGGCGGCCGCCAGGCGAACGGCTGGTCGGTCACTCCCGAGTTGAAGCGCAGCTTGTCGAAGTCGAAGCGGTTCCGATTTCCATCCGCATCGATGACGATCAGCCTACGCACGAGACCCCGAACGGCGGGGCGGCTATCGACATAGAACAACACTCGAACGTAGTGAGGGGTCGGTTCCTTGGGCCGCAATTCCAGGATGTGGCCGCTCGGAAACCCGGCCTCGCCGGCGTCCAACAGACGAAAGTTGAAGTCGTTCTCGAGCCGGCCCGTACCCATCAGGAAGGCCATCGCTTGGGGAAGCTGGTGCGCGCTCATCCTCTGTTCGAGCACCTGGTCAGGCTCCCCCTCTTGCCCCGGTTCAAAGATCCTGACGCGCTGGCCGTCCGCGACGATGATCTTGCCGTTCGGCTGCCCATAGTCCCAGCGCATCTTGCCCGGCTTCTTGAAGACGACCTGACCATGCGAGCGTTCCGTGCGGTTGTACAATCGATGCACATACATCTGGCGGAACTGGGCGGACACATCTTGCGTTTGGTCATAGAAGGCCTGCACGGAGGCAGCCACTTTGAGGGGATCCAATGCCTTGGCGCCGGTCGCCGTGCCGTGACCAGTCTCATCAGCAACGGCGATTCCATAGCCTAGAATTGGGGTGACCAGGACACCCGCCAACAGGGCGTAGACGCTCGCCTTTGTCTTCGTTCGAAACACGCGTATTGCCTCCAGGAGCCAGACGCCCAGGCCTTGTAGCCTATTCATGGAGGCTCCGCAGCCCATAAATTATTAGGCAATCGCCCCTACAAACCTTTCAAATGGGAAGAGACGTTGCTTGCGGGATCCGCTTCGCCACGCCTATGCTGGCCTCACGTTCGCATACTCGCCCACGCAAAGGAGCTGCGCATGCAACCACCAGCGAGCAACCGTCGAGACAGCCACCGATACCTGCGGCTAGAGCGCCGCTACCTTGACCTCAAGGCCAAGGTGAGAGAACTCGACGGGCAGGTGTCTCTGACACCCGAAGAGCAACTGCAGGTTGTGGTGCTGAAGCGCAGGAAACTGGCACTCAAAGACGCACTGAACGAGTTCGCGGACTGACAAGCGGATCAGACCCCGGGCTCACGCAGTAGGTCGGACAGGGCCCGCTGCAAGGCAGCCCGCCCCTCCGCATCGACGGCGCTCGCGTCGCGCACAAGCAGGCGGCTACCGAGAACCAAGTAGTGACGCGCATCCTCGCGCTGCCCGAGCCGATAGGCGCACATGCCCCGCAGGTAGTAGAAGCGGGCTCGGTCGCCGGCAGCCAGCCGGGCCGCATCCGGTTCGACCTCCTCCAACCACCGTTCCGCAGCCTCGTAGCGGGCATCTCGATAGAGCCGATGCGCGATGGCAAGATCGGCCTCCGCGGACGCGCAGCCGCCAAAGGCAAGCGCGATCCCCATCGCCCACCAAAGGCACGCCCGCCGGTAGCCCTGCATGGTGCGCATGCAGCAACGAAAAAGCCCAAATGACAAGTGCGTCATTTGGGCTTTTGCCGTTCTCTGAGGCTAAGCGGGTAGTCGTGGAAAGCTATCTCAAGTGCAAAGAAGGAGTATGCAAGCCAAGCGTGTCGCTACCAAAAGTAAGCGCTCGATAGTACAGCAAGACCGGTGCCAATCCCCCCGAGGAAGACGGTTTCGTGAACAGTTCTAGACATATAGGGCAGCGGTCGTGGCGGCCCGTGCGACCGCCAGCATGGACCAGGCCGCAACGCACATGACATCCGTGTCGCGGTCTCGCGAGGAACGTCACCAGGAGGCACACCCCGCAGGCGAAGGCGCGGAAAGAGGAACACCCATCTGGACCAATCATGTGTGCGAAACCGTGGGTAGCTGAAGAGTTGCCCGGGAGTCGGTATCATGTGGCAGGTCAGCTGCGCGGATGGTTCGACCAGCCGGGCGCGATTGCGAACGACCCGTGGCCTCGGCACAAGCGATGGTGACATGTAGCAGCTGCGGCGCACTTGTGGCGGCGGAGGGAAACTGCTGCCCCGCATGTGACGCTCCCGCCAGGGGTCCCGCTCCCGGCGGTTCCTCAAGGAGCCTGCGGGTCGACCCGGAAAGACTCGAGAGCGCCCTTCGGATGAGCGGGGAGGCGACCGACCCCACCGCCTGGGCCCGGCCGGACGATTCGCCCGAGGACGCCTCGATCGTACGACTCAGCGAACTGATGATGGAGCCCTTGCCCCCGCTCTCCGAGCCGCCTTCGCAAGGCCACGCGAGGCCTCCCAGCGGTGTCGCGGAGGAGCCGGAGACCAGCACGGGCAGCGACCAGGATGCGCAGGCGCAGGACGAAGCCCACGAGGCTGCGCCCGAGCGAGACGGGGAAGTAGAGCCAGCCGACGACGAAGTCGACTCCAGCGAAGAGGCCCCCATTAGCATCCCGCCTGCCCATCGCCCCTCCGGGCCGCCGGTGCTGGCCTCGGAAGCCCTCAAACGGGAACTGTCTCCGACCGACCCGGGGGTTCCTACCATGCGCTGGGTCACCGCGTGCTGCAGTCTCTCCGGCATCGGGCTGACCCTGTGGACCTTCGGCCCGCATCCGGGAATCATACCAATCGCGGTCGGCTTCCTCGCCCTGATCGCGCTGGCCGTAGCGCCGATGCCGTACTCCGGCCGAGCGGCGGCGCTGACGACGATTGCTGGGGGCGGCGTGATCACCGCAAGCCTGATGCGGTTTCGCACGGGCTTCGATCCCACAGCAGTGGGGCTCATGCTGGTCGTATGGCTGCTGGCAGCTTCGCTGCACCTGCGGGCGTGGCACCGCGCGTCGGACCTGGCACGCATTCTGGTTGCGCTGGGAATCACCGCCGGTATTGCGTGGCTGGCCGCAAAGGGCTCGCTATCCGACCTGTCATCGCTGGAGGCAGATTGGCAACGGGCGGCACCGCGCGTGCTGCAGATCCCCTTCGGCCTGCTCCTCATGGTCTCCCTGCTGGCCTTCATGGATAGCCGGACAACCGGCGGGTGCTCCGCGTGGGCTGCGGGCTTGTGGCTGTGGTACGGCACAACCGTGGGGGTTGAGATCGTGGCCAGGATTTGGCACGGGGGTGCCGTCGACTGGTCGCTCGTGCCCCGCGAGCCCGTCATCTCGATGATGCTCACCGCCCTCCTGCTGCCGATCGCAGGGGTGGGCGCCGCCCAACTGCTCGCCAACGCGCTCGGTCGACACGCCCGAAGCTCCGCTGCGGACAACGGCGAACACCCCACTCCCCCGGGCTAGCGACCTTGTCCAAACACATCTAGTCAAAGCAACGCGATCAAGCTTCACTCAGACGTCCACGACACACTGACTCAAGGTCGCTAGCTCCCTACGAAGCGGGGCCACCTGGCCAACAGCACCACAACACACGCGTGC
>JAPPOR010000510.1 GCA_028817905.1 Myxococcales bacterium
CTGCCCGGTCCCTTGAGCGCGGGTACGAAGCTGCTGATGATGTATAGGGCGCGGCGGTTGCGGGGCTCGTCCACGTTGTCGGGGGTCTGGACCGCCAACGCGCCTTCACCAAAGCCGCGTACGAAGATCGGCATGTTGGTCAGGCCACGCGAGATGAAATGTTTGGCGATCGCATGGGCCCGGCGCTCCGATAGGCGCTGATTGTCGGCGGCTTTGCCGACCGTGTCCGTGTGGCCAGCGACGTACAGACCCACGTTCATGAGATCCGCGTACTTGGACGCGGCATCCTTGAGCAGCGACAAAGGTTGCTCCAGCTTCGACTCCTGGGCCTTGGGTATGGCCCACTTGCCGCTTTCGAACTCGACCTCCTTGTGTGGAATCTCGAGATAGAAACGGATTACCTGGAACGTGACCCACCGTTGCTTCGTGTCGGTTACTTTCAGTTCGATGCGGAAGTTCTCGCCCCGGTCGCCGAGGTCTGGCCAGCTGATCGGCAGGCGGGCATACGGTGCCGGGTGGTCATAGGTGGCGTGGCCCGCGTGAAGTAGCTCGCCTTCCGGCGAGAAGACTTCGATCTCCGCCGACTTTGCGGCCGTACTGAGTGTGAAGAAGATGGTGCGCTGCGCGACGTCGATGTCGCCTTCCTCGACGCGCAGCTCGAGCTTGTCCGCGATCGCGAACAGCGGGACCAACCAACACACAACGATCAGGCCGCAGAAGCGCATTCACAATGAAGATAGCAACTGGCGACACAACAGGCGAGCGCCGGCCGCGGGCAAACGCCTGAGTTTGTCCCTAGCGGGATTCCGAGGCTTGGCGCGAGTTGGCGAAGGGCGACCTCGGTTCGACAGCGGTGCGGCGGGGTGCCTCGGGTGCCCGGCGTGGCCCACGTGGTACAAGTCACCAATGGAGCGCATATGACGACTTTCGTTCTGGTCCACGGGGCGTGGGCCGGCTCGTTCTGCTTTCGGCACGTTCGCCGACGTCTGCAGCGCGAGGGCCACGAGGTGTTCACCCCGAGCCTGACCGGCGTAGGGGAGCGCGTTCACCTTGTGAGCCCCGACGTGGACCTTACGACCCACGTCCGGGACGTGGTCAACCAGATCCTCTACGAGGACCTGACTGAGATCGTGCTCCTGGGATACTCCTACGGTGGGGCCGTCGTGACGGGCTGTCTCAAACACGTGGCCGAGCGTGTCTCGCATCTCGTCTACCTTGACGCCTTCGTGCCCAGCGACGGTCAATCCATTGCGGACATCGTGGGGGCGCCCGAGCCGCCCATATCGCTGGGCGTGGAGGCCCTCGTCCCGCCGCTTCTCCGGGAGTTCGACGATCCGGCCGAGGCGGAGTTCGTCGCGGCCCGGCGCGTCCCGCAGCCTGTGGGAACGCTGTTCGAGCCTGTCAAGTTGACGCAGGCGCTCGAGGCGTTCCCTCTTTCTCGTACGTACATTCGAGCGACGGGGGCCGGACCGGACGAGCCTGGCAACGCACACTTCGCTGTCGCGGCGGCCCATGCCCGAGCTTCCGACGAGTGGTCCTGCCACGACATCGATACCAACCACATGGTGTTGAGCAATAGGCCCGACGAGCTGGCGGATGTGTTGCTGAACATCGTGTGACTCCCGCTGGCGGAACGGTCTGTGAGTCGGGGCCCGGGCTTCGCATCACCCCGGGGGAGACGTCGTTGGTCGCGCGACCCACTGGCCCTGCGCGCTTGCCCAGGGGTGGGTCCCGTCGATGTGTGGCATACGCATGGCAAGAGTTCGCCAGGTCCCCTCGGTCGGCGAACGCCCGCCGCTGCCGACCTTTGAAGCATGGCGCCAAACTTAATCGTTGAGCGGTGGGTGTTGCCAAGCGCGGCCGTGCGCGGTCATATGGGTCATACCGGAAGGAGAGGGTCATGGCGGTGGCGGAAGCGGGCGTCGACGAAGCGGGGCGAGATGGGGGCAGGCGTGTGGTCATTGGTGGCGCTGCTGGGTTTTGGGGCGACACGGAGACGGGTGCACCCCAGTTGCTGGACCGGGCGCGGGTGGACTATCTGGTGTTCGACTATCTGGCTGAGATCACCATGTCGATCATGGCAGGAGCCCGCTTGCGACGCCCCGACGGTGGCTACGCCCATGACTTTGTGACCCGCGTGATGCGTGCCTGCCTGCCGAAGGTGATGGCCCAGGGCGTCAAAGTCGTGACGAACGCCGGTGGCGTTCATCCGGAAGCTGCCCGTGCCGCGCTTCAGAGTCTATGCGCCGAAGGCGGCTTTCAACCCAAGATCGCGCTGGTACGTGGTGACGACCTGATGGCCGAGCAGGACGCCCTGCGCGCGGCCGGCGTACGGGAGATGTTCGACGGTCGGCCCTTTCCCGATGGCGTTGTGAGCATGAATGCGTATCTCGGTGCCCGTCCGATCGCTGCGGCGCTCGATGCCGGGGCCGACTTCGTGATCACCGGCCGTGTGGTTGACAGCGCCCTAGTGTTGGGCCCCCTGATGCATGAGTTTGGCTGGCAGCCGGACGACTACGACCGCCTCGCACAGGGCAGCCTGGCAGGTCACATCGTCGAGTGTGGCGCGCAGGCGACCGGCGGCCTCTTCACCGACACCGATGAGGTCGATGACTATTCCGAGATGGGCTTTCCGATCGTGGAATGCCACGCCGACGGTTCGTTCGTGTTGACCAAACCGAAGGGTACTTCGGGTCTTGTGACTCCGGCGGTGGCGCTCGAACAGCTAGTCTACGAGATCGGCGACCCGCGTGCATACGTACTGCCCGATGTGGTCTGTGACTTTACGGGCGTTGCTGCCGAGCAGGTTGGGCCCGAACGCGTGCGCATGCAGGGTGCCCGTGGTCTGCCCCCACCCGCCCAGTACAAAGTGAGCGCAACCCACATGGATGGCTTCAAGGCCAGCGCCGCGTTCCTTTTGGCGGGGGAGGGGGCCGCCCACAAGGGGCGGCGCGTCGCCCTGGCCTTGCTCGCCAAGACGCGACGCCTGCTTGCGGATCGCGGGTATGCGGACTTCCGCGCCACCGAGATCGACATGCTCGGCTCGGAATCGACTTATGGCCCCCACGGCAGGCGGCAGGATGCGCGCGAGGTGGTGGTGCGTTTGGCCGTCAGTCACGAGAGCCAGGACGCGATCAAGCTCGCGCTGCGCGAGCTACCCCAAGCGGGCACGGGTATGGCGCCCGGCCTCGCCGGTTCCGTGGCCGGCCGCCCGTCACCGTCTCCCATGATTCGGCTGTTCTCGTTCCTCATCGATCGGGCGAGGGTCCGGATCGTAGTGGACGTCGATGGTACCGAGGTTGCCATCGAGGACGAGCCCCGGCGCGTGTTCGACCCGGGGGCCTTGTCCGCGCAGGACCAGCGCTTTCCGGAGGTAGTGGGTGGCGTCACGGTGCCATTGTTGTGGCTGGCCCACGGGCGTAGCGGGGACAAGGGGGACCACTGCAACATAGGGATCCTGGCGCGCCGGCCGGAATACCTGCCCCTGATTGGGGCGGCGTTGACCGAGGACGCGGTTGCCGCGCATATGGCTCACGTCCTGCATCCGGACAGGGGGCGTGTGCGACGCTATCAACTGCCGGGTGCCAACGGGTTCAACTTCCTGCTGGAGCATAGCCTGGGCGGCGGCGGCATCGCCTCGCTGCGGGCGGACCCTCAGGGCAAGGCGTTTGCGCAGCAGCTGCTCGCCTTCGAACTACCCGTGCCCGAGGATATCTATGCCCGTCTGACCGCTCCGGACAGCGAATAGTGAGACCCCTGCGAAGCTGATCATTTGCACGGGCATCACGTGCCCTGGGGATGGATGCGGGCTCGCACGTGGTAGGCTCTTGCGGGGCGCGCGCAAACGCACCCCACAGCGCCCGAAAACAAGGGAAGACGACATGAGGTTACCAGCCGCTGAGACGTTGGCCCTTTCGGTTGAAAGCGACGTTCTGCACCTGACGCTCAACCGCCCGGGGCGGAAGAATGCCATGAATGGCCAGATGTTGGACGAACTGACCGATGTGCTCAGGGCCGTGGACGGCAAGACACGGGCGGTCGTCCTGCGGGGCGCAGGCGGCACGTTTTGCGCCGGCGCCGACATCAAGGACATGGCCTCCGGCAGCGGGGCGAATCCGGCGGCGACTCCCGAGCAGCGCCACGTGGCCACGGCACGGGGCAACCGGCGCTTTGGTACGGTGTCGAGTCTCACCGACGCCTTGTCGCAGCCGGTCGTGGGCGTCGTCGAAGGGGCCGCCATGGGTGGGGGGTTCGGGCTGGTGTGCGTGACCGACATCGCCCTGTGCCATCGCGACGCGAAGTTCGGCTTGCCGGAGACCGGCCTCGGAATCGTGCCCGCTCAGATCGCGCCGTTCGTGGTGGAGCGCATCGGGTTGACCCAGGCGCGTAGGCTTGCGCTGACCGGAGCTCGGTTTGATGGGGTCGAGGCGCAGCGGCTGGGCATCGTGCACGAGGTCTACGACGACACCGCCGCGTTGGACGCGGCCCTGTCAGACGTGCTGAAGCGCATCCGTCGCTGCGCCCCCGCGGCCAACCTGGCGACCAAGCGCCTGATCAAGCGCGTCGGCGCGCGCGATCTGGAGCCGATTCTCGATGAAGCCGCGGAGGTGTTTGCGACCGCCTCGCTCGGAGACGAGGGTCGCGAGGGTATGCTCGCCTTCGTCGAGAAACGTCTCCCCGGCTGGGCGACCGAAGACTGATGCGCCACGTGTTGGTCGCCAACCGCGGTGAGATCGCCGTGCGCGTGTTGCGAGCGGCACGCGCGGCCGGGTACGTCACGACCGCTGTCTATAGCGAGGCGGACGCAGCTGCACTCCACGTGGGGCTAGCGGACAGGTCGGTGTGCGTGGGCCCACCGGCCGTGGCCGCGTCCTACCTTTGCGTTGAACGCATCGTCGCGGCCGCACGCGCTACCGGCGCCGATGCGGTGCATCCGGGCTATGGCATGCTCGCCGAGAACGCCGGCTTCGCCCAGGCGTGCGTAGATGCCGGCCTTACCTTCATCGGTCCGCGGCCCGAGACCATCGCCCTGATGGCGGACAAGGGTGCCGCACGACGAGCGGCGGGCGCGGTCGGTGTGCCTTGTGTGCCCGGCTACGACGGCGAAGATCAAGCCCCGGACAGGTTGATTTCCGAGGCTCAGCGCATCGGCTTTCCTTTGATGGTCAAGGCAAAGGCCGGCGGGGGCGGGCGGGGTATGCGGCGTCTCGCGTCCAGCGAAGCGCTGACCGAGGGCCTGGAGCGCGCGCGCTCCGAGGCCGAGGCGGCTTTCGGGGACGGGCGGCTGATGCTCGAGCGGGCGATCGACGGGGGCAGGCACGTAGAGATCCAGGTCGTTGGCGATTGCCACGGCCACGTGGCGCACTTGGGTGAGCGCGACTGTTCGGTCCAGCGTCGGTATCAGAAGTTGATCGAGGAGTCCCCGTCTCCAGCGGTGGAGGCCTCCCTGCGGGCACAGCTGGGTCAAGCGGCCGTGGCGCTTGCGCGTGCATGTGACTATCTGGGTGTGGGCACCGTGGAGTTCCTGCTTGCGGGGGATGGCCAGTTCTACTTCCTCGAGATGAACACGCGACTGCAGGTTGAACACCCCGTGACCGAAGCGGTCACGGGGCTCGACCTCGTGCGCCTGCAGTTCGAGGTGGCTGAGGGCAAACCACTCGCCTTTTCATCGGAGGATGTCTCCTATCGCGGGCACGCGATCGAGGCGCGTGTATGTACCGAGGACCCCGAGGCCGGCTTCGTTCCACAGACCGGTCGGGTGATCCACTTCCGTGCTCCGGATACCGCACTGGCGCGCACGGATCACTGTCTCGACGAGGGCCAGCTCATCTCTCCCCACTACGATTCGATGGTAGCGAAGGTCGTCGCCCACGGGGCCGACCGGTCCGAGGCGCTGCGGCGTTTGGATCGGGCACTCGCCGAGCTCGAATTGCTCGGCGTTCGGCATAACCGCGACTATCTACGCTCGGTTCTCTGCCACCCGGAGTTCGCAGCCGGCCATGCCACAACCTCGTTTGTCACCGCGCACGCCGAGGCGTTGCGCACGGGAGGGGAGGCTCCGGCCCACCTCTGGGCATTGGCGGCGCTGGTCCTGTCCGACTACGCGCCCCGGGTCGCCGGCCACGGGGGGCTTGCGGGGTTTTCGAACAACGCTGAGACGAGCGCGCTGTTTTGCCTGGAAGTGTCGGGCGAGTCTGCGGAAGTGGCCGTGGTGCGCACCCGTCGCCCGCCGCGCTGGACGGTGCTGCGCGAGGGGCACTCGGCGACGGTGGAGCAGCCGGTCTGGTCCGAACGAGGCCTGTCGGGGGTCTGCGATGGGGTGCGGAGGTCGGTGACCTTCGCCAGCGCGTCCGATGGTGCCCTTTGGTTGCAAAGCGACGAAGGGGTATTCGTGGTTGTGGACCGGACCCACGCCCCAACCGGTCTTGCAGAAGAGACCGGGAGTGGCAAGCTCGCGTCCGGGATCGAGGCGACCGTGATCGACGTGCGCGTGACCGTCGGGACGGATGTCGCGCGTGGTGAGGTCGTGGCGGTCCTCGAAGCCATGAAGCTGCAGCACCAGGTGATCGCGGATATGGACGGGCGGGTCACGGCCGTGCACATCGCGGTGGGGGACCAGGTTGGCATCGGCCAGATGTTGTTGGAGGTCGAGTGACCCGGCCGGCTAGCCCGGATGATTCATGAACTCTGCGTCGGATCGCGCAGGGATTCGGCTTCACACGGCTTTTCGGCGACCGACCCACATACTGCCTGTATTTGCGAGGGCGACGAAAGGCGTGTGAAGTCGAAGAACAAGCGAGGCGATGCAGAGTTCATGAATCATCCGGGCTAGCCCGGATCATTCATGACTTCGGCGTCGGATCGCGCAGGGATTCGGCTTCACGGGGCTTTCGACGACCGACGGGAATACTGCCTGTATTTTCTAGGTCGGCGAAAGTCCTGTGGAGTCGAAGGACAAGCGAGGCGGCGTCGTAGTC
>JAPPOR010001045.1 GCA_028817905.1 Myxococcales bacterium
TGTGAAGTCGAAGAACAAGCGAGGCGATGCAGAGTTCATGAATCATCCGGGCTAGCTCCAGCGGCCTACGTGCCAAGATGTGCCAACGCGGGCGAGCGAGTCCCGCTCACATATGCGGATTGCGACCAACAGGGCATGGGTCCCGCAGCAGCCATCGGCTGTGCTGGAAGCTACGCACTATCATCGCGTGCCATGCATGAAGTCCTGGGGGTCATTGCGCTTCCAATTTCTGTCAAGTAACCCAGGTGGGCAACGAGGAGTGTCATGGTGGAGCGCGGTGTCGGGGGTCTATTGGAAGCTACGCAGAACGTGATGTCGATGCGGGTCGTTCGCGCCCTCGTGAGTGCCGCGGAGAAAGCCGGCGCCCAGCGAGCTCCGTTGCTGGCCGCGGTTCCGCTCGCTCCTACGGCGCTTGAAGAGGTGGATACCGGGATTTCGTTCGCGCAGACGTACGGACTGCTGGACGCCATCATCAAGCAGACCGGGGATCCCGCATTCGGCCTCCATTGCATGGGCCTCCTGGGCCCGGGCGCTTTCAACCCTGTGACTGCCCTGGTGTTTCATGCCCCGGACCTGCGGCAGTCCATGACATCCCTGCAGCGCGGCCTTTGTCTGCTTGCTAGTGGCGTCACCATCAAGCTCGAAGAGGTGGGCCGAACCGCGACCATCCGGTGCCCGTCCTTGCCTGGCGCTTCACCGGTGGTGCAGCGCTTTGCGGCGGAGATGATGGTTTTGGGGCTTCGCAGGCGCGTGGCGCTCTTTCGCTCTGGGGCCCATTTCGAACGCATTTGTTTCGCTCACCCGGCGCCGACCTATCGCGAAGAGTACGACCGGACGTTCAAGCAGCAGGTGTCGTTCGGCGAGCCCTTTTCTGGCCTTGTCTTTGACCGCGAGTTCCTGGACGCACGTTCGCCCCAGGGAGACGCGGAGCTCCATTCAGAGCTGGCTTCGTTCAGTGAACGAAAGATCAGACAGCTTGCCCGTGGGGCGAGCTATGAGGACCGGGTTCGACGTGTGGTCTTACGCCACGCTTCGCCTCGGCACGCCGACATGAAGAGCGTCGCGCGCGAGCTACAGCTGAGTGAGAGGTCGCTTCGTCGTAGGCTTGCCGAGGAGGGCAAGACCTTCGCGCAGGTCACCGAGGAGGCGCTCGCAAGCGCCGCGAAGGCCTTTCTCAGGGAGCGACAACTGAGCATTCACGAGACCGCTTTCGCCCTTGGGTTTCTTGATAGGGCCGCGTTTCATCGCGCCTTTCGGCGCTGGACCGGCACCACGCCCCTTGGTTTCTGTCAGCAGGACCAGGAGCCTTAGCGGAACCAACCCGCACGCTCGCGCCAGGGCGACAGCAGCGAAGCCGAACTTACCTGACGTCAGGGGGCGCGGGCGCGCCACGAAGGTGACTCACGCCGGTCCAAGCCGGGTCGCGCAGCCGAAGAGCAACTGGACCTCGGCGGCGTTGGCGGCCTGGATCTGCGCGCAGGTGGCTGGGCAGGCGAGCACTCGGCGTGGGGTGACATCGTCATCGTAGTACCAGCCGTTCCCACCTAGGCAGTTCGGTGCGTGTTGCGACTTGAGCAATTCCTGCGAGTGGCCATCCAGCATGAGCCGGACGTTGGTCTCGGTCGGTTCGAAGGTCTCGCCATTGGGTGGGGGCGGGATTTCCCAGTCGCACGCCAAGGTTGCTGACTCGACCAATTGTGTCGCGATCGCATCGAAAACCGGGCGAAAGTCTTGCAGACACAGGTCGCCAGCCACGCCCTGCGTACGCTCGACAAGGCTCCGGTGGGTGGTGCCGATTCCAAAGCTTCCGAGACATGCCTCGAAGGGGTAGATCGCCGAGTATCGCCACTGTGCCCAGACCGAGGTTCCGGGATCGAGAGCCTGGACGTCGGCGAGGAACTTGTCGGCACCCGTCGAGGCGTCGTCGTCCGAAATGGACACGAGCGTCTTGAGCGAGTCTGGACGCAGGTACTGCTTATACATCGGGTAGAGGTAGACGTAGCTGTCCAGGATATTCCACTGCCCTATCAGCTCGGGAATGTGCACGTAGTCGGGGGGGTTGGAATCCATGGGACAGCTGCCCGAACCCAGGGGCGCGTCGATGCATATGCCGTCCGTGAAGAGTCCGAAGGTGAGATCGTCCGTTCCGACTTGCTCGGTGGCGATCAGCACGACGCGCGCGTCGATGCCACTTGCCCGGATTTGTTGTGAGAACGCGTTCATGTTCTCGTGCACGAAGCCGATTTCTTCGCCCATGCTACCGGAGGTGTCGATCGCGAAGACCACGTCGACCGGTTGTCGGGTGTTCTCCGCTGCTTGTACCACCGCACCGCAGTTGCCATCGCCCACAGGCACGGTCTCACTAGCGGTATCATGGGCTGCAGCAGCACTCGGCTCATTGTCGGTACCCGTGTCCGCAACCGCGCCGGCGGGAATCGGTGGTGTGGTGGGTGCCGGTGGCTCGGTCGCGCCCCCCCCGATCCCTGCGGCACCACCCCGGGCAGGCCGGTCCCTGCCGACGAGTGATTCCGCGGTGGAGCAGCCAGCGAGCTGCGCGGCGACGCTCGCCAGGATCAAGACAGTAGCGCGCATGTTCAACCTCCGCATCGCACGCTAGGCTTGCGAGCGGTTGGCCGGCTATGCGCGAGGCGGCCAAGTGGTTGCAGCAGCTTCAGTTGGCGGGCGGTTCGGAGTCCTGCGCTAGCACGCCGAGCGTCGCCGGTGCCGAGTGCGCGTGCAGGAGCGCCCGCAACGAGCGCAAGAACTGCGACCTGGTGACTACCAAGCGGCCCAGTCGAATGCGCTCCAAGAGCAGACCTTCCATGTAGGCGATCACCTGGGCGGTCAGCTCTCGACAATGGCTCGCCCCGCCTGCGCTGAGGATCCCGGCAAGCGTTGCTCCAAACCGCTGTCGGGTCTGCTTGATCACGGCGCTGAGCGTGGGTTCTCTCGAGACAGCCATGAACAGCTCAAAGCGGGCCGCTAGCAGCACCGCGTCCTGGGTTCGCATCCAACGATGCAACGCCATGGCGAGCCATGCCACGCCGTCTTCGCTAGCACCCCACGCGCCGCGGCGCGCCTCGTAGGCGGCCGCCAGACCTTCGAGCGCCAGGTGGTCTAGGGTCGCGTGCCGCTGCAGCGCCAGTCCGATCAGGTCGATGCGTCGCCGGCAGTAGTAGGACGTAGAGCCGGCCGGCAGGTTCGCGTGGGCGTCCACGGCTCGATGCGTGAGCCCGCGGGCACCGAGCAAGCCGAGAACCCGCAGCGCTGCATCGGCGATCTCGTCCTGACGCTTCTGCGCTTGGTCCATTGTTGTTGGTTGACGTTATGTCCCGACCAGGCTAGCGTCAAGCCACCTCTACAGATGTAGAGGTGGAGCGTATACTATGCATTCCACACGACCACACGGGGTCGGGCTGTCGCGTGCCGCCGCAGCGGCGTTGCTGGTCGTTTCGGCGAACGTGATCGGGTGTCAAACCGAGTCCGCCCAGAGCCCGCCCCAGCCCCTTTCGCCACCCATCGAACCCAAGCAGGCGATGGGCGTTCGGTCGCCGCAGCCCGAAGGGGGCGCGGGTATTCCCGGGGCGCCCCAGGGAGCAACCCCCTCGGCCGATGGGCCTCCCGATGGGGCCGCCGCCGGTGCGGCTGCCCCTCCTGCTAGCATGCCGACGCGGAACATCGGGGGCTCGGCAGCGGCCATGCCGGCGGGTCCCGGAGCCGCCGCTCCAGTTGCCCCCGGTTCCGACGGGCCAGCGACCTCTCCATCCCAGGCGAGCGGACCCACCGTACCGGTGGAAGTGGAGCAACGCCTGGATGGGCTAAGGCCCGAGCTGATCGATTTTCTGTGGAACAACCTAGACTCGTCCCGTTTTGAGCAATGGGCTCCGGATGCGCACCTGGCGTTCGCCTGGGAAAAGGCCCCCTCCGCTGTGGGCGACCTGGGAGCAGAGCCGGGCGCGACCTATCGCTCCACCGAGCAAGTTGCGGAGCAGACGCACGAACTGCTGGTTACCTACACGCAGCCCGCTTCACCGGCCGATCCCGTCATCGCGTCTGGAGTTGTTGCGGCAGACGTGATGATCGATGGGGACGGTCCTATGCGTTGGGAGATAGCGTATGAGCTGGACGGAGGCGGGACGCTGGTTCATCAGAGCTTTGAGCTCCCGGAAGGCCTCGATGCGATGGCCTGGGCGCAGCATCTGGAGGCGCGTATCGCACGCCTACCAATGTTCCTGCCCGAGTGGTTTCAGTCGGCCTTCGTGGAGGGGGAGCTACTGACCCGGGGCAGCAGCGAGGTGAACTCGGGGGCTGTTGCTGGGACGTTCCGGGTCGTCGTGGAGCAGCGGATCAAGCGCTTGACACCTGAGATGATGGACTGGTGGTGGGACAACATCGGCGACACCTATCGGTATCAGCGCTGGCATCCCACCGCACACACGTCGTTCGAGTGGATCACCGCCCCCAAGAGCACGAACGACCTGGTGTATGAGCCGGGGGCGGTCCAGCGTGTGGTCGAAACCATCGACACTTCCGCCTCGCTCGATATTACCTGGCTGGAGCCGAGCGGGGTCCCAGTACCGCTCACCTATGAGCATTTCGTCTACGGCTCGACGGCGCTAACTGGCACGCCGTTCGGGGGCTTTCTGCTCCACGAGTACGATGCCGATCCGGATGGCGGCATCATGATGAAGTCGACCTTCGAAATCCCGTCGCTTGCCGGGATGCCGTTTGCCGAATCCCTTGCCGACCACTGCCAGCAGGAGATGCAATTCTTGCAGTACTTTGTGCCGGGTCTATTTGAGTTGGAGTACGACCCCTGAGCGCTTCTACCCAGGTGCAGAACCCCCGCCCACACAGCAAGTGCGCATTCGCAGGGTTTTCATGGGCGCACACCAGTCGTCGGTAGTCCACCACACACACCAGTTCTATGGAGGTCGGTGATCATGAGCGCAGCAACGAGAACTCGCGCGCCCCACAACGAGATCGAGGTCTTTCCGCTGCCCGCGGGCATCGAAGTCGAGAGGGATGTCGGGATCGTGATGCCCGATGGCGTTCGGCTCTCGGCGAACGTCTTCCGGCCTGAGCAAAGCCCCGGTGCGCTGCCGGTGATTCTGGCCCTTACCCCCTACGGCAAGGACAGTGATCCCGGAAAATCGCGCGAGGCCACCTTGGCGCGGCGAGCGGAGATCGGCCTCGGCATGGGCCGCTATCGCGTGTCGAACAGCACGCCCTTCGAGGCCCCCGATCCGGCCTATTGGGTGCCCCACGGATATGTGGTCGTGCATGTTGACCTGCGCGGGTGCTTCAAGTCCGAGGGTGAGCGCAAGGTGTTTAGCCGCAGGGAGATCAGCGACTACGCTCGGATCATCGAGTGGGCGGGAACGCAGTCGTGGAGCAACGGCCGGGTTGGCCTGCACGGGGTATCGTACCTGGCGATCTGCCAATGGTATGCGGCCGCAAGCAACCCTCCACACCTGGCAGCCATGGTTCCGTGGGAGGGTGCCTCCGATGCTTACCGCAATATCCGATACCACGGGGGCGTCCCCGAGACGGCGTTCTACCGCGGATGGTCACGCCGCATGGCCGGAGCCCAGCCGGACGAGGATCGCGGGCCCAGCCGTACTCCGACGATCTCGGAGGTGCCTGGTAACGTGGCCGACCTTGCCGCCATCCGCGTGCCAGCGCTCATCTGTGGCAGCTACTCCGATCAGGGGCTGCACTCTCAGGGTGCCTTCGACGCCTATATGCGCATCGGCTCGCAACACAAGTGGCTCTACACGCACGGGCGCGGGAAATGGACCGTGTACTACGAGGAGGAGGCCCTGGAGTATCAGCGGCGCTTTCTGGATTGCTTTCTCAAAGGTCTCGACAATGGCATGAAACAGCGACCCCGGGTGCGACTGGAGGTGCGCCGAAGTCTCGATGACTATGCCGTGCGCGAGGTGGCCGACTGGCCCGTACCCGCTACCGAGTATCGCGAACTATTTCTCCGCGCGCAGGACCACGTGTTGTCCCCGGATAGACCGGCGGATCCGGCCGAGGTCACGTACGACGCTGTCGGCGGAGGTACCGCCTGTTTCGAGTACCGTTTCGACCGGGCCAGCGAGATCACAGGGCACATGCGACTCAAGCTGTGGGTCTCGACCGACCAGGGAGACGACATGGACCTGTTCGTGCTGGTCAAGAAGCTGGACGCGGCGGGGAACGAAGTGTGTTTCGAGGCGCGCGAGAACGATCCCACTGGGCCCGTATCGCACGGCTTTCTGCGAGTCTCCCATCGAGCGCTCGACAAGGAAAGATCCCGCCCGTTCCAACCCGTTCTCTCGCACACCCAGGTGCAGTTGATCGAGCCAGGTCAGATCGTTCCCGTGGAGGTCGAGATTCTGCCCTCCAGTACGGCCTTTGAGCCAGGCCAGACGCTGCAGCTCGTCATCGGTGGCGCGGACCTCCACAGCAACGCCATGTTTCACCATCGCGAGCTCTGCAATCAGGGAACCCACACCCTGCACACCGGTGGCCCCCATGACACTGGTCTGCTCCTGCCCTTCGTCTCGGGGTAGCTAGCTACTCCTCGTCGGACTCGTCAACGAGAATCGTGACCAGCTCCTGCGCAGCGATCCTCGGGCCAACTCCGATGCCACGCACGACCAGCATCGCCCCGCACTCCGACATCGGCAGCGGCACCGCCTGGAAGCGCTCACCCGACCCGGTCGTCAGATCGATCGGGGCCATGTATTGATACTGCTGTGGGTCGTCCATCGTCATGGTGCGTTCTCTGTCGTCTGCCAGCGTAGCATCGGCCAGGGCTGTCAAGACGTTCGCCACCTGGGCTTCCTGCCATCCGCCGTGGTGCTCAGCAAGTTCGAACCCGTCATCCCGATGAACGAACAGCGCCGCTGCGGGCACTGCTAGACGCTTCGCTACGCGGCTTAGACCGTCGCGCAGCGCGCCGCTCGCCAGCCAACCGTGCAATGCGTCCTGAGCGGTGGCGGGCCGATCTGCGTCGGCCGCCTGAGGCTCATCGTGCGGGGTTCGTACCGCTTCCCCGCGCAGGCTGTCCACCGCTGCCCGCAGCCGGACGCAGCGTGCGGCCAGACCCGGAGGCGCCGCGGCGCCGCACTCCGTCGCCAACTCGTGCAAGTGATGGGCCGCCTCTTCGGGGTCATCTTGCGCTAGAGCGATGCGTGCAAGGCCTTCGTGAAGGCAGGCGATGGGCAGCCCGCGGTAGCCTTCCGCTCGCCTCGCTTGCAGCCAATGCTGCAAACGACCTTGTCCCGCCTGGTGGCGGCCCGAGGCGGCTTCGCACAGTGCGAAGGCGACCTGCAGCAACTCGCCATGGTCGGGGTCGAGCCCACGACGGCGCATGGCCTGCTCGGACGTCTCGGCGAGGGCTGCCGCTCGCTCGCTCGCGCCGATTCCCAGTAGGGCGCGAAGTCGGCCTTCCAATGGAAGCAACCAGTATGGGTGGTCCCCGAGCGGTGCGAGCGAACAGGCTCGTTCGAAATCGGCGAGCGCGCTCTCAAGATCACCGGTCATGAGTTTGCGACAGCCTTGTGCGTAGAGGTGGACAGGAAGCCAGCCCGAATAGCGCTCCGCATCGGCTTGCGCGCGCGAGATGAGACCACTCAGGCCCATCAAGTCATCGAGGTACGCGGCCGTGGCGATCGCGGCCGGCAGCCCCAGCGCAAGATGCGAGTTGCTGTCGCGTAGTGCAGCAAGCCCGCGCTGTTCCCGCGCCCTGGCCAGCTCATCGTCGAGGCAGCGTGCCCGATAGAAGGCCGCTCGGATATCCCAGCCGAGCACCGGGTACACGGGCTGGGAGCAAAGATGGTCCGCCTTTTCGAGCGCTTCCTCCTTCCCGCTCAGTGCTTCGAGTAGCCCACAACGGTAGGTTACAACGTTGACGATGCCGTGACGGGTCGCCTCTTCCAAACCCGGCAACGGCTGGTCGAGCAGCGAAAGCACGTTCATCAGGGCCGCGACATCGGTGCGGCCCGTCGTCCAGTGGATCGCTTGCTCGGTCAACCGCTGGACAATGTCGATGGTCGGCACTGCCCGAAATGGCTCCACTACGGTCAGACTCCGGATGCCTTCCACGTCTAGCGTGCGACGGTATGCACCTCCCAGCATCGCCACGGCGAGTGAGAGCTTTGCGATCCCTTGGCCCGGCGGCAGACCTCGCAGCTCCGGTGCGGTACGTTCCCAACGTACCGTCGAGGCTGCCAGCACGTCCTGCAACCGTTGCTCGGGCGAAGTGGAGTCGACCTCGTCGAACAGGTCTCGTCCGCTGTCGTGGACCAGTTGCGCGAGCGCCTGGGGTGCGCAGCGTGCCAAGGTCGGATCGAGCGCCGCGGCCAGCGTCAGGGCTTCGCTGTACACAAGCGCGCAGGCGTCCGCCGGTGGCTTGCGGGCCGCCATGTAGTCGATGCTCCAGTGAAGCAGTGCCAGGCCTTCAGGTCGTCTGGCTGTCCTCACGTGAGGGCTGTCGAGCCCCAGATCGGCCGGAAGCGGCGTGGCCAAGAGCTCGAATGCCTGCTGTTCACGACCCGCCTTCCACATGTGATAGGCGGCCCGCAGGTGGGCTCCCTCGCGCGCCTGAAAGTACGTGCCGATACGGGTATGAGCGCGCCGGGCTCCGGTTTCGTCGAGCGCGGCGACGAAGGCGTGGGCCTGGCCTTCGCTCTCGAACACGTAGTGTTCCTCGGTGCGCGTAAGGACTCCCGCGCCCACCAACTCGTCGAGGCTCGCAAAGATTTCCGGGCTGCCCAGCGCATCTAGGAACAGGCTCGCGTACTCGCCTATCGGCGGCAAATCGATCCCGACCTCAGCCAGAATCGCAAGTGTGTGTGCTAGCTCCCGAGCAGCGGGGCTCAGACCGTTGATGCGGGACCGCAGAACCAGCTCGATACTGTCCGGCAGCGCGAGCACGGACAGATCTTCCGCCAGTACCCAGTGCCCCAGCTCGAAACGCGCATGGCCGCTGTCCACAAGGTGCTGGGCGAGTTCCATCGTGGTCCGCGGTCGCCCTCGCCCCACGCGCTGGGCCCATTCCGCGACTACGCGTAGGTTCGACTGTTCACCGAAGATCGATCGCAGCAACTCAAGCGTCTGGTCCAGTTCGAGGCCGACCAACGACAGCTGTGGTCCTCGTGCTGCAAGCTCCGAGACCAGCTCCTGCGCGGCGGATCCAAGTCTGCTGGGATCGTACGAGACTGCCACGACGAGCGGCAGGCGACTGGTTAGCCAGGTTAGCTCGACCAAGCTAGCGCAGGACGCTGGATCAACCTGGTCGAGATTGTCTACGACAACCAAGGTGGGGCGGTCATTGGCAAGGCGCTCCACCCCGGTCAAGAGTTTGGCGGAAGCGTCTCCACGGGAGGTGGCCGTAGGTGAAGCGGCGGGGTCAGTACCGGGCTCGCACAGGTCGGCTAGCTGCGCGACCAGCTTTCCAACCGCGGCGAACCGCTCGCGTGGCAGGGGCGCCGCGTCAAGCTGCAGCACGTGTCGACCTGCGAGCTTTCCGTCCAGTGCGACCTGGTCCATCACCCGGCTTCTTCCGGTTCCCTGGACGCCGACCACCGATAGGCATGCGCTTCCTTCCGCTTCGCCGAGCACGTCGAGCCAGCGCTTACGCTCATTGTCTCGTCCGACGATCTTGGGAGTGGTCAGATACGCCTGCGCCACGGCGAGGTCCGCTTCCTGTTGAAGTGCGCCGATGGCTTCCAAGCGGAACATCACCTCGGCTGCGGATGCTGGGCGGCCTTGAGCGTCAGGGTTCAGGAGAGCCAAGACGAGTTCATCAAGAGCGGGTGGCGACTCGATCTCGAGCTCCGATGGCGACAGAACCGACATGCCCCAGAGTGCCTCTAGGGAACCCAGGTTGATGGCTGGATAGGCGTGGCACCCCGTCAGTAGCCAGTATCCGACCGCCCCAAGGGCGAACAGGTCCGTGCGGCCATCGAGGGGTTGTCGTCGTAGCACCTCAGGGGCCATGAACGGTGGGGTTCCGACAATCCCCCGGTCATGGCCGAAGGGGGCCATCGCGCCGAAGTCGATCAGTTTTCCCCGCCCGTCCGGCATCACGCGGATGTTTCGCGTCGTTACGTCGCGGTGCACGATGCGTCGGCAATGCAGCAACATCAGGGCCGAGCAGACGTCGCGGAGCAAAGCACATGCTCGCTTCCAGGCAACCTTCCCCGTTTGTCGAAGGTCCTCCCCACCCAACAGCTCCATCGTGTAGTAGGGGCTACCCGCTTCGATGCCGTAGTCGTGTACGGCGACCACCCGCGGGTGAGCCAGGTGCGCCAAGGTGTGATACTCGTGCGCAAACTGGGATGCCGCAGTACTCCTGCGTTTATCCTCGGGCAGCGTCGCCAGCTTGAGCGCTAGGACATCCCCCGTCGACCGATCTCGGACGCGGTAGACAACTCCCATGCCCCCCTGGCCCAGCGTCTGCTCGACGCAGTAGCGGCCTGCAATGGTTTGGTGCGCTGGAGAGCCCGCGGTCATCCTCGTCTAGGATAGATGATGAAGGGCGGGTGACCCTGGCCAATTCTGGCCAGGCCGGGGTGGTATCCTTCGCCCCTTGCACCACCGAGGAGCCCCCGATCCTCGCCATGCGTGCGCGCCGCTCTAAGTAAGGGCTTCATATCCGTGCGAGTTCTCCAGCTACCATGTGGCAATTCGACTTGCGGGTACCCGCTGGTCCAGTGATCGCCTGCGCGTCCTGCGGCACTCCTGACGCTCCACCAACGTGTTCACAAGGTTTTCCCGTTGACATGCGGCGGGCTCCCGCTTGCTGATCCAACGGCGGAATTCCCCCGAGGGTGGAGTACATGCTCGCTTTTCATGTGCTGAGGTGCCGTCCGAGTGCGTCCAGATCCGTCACTACGGGCGCCCCCGTGCGTTGCAGACGCTGGGTCGAGTGGTGCCCGCCGTCCAGTAGCACACAGCCGATCCCCATCGCATCGGCGACCTCAGCATCGTGCACGGTGTCACCCACGAGCACGACCTGTTCTGGCGCGGCGTCCAGTTGACCTAGGAGCTTGCGTCCGCGGGCGATCTTGCCCGCCGCCAACAGGTTGTCGGCGCCCACCAGCGCGCTGAAGCTCGAGGTCATGCCCAAGGTTTCGACCTGCGTGCGCAGCTTACCCTGCTCGGTGGCGGACAACACCGAGTGCTCAGCGCCTCGTTCGCCCAGCGCACCTAGGGTCTCGGCGATCCCCGGGCGTAGTTCGCACGTATGGAAACGCGCCTCGAAGCTCGTGATAAACTCTCGCGCCAAGTCCCCGAAGTCCTCCGCCTGCAGGTCGAACCCCAGCCGCAGGTAGTAGTCGCGTACGGGGAAATCGAAGACCTCGCGATAGCGCGCCACCGTGATTTCTGGCAGCCCGCGCGCTTGCAGCAGTCCGTTGATGGTCTCGATGGAGATCTCCACGTCATCGACGACCGTGCCGTTCCAATCCCAGAGCACGTGACGGTAGCGCATGGAGCCTTGTCGCACGCCAATCGGTGACCCGGAAGTCCGGCGTTGTGCCCTCGCTGGCCGGGACTCGTCATCAAGGGCGGGCGCGCCACACAACTGCCCGACTCCGCAAGGCTTTCGTTCCTGACCGAGGGCGCAGCAAGGGCGCTTTGTTTCGCCGAAGCCAGGCGCACCGTGGGGATCGTGCGATCGCGCCCCCGACGATGGCGCGTGCTGGTCAGTGCGTGCCCCCGATGGGCCAACCACATCCCCTTCCCTAGGGGGCCGATTCAGGTGAGACTCAAGCTGGCTACATGCTCATTCGGGGACGCGTGAGATGGGTCGCAGCCGCCTGGTTGTTGGCCAGCGGCGGCTGCGTGCACGGAGGCACGGGGCCGTTGATCGGGTTCTCCAACGTCGGCCCGATCGTGGGTTGGGAGGGGAGTGTGGGCTATGGCCCGCTGCTGGGCCTCGCTGGCGGCTCCGTTCGTCCGCTTGCCCAGGACGATTGGCTAAGCGTCTACGCCGCTGGCGAAGTCGCCATCGGACTTCCGATCAACAGCGTGAAGGACCCCAGCGTTTTTCTCACAGGTGGTATCTCGGGTGGGGGTCACCTCACCACAGGCGGCGAGCAGCCCGGTGGCGCTTTTGTGGGAGGCTGGGGAGCGGTGCCGTTTTCAATCGACTCACATACACCCTGCGAAACGCCGGGGCAGACGACTCGTATGGCTTCCATTACCGTGGGGGTCCGACTCTTCCTTGGTCACGATCTCTGGGAGGCTTACCTCTCACCCAAACTGGGCCTGCTGCAGGACCGCGGCGGCTGTCCTGATATCTACCTGCGCGCGCACTAGCCACTAGCAGCAACCTGCTAGTCTCGCTTCGGCGGTTCTTTCAGGTGAGCGCCGGTGATTGGCGCGCTGACGCGGCCCAGCACGCTCTACTCGTTCTCGTACGCGTCGGCGGTAGCTCGGTGTAGTGAAACACGGCTCAACATTGCGAAACACGCAAGCAAACTCTCGGGTATTGCCACGGACGGGGACCTCGCCCCGATTGCACTTGTCATGCTCTCGGTGGCCACGCTACACCGCAGGAGATGCTCCGGCGCTACGCTCTGACGATACGCCGGCGCCGGATCGCTGAAGGCGCCGTTGTCTGGGTATGCATGCTCGCGTGTACATCGAGCGTCTCTGAGCCCTCCGAGGCTGCACCGTTTCAGGTAAGCATCGCTGAGGACCGCCCGGTGGCCGAGTGGTCTGAACAAGAGCGCGAACAAGTCTGCGGGGACGTTGACGCGTTTCTCGCGCGCGTCCCTGCCGTTCGCAGGATGACCTGTGCGCTGTTTGGCCTTCGTGCGGGGGGGCAGCAGTGCGAAGCGACGCAACGCGAGTGCTTGGCCGGCGGTGGCGCCGACTATCGGGCCCTCTGCTTCCGGGGAGACCCGACTGGCAACCTCTCCAACTGTACCGCCCGTGCGGCGGACATCGAAGCTTGCGTAGCCGGCACGGCGGATCTCGCCGGCGGCCTGTCCGTGTCTTGCAGCACCGATCCGCAGAGTATCCGCGACCTGTCCGCCCCGGCCTGCGGGGGCATCGACTTTCAAACGTGTGGCTTCGCAGCGCTGAAGCCACGGTAGCGCGAGCATGTCAGGCAGCGCGAGGACCCACCCGCACAAGGAGCCCGACCGGGCTAGCTAGCTAGTCCTGCGTGGCTTCCAGAGCGGCTTGGGCTTCGAGCCAGCGCTCGGTGAGTAGGTCTAGCTCTGCCTGGGCCTTCTTGAAGGCCTGGATGAGTTCGTTGCTGCGGGCCTTGTTGGCGTAGACCTCTGGGTCTGCGAGTAATTCGCTGCGCTCCTTTTGGGCTGTTTTGAGGCGGGAAATCTTGCTCTCGAGGTCGCGCACCTTCTTGGCGGGGTCGCCGCCACCGTTCTTGCGCCTGGCTTCTGCTTCGCGGCGCTTGCGTTCCTTTTCTTCCGCCCGGCTGCCGCGCTTGCGACGGGGTGCCTCGGGCTGGGAAGCCTGCTTGGCTTGCCGTGGGGCGCCGGTGGTTTGCGGCTTGGTGGTGGGCGGCCCTCCCATTCGCTTGCTGGCGCCGTCCCCCGACCCCTCGGCCAGCGCGGTGCGGTAGGCGTCCATGTATTCGTCGAGCGTGCCGGGATAGGGCTCGACTGTGCCGTCGGCAACGTTCCAGATGCGGGTGGCCAGCCGGTGCACGAATGAGCGGTTGTGGCTGACGAAGATTAGCGTGCCGTCGTAGGTGCCGAGACTATCGGCGAGTGCCTCGCTCGACGCCAGATCGAGGTGGTTGGTGGGCTCGTCCATCATCAGTAGATTGCCTGGATTGATGAGCAATTTGGCCAAGGCAACACGCGCCCGCTCGCCACCCGACAGCACGCCGATCTTCTTGTCGACATCGTCATCGCTAAAGAGAAAGGCTCCCAGCACCGTACGGATCTGGGTGATTGTCGCGTCTTCGGCTTCGCCGGCGACTTCGTCGAAGATCGTGCTTTCCTTGTGCAGGGTATCGGCGTGGTGCTGAGCGTAGTAGCCGGCCTTGACGTTGTGACCGAACTGGACCTGACCGGCGCTGGGCTCGATTTCCCCGGCCATGATTCGCAATAGGGTCGTCTTGCCGGCGCCGTTGACGCCGATGATCCCGATCTTCTCACCACGGCGCACGCCAAGGTCCACGCCGGATAGTACCTGGTGGTCGCCATAGCTCTTGGCCAGGCCTTGGACCAGGACCGGCTCGTTGGAGCAGCGTCCGGTGGGCGGGAACTTGAAGCGCATCACCTTGCGCTTCTGGAAGGTCTCGACTTTCTCCATCTTCTCGAGCGCTTTTACGCGGCTCTGGACCGCGCGCGCCTTGTTCGCCTGCGCTCGAAACCGATTGATGAAGCGTTCTGCCTGCTCGCGCTCGCGCGCTATGTTCTTGGCCTTGTTCTCGAGGATCACCTCTTCTTCAGCCCGCTGGCGCAAATAGCTCTCGTAGTCGCCGGAGTACAGGCGCACGCCTTCGGGCTCGAAACTGATGATCCGCTTGACCTGCTCGTTGAGGAACTCGCGGTCGTGGCAGATTAGGATGAATGCGCGCTCATACTGCTTGAGAAAGTCGCCAAACCACGTGACCGAAGGCATGTCCAGGTGGTTGGTTGGCTCGTCAAGCAACAGTAGGTCGGGTTGTTGGAAGAGCAGGGCTGCCAGCACCCCGCGCATCTTCCAACCTCCGCTGAACTCGCCCATATCGCGGCCGAGATCGCTCGTCTGAAACCCGAGCCCCGACAAAATGCGGGTGGCTTCGTGCTCCGTGTAGTGCATGTCATAGTGGGTGACCTGTTCGTGCAGCTCCGAGAGCCGCTCGACGATCGCCATCATCTCCTCTTCGGCGCGGTCGTCCCGCTCTGCCTCAGCAAGCTCCGCCTCTGCGCGCGCGACCGTGTCGTCGAGCTCGGCCCGGCCGGGTACACTGTCGCGTACGAACGATAGCAGTGAACGGCCACCCGACAGCGCGATGTCCTGCGGCAAGTACCCCAGCCGCAACTCCTTGCGCAGGCTGATCTGCCCCCCGTCGGGGGCTTGTTCTGCCGCAAGCATTCGCATGATCGAGGTCTTGCCGGACCCGTTCGGTCCGATCAGGCCGATCCGGTCCGCGGTGCCAATCCTTAGGCCCAGCTCGTCGACAATCGTCTTCTTGCCAAAGCTGAGCGAAACGTCTTCGAATACGGCCAAGCTCATCGGTCGGCGGGTCTTGTAGCAGGTTGGAGCAGCATGTGGGTGAAGGGCAGGGACCCCAGGGATGATTATCCCTCCAACCCCGGTGCTTCGGATCGGGGGATCGAGCTCTCTTCGTGTCAGGCCGTCACGGCGCCACCGGCTCCGTGAACGATCCGGCGGAGCCCGGCAACAATTCGACGCTCGTTACCTCAAATTAGGGCGGGAACGGCCGTTCAGTTGAATTGGCCCATTTCTGCGTCGGCGCAGACACGACTGGTTACCGGGTGATGCGGACGAAGGTCGGGAACTCTTGAGGAAGAAAAATCGAGGTATGATGTGGTGATAAAGGCGTACTCCTCCACCCGGGCGCTGCACGGTGTACAGTCCCAGATCGACCGGACTTCGCAGGCGCTGGCGAGTGGCAAGCGCATCAACAGTGCCGCAGACGACGCCGCGGGCCTGGCCATCGCCCGCAAGCTCGAGGGGCAAGAGGTTTCCTTGTCCCAGGCCGGTCGCAACCTGGCGGATGCCTCGAGCTTCGTGCGCGTGGCGGATGGCGGGCTATCCGAGGCGAGCTCGATCGTTACGCGCCTGCGGGAGCTGGCCATCGAAGCCAGCAATGGCACCCTCTCCGACGGTCAGCGAACCACCTTGCAGCAAGAAGCCGGAGCGCTGTCGGAAGAGCTCGGGAGAATCGAGCAGACCACGGAGTTCAACGGTACACGGGTGTTCGAGGATGGCGTATCTCTGGATGTTCAGGCGGGTGACGACGCCGGCGAGACGATCGCAATCGATCCCGGAGGCAGTTTCGTCGCACCGCTGGGTCTTGACGGGATCGATCTCAGCACCGTGGACGGCGCGCGCGAGGCCTTGGGCGTGTTGGATGCTGCCTCCGAGAACATCTCGAGCCGCCAGGCCGAACTCGGCGCCACCGACAATCGTTTCCGGGTCGCCGGCAACGAAGTGGCCAGTTCGCGGGAAGCGTTGGTGGCGGCCCGCTCGCGCATCGAAGACGCCGACATCGCGGAGACGACCGCCCGCTCGGTGGCCGAGCGCATTCGTTCCCAGGCCGCCGTTGCGGTCCATGGCCAGGCCAACTTCACGACCTCCCTGCTCGGCTCCCTCTACGAGGGTATCGGCTAGCAAGTTGCCATCCAGGAAAGGGCATGCACCCTTTCCTGGATGGCAACTTGCTAGTGTTCGGATCCAGGAGCATGTTCGGCTCGTGCTCGTGCTCGTCGGCGCCTGCACCCACGGCGGCGCGCGGCCCCAGCTCAGTGTCGCTCGGGGTAGCACCCCTGGAGGTATGCGCGCGGGTCCACGACGCCCCCATTGGCAAAGAATCGCTCCGCGCGGTGGCACAGCTCGGCGCCCTGATCGCCGCCGATCAGCCTACCGAGCAGAAAGCGTGCGCGCTCACGCTCATCCGGCTTGGCCACTCCGATCGCCGTTTGTAGTAGGCAGACGGCCCGCTCCACGTCGCCTTCCGAAGCCAGCAGGCGGGCGAGCTGAAGATTGGCGGCTGGCGCTGCACGGCGCTGCGTTCGTAGCTTGGCCAGAACTCGGACCTCGCGCCGAAGCGCTCGCGCCAGCGCCGGATCCTTTGAGTGGACTAGGAAGTGCGACATCATGAGCTGCAGACGCGTCGCGTGAGCCTCGCATGATGTCATCGCGATGTGCCGCACGTGCGACCGGACAAAGCGCGGCCAGGCCTGGTCCAGCAGCGACAAACCCCTTGCGTAGTCTCCGTCGCCGTGGGCTGTCACGCAGGACGCTATCATGTGTTTGGCGTGGTTGAGTCCGTAGGTGGCGTTTGGCAAGGTCGCGCGCTGTTCATGAAGGCGCGCGGCCGCGGCTTCGTGGCGTTGCTGGATCCCGTCCAGGGTGGCCTCAATGACAGCCAGCTGCACAGCCGCCGGCGGCGCGCCCACCATGGAGCCCCGTTCCTTCATTGCCAGGAGGTCTGCCCCGACCGCCCGATAGTCGCCAAGCTCGAGCAGGCAACCCATCCGGACGGCAGCCGCCGTCAAGCGTGGCTGGTGGCTATCGTGAAGAGAACCGGCGACGGTAGTGCGATAGAGCCGCTCCGCCTCCCGGGATGCTGGGAGCGGCCCCTCAGGGTCGCCGACCATCCACAGGGCGCTTGCGCGTGTGCTAGCAGCCAGGGCATAGCCAACCGGCGTGTCCAGTTCGTGGGCCAGCGCGTCGATGCGAATCAGCAGGCTTTCGACGGTGCGCTTCGCGCCCGCTGTGCCCCGCTCGGCGTTGAGGTTGCACACCCCACACAGCGCCGCAAGCACCCGCGCTGGCTCGCCGGCCCTGAGTGCCCAGCGCACCTGTTGCGCTAGAAAGTATCGGGAGCGCGTTGGGTCGCTTGGCAACGTGTCCAGGTGAAAGGTTCCGAGCGCGTCGATGCGATCGAGTAGGGGGCCTGGAACCTGTGTCTTCCACCTCGGTGTGGTTGTCAGGCCGGTTGCTGTCCATTGCAGCCTGGTGGCCGTGCTGGCGGTGGCCAGCCCTCGGCGGGTGGTGGGCATCTTGAAGCCTGTGGCGTCGAGCACATGCCGCAACAAGTCTTCCCCGGCATCGAGCTGGCCGCTGCGCAGCAGGTGCGAAGCAGCCAGGCGCAGCAGCGCCTGGGCGCCCTCGCCGGGCGACAGCCGGGCAGCCTCCCGGTATGCTTCAGCGGCTTGGGCGTCGCGCCCGCTTCGGCCGAGCACCATCGCGTAGCGGCGGTATATCTGCACTAGGTCGGGGTCGGGACTGTCCCCCGCGAGTTCCAGGCATCGTAGATACCGCTTTGCTGCTTGCTCGAAGGCGAGGGCCTTGGCCGCCTGATCGGCGGCTTGCAGCTCGTACTTCAGGGCCGAAGCCGCATCCACTTGCTGGCCTTGGGAGGCGCGCTGGATGGGCACAACCGGGGCGAGCGCTTCCGCCGCGCGGTCCTGTTCCTGCGGCGAAGGCGAGGGTGGGGACGCGTCGGCTGGCGGCCGCGCCGGGCGCAGCGACTCCTTGGCGCTCAGGTAGGCCCTGTCGGCGTCGGCTGTAACAGGTGCCGGCGTCGATTTGGACATCGAATGACTACTCCTGGGTACCGCACACCCCAGACGGCATAAACGGAATTTTGCATTCTCGCACGGATGACCGACCCGCCTCAATCTGGGGCCACAGTGAGCGACCACACGTTGGGGACCCAAGAGGCGAGTGGATACTCGTTGATGCGGTCCGCGGCAGGCATCGATTCATAATATTTTCAAATACTTAATCTCTGGATAGGTAAATTTTACGGGGTTGCGAGGGCAACCCTCCCGCCTATGCTGAGCACCGTGTAGTCTTCGGGAGGTCAATTGAACTATGAGCGCAGAAGTCGAAGGTGGGTCGACCGGCGAGGCTGCACGCTCGAAGGATTTGGCAGCGAAAGAATGCGGGGGGGATGGGGACGTGTTCGACGTCGACCTGGAGGAGTTGGAGGAGCTTTCGGCGGAAGAAGCGGGTGCGGTCGAGAGCGACGTGGCGCCCGCAGGCGAGCGGAGCACGACCGGGATTCATCGCCGTCTTAGCTCGCCCCCTCCCGTGCCGCAGGAGGCGCGCCCGTCCTCGCGCTCATCCGTGCCTCCTCCTCCTCCCCCACCCATGCCTGCCGACTTCGCGGCGCTGCGAAGTCAGCTACAACGCGTCAATAGTCGGTGCAGCGAGCTCGTGTGTGAGCGCGCGCGGCTCGTCAAGCAACTGGAGGCTCGCGACCGAGCACTCGATACCTTGCGGTTGCAGAACGCGGACCTGGCTCGGCAGTCCGTCGAACGGGATCGGTCCGAAGAGCAGGCCATGGCCGCCCTCGGCGATGGGGAGCCGTCGGCCTTGCAGCTGGCCCGCAGGGAACTTGCGCGGCTGCGGGCGGAAACGTCCGGGTTCGCAGCAATGAAGATCGAGCTTGAGCGCTTGCGCGAGACCCAGGCGGATGCCAAGCGGATGCGGGATGCGTTGACGGAAGTGAAATCCCTGAGCGCCGCGCTCGACCAGGCGCAGGCCGAGGTTGCGCGCCAGCGGGCCAAGACGGCGCGGCTCGAGGCCGATGCACGCAAGCCCGATGAAGTCGCCGGGCGTCTGGCTGCCCTGGAACAGCAGCTGGATAGGCTGGAGCAGCAGCGCTGTCAGCAGGCGGGTATCGCGACTGAAGCTCTAGAGGAGTTGGAAGCGCAGCGTGCGCTTGTGGCGGAGTTGGAGGGAAGGCTCAAGGGCCAGGCGATGGTGGGTGCCGAGGCACTCGAAAGCGAGCGCATGCACCGCGACCGGATGGCCTACGAGCTGCGGGAGCTGCGGGCTCGTGTCGGAGAAGGCGGGCGGGGGTTGGATGCGATCATCGGCGTCGGTCCCACGTTTGCGGGCCGCCTGCGTACGCTCGGCATCGATGTGGCGGCCATTGCAGCCTGGAACCAGGACGACATTGTGCGAGTGGCGGCCGAAATCCAGACGCAGTCCGCCCGCATTGTCCGGCAACGGTGGGTCGAGCAGGCTCGCCAGCTCCTGGAAGCCGGCGAGCTTGGATAACCCCCGTCCCGTGCACGATCATCATGCGTCCCATCGTGCACGCGGACGGGGCTAGAACGAGGATGATGGGCGCTGTTCGGGAGGGTTTCCGACACACCCAGTCAAACCCGCTATTTCCCCCCCAACGGCCAGGACGTCGATTCCTTGAGGGTCGGATGTGAAAAAGAGCTGGCCAATTGCCTACTCGCGTAGGCGCGGCATCAGTTCGACAAAGTTGCAGGGCCGAAAGCGATAGTCCAGCTGGTAAACCAGAATACCGTCCCAGGCATCCTTGCAGGCACCTGTCGAACCCGGAAGAGCGAACAGATAGGTGCCCCCGGCCACACCGCCGGTTGCGCGGCTCTGGATGGTCGACACACCCACGCTGGCGACGGACAGGTGCCGGAACAACTCGCCGAAGCCAGGGATTTCCTTGTCGTATACGGCCGCGAAGGCCTCCGGCGTCACGTCTCGCCCGGTCACCCCGGTGCCGCCAGTAGCGATCACCACATCTACGCTCGGGTCTTCGATCCAAGAGCGCAGCTGCGCTTCGATGCGGGCCTGTTCGTCGGGCACGATCACTTTTTGGACCACGGCGTGCCCGGCTGCCTCAGCGCGCGACCTGAGCAACTCCCCTGAACGGTCATCGGCCTCGGTACGCGTGTCCGACACGGTCATGACGGCGATCTGCACCTGCTTGAAAGGACGTGTCTCGTCGATCTTCGCCATGTCGATACCTCAGAAATAATAGAGCAGCAGAAAGGCTCCCAATAGCACAGCCGCGATCAAGCTGCTTGGCCCGGTTGCCCACGGTTCGCCCATCCTGCCCTTGGGAGAGTAGGTTTCGCGCGAACCCGATACGAGCAGCGACGCGGTGCGGGCCAGATAGTCCCTCCGGAACGTCTGGTCTGCGACGACCAGGCCCGTGCGCAGCTGGCTCCACAGGGCTGGGATCGCCCTGCGATAGGTCCAGTCGAAGTCTATGTTCACCGCGTTGAGTTCCGGCGGATAGATACCCGCGCGCATCATCACGCCAAAGGCCAGGCCTGCGAACATCAGCAACTGCAGCTGGGTAACGACGTGTGTGACTGTGTAGGCGTTGTACGCGACGTCATGCGGGAGCAGGGCATATAGGTAGTCGGGAAAGATCCCGATGAGCACGCACAACGCCGCGGCGGTACCCATCGCGAGCAGCATGTTGATCGGCGCTTCCTTGCAGCGCTTGCCGCTATCGTGGGCAAAGAAGGTGAAGAACGGGATCTTGATGCCCGAGTGGTCGCATACCCCGGCCGAGGCGAATAGCAGCACCACGAAGGTGATGGTGTAGTGCTCATCGGCCGCCGCTGTCATGATCATCGACTTGGAGACGAAGCCGCTCAGAAACGGAAACGCGGAGATTGCGAGCGCGCCGATCATGCAGAAGACCGTCGTCAGCGGCATCGACTTGTACAGCCCCCCTAGTTCTGCCGCCTTGATCGTGCCCACGCGGTGCAGTACCGCACCCATCGACATGAACAGCAGTGCCTTGTAGATGATGTGGGCGAAGGCATGGGCCGCGGTGCCGTTGATCGACATCTCCGTGCCGATTCCGATGCCGACGACCATGTAGCCCAGCTGATTGTTCAAGCTGTAGGCGAGCACGCGACGCATGTCGTTCTCGATCACCGCGAAGAAGATCGGGAAGGCAGTCATCGTTGCGCCAATCGGTATGAGCAGCTCCGTGCCGGCGAAACCACGGCACAACGCATAGATCGCCAGTTTGGTGGTGAAGGCCGACAGAAACACGGTGCCGGTCACGGTCGCTTCCGGGTAAGCGTCCTGCAGCCAGTTGTGCAGGAACGGGAATGCCGCCTTGATTCCGAAGGAAAGAAAGATCAGCCACGATCCAATTCCGGATAGCTCCATGCGTTCGAACGCCAGGGAGCCCGTCTCGGCGTACCAGCTGATCGCGCCTGCCAGCAGCAAGACACCCGACAGCACCTGGATCACCAGGTAGCGAAGCCCAACGGTGTAGGCGCGTTCGGTGCGACGTGCCCAGATCAGGAACACCGACGAGATCGCGGTCAGCTCCCAGTTGATGAATAGGCTGATGAGATCCCCGGCGAAGGCGGCCGCGATCGCGCTCCCCGCGTAGACCAGGGCAGCAACGTGTTGAAGCCTGTCCTTGACATGCAGGGCGTACAACGCGCCGAGCAGCGCCGCCATGTGAAAGATGGTGCCGAAGATACGGCTGAGGCGATCCACCCTCGTTGGCTGAATCTCCAAGCCGGCCAGGGACAGATCGACCGTGTGTCCGAGCGGAAGCGACCACAGCTGCACCAGTCCGAGAACAGGCAGCGCCAGCATGTACGGACCAACCAGGCGTCGGGGCACGACTGGAATCAACAACGCGCCCAGCATGACGAGATAGCCGACTGGCAGGTCCGGAAACAGCTCAATCATAGTAGTTCTCGTCGCGCTTGAGCAGCTTGCGGAGTTGCGTCGCCGTCAGGACCAGACCGAAGTAGGCCAAGAACCCAAAGAGGCCGTGGAAGGCGTGGACGCCCTCGAAGGAAAAGTGCGCATGCTTGTGGTAGCCGAAGTCGGCCAGGGCCAGCAGCGCGCAGACCCCGACCAGAGCGTAGAAGACCTTGTCCACGTTCTTGTGTTCGTCCAGCCAGCGCTTGTCCTCGCCCCTCGGGACCTCTGCCTGTGAACCGGCCTGGGGTGTCTGTGTTCGCTCGCTTTCGGGTGGCTGAGTCATCGGGCACCTGTCGTGATGGGCAACAGCAGCTGGAGGATCTGATCGGATGTGAAGAACAGGACCAAACAGCCGACGGCAGCAGCGCACAGCGGCCCGACGCAGAGCAGCGGAGCCTCCTGAATGCCTTCGTGCCGACCCCCCTTGTGCGAAGCATGCTGTGAACCAGAGTCCTCGTCCGCGTGCTCGCCATGGTGGCTGTTGCTCTCCGGGTCCGGGGGGCGGAAAAAGGCGCGCAGGACGACTGGCATCAGGTATCCGATCGACAGCAGCGAGCTGAGCATCAGCACGAAGATGAAGAGGTGGTTGTCCCCTCGGGCCGCGCCCAGACCCAGGTACCACTTGCCCCACGTCCCTCCGAAGGGGGGTAGGCCAATGATGCTCAGGGAGCCGATCGTGAACGCGGTCATGGTGAAGGGCATCCTGCGGGCCAGCCCGTTCATCGTGCTGATCTCCGTCTTGTGCGCTGCCACGTAGATTGCGCCGGCGCAGAAGAAGAGGGTGATCTTGCCGACCGCGTGCATCACGATATGCATACCACCGCCGAGTACCCCTTCTGCGGTAGCCAGGGCGCCTCCTAGCACGATGTACGAGAGCTGGCTAATCGTAGAGTACGCGAGCCGGGCCTTGAGGTTGTCCTGGGTGATAGCTACGAGGGAAGCGAGGAGCAGGGTGCCAGAAGCGACCCACATGAGCCAGTCGGAGTGGCCGCCGGCCGCGATCGTTTCGATGCCAAAAACATAGACAATCACCTTTAGGATGGTGAACACGCCCGCCTTGACCACTGCGACCGCATGGAGCAGGGCGCTGACGGGGGTCGGAGCGACCATCGCATTGGGAAGCCAACGATGAAACGGCATGAGGGCTGCCTTGCCGGCACCGAACGCATACAACACCATCAGCGCGGTCAGCGTGCTACCGCTCGCCTTGCCAGCCAGGATGCCGCCGGGTCGAAACTCCAGACTGCCCGTCAGCTGAAAGGTCCAGACCACGGCCAGCAGCAGAAAGCAGACCGAGGTCGTGACCAGAATGCCCAGATAGATGCGACCGGCCTGCTTCGCCTTTTCCGTGCCGTGATGTGTCACCAGCGGGAAGGTCGAGAAGGTCAGGACCTCGTAGAAGAGAAACAGGGTGAAGAGGTTTGCAGAAAACGCGATTCCGAGGGCGGCACTGATAGCCAGGGCGAAGCAAACGAAGAAGCGCGTTTGGTTCTGCTCGTTGTGCCCGCGCATGTAGCCGATGGCGTACAGTGATGTGATGATCCACAGGCCAGAGGCGACCAGCGCATAGAGCATGCCCAGCGGCTCGACTTCGAACGCCAGGTCGACGCCTGGAAGCACCTCCATGACGTCCAGCCGAGGCCGCTGTCCGGCAAGGACACGCGGGGTCAGCGGCGCCACGGCACCAAAAGTAACCAGGGTCGCCAGGGTCGAGATGGACTCGCGCAGGTTCGGCGCGGATCCGGTGAGTGAAACAAGCAGCGCCCCGACGGTCGGGGCGAGCAGCGAAAGGAGAATCAGCGTTTCCGAGGTCATGAGCCGGCTCCCAGCAGCTGCATCGCGGCCGAGCGTGCCAGGCCCGCCGTCAGCTCGGTCCGCAGCCCAAAAACGACCGTTGCTCCGATCAGGATCCAGGTGGGCAAGAGCAGGCTCACGGGTGCTTCTCGTACGTCAGGGCTCTTGGGCGCTTTGAAATAGAGGACTTCTACCACGCGCAACACATAGGCAACCGCCAACAACGACGACAGCAAGATGAGACCAGCGAAGAGATACTGGCCGGTTTCGAGGGCCGCAAGCACCAGGTACCACTTGCTGATAAAGCCGACCGTGGCAGGTACTCCGATCAGTGCAAGGCCTCCTGTCACGAATGCTGCGCTGGTGATGGGCATGCACTTGCCAAGTCCGGCGAGATCGTCAAGGCGCGAAGACCCTACGCGGTACACGAGGCACGCTACGGCCAGAAACAGGCCGCCCTTCATCAAGGCATGATTGAACAGGTGGGCGAGGCCACCCGTCAGGCCGTTGACCGAATTGAAGCTCAGGCCCAACGTCATGTATCCGATCTGTGCGACGCTCGAGTAGGCCAGGAGCCGTTTGAGGTCAGTCTGAAAGATCGCGGCAAGCGAGCCCACGAACATGGCTCCCAGCGACAGGGGGACAAGGGCCATGTCCATCCCCATCTTGCCGAACACGAAGGTGGCGCCGAAGATCGTAAAGATCATCCGGACGAGCACGTAGTACATCACCTTGGTTGCCGTCGCGGACAGGAAGGCCGAGATCACCGCCGGGGCGCGTGCGTAGGCGTTTGGCAACCATTGGTGCAGCGGGAACACCGCGAGTTTGAGACTCAATCCGACGGTGAGGAAGCCGAACGCCACGTGCACGGTGCGCGAGCGGTGAAGGCTAGCCAGGCGCTCGGCCATATCCGCCATGTTGAGAGTGCCGGTTGCCTGATACAGGAAACCGATCCCGAGCAAGAAGAACGTTCCGCCGATCGTGCCCATGATCAGGTACGAAAAAGCTGCGACCGGTGCGCGTCGGTCCTGCCCAAGTCCGATCAACGCGTAGGAGGAAAGTGAAGAGATCTCCAGGAACACAAAGACGTTGAAGGCGTCGCCCGTGATCGTCATGCCGAGCAGGCCCGCCAGGCACAGCAACATGGCGCCATAGTAGAGATGCTCGCGACCGGCGGGCAGGGCAGCGCCACGTGTCGTGGCACCGAATGAGAAGACGACTGCCGCGATGGTCGAGACGATCACGAGCACATAGCCGGTCGTCGTGTCGATGACATACTCGATGCCAAGCGGCGGGGCGAAACCGCCGAGCTCATAGTGAATCGGCGCGCCGCTGAGCGCCTGGCGCAACAGTTCGCCCGATACTGCGAGGGACCCCCAGCCGACGGCCACGGTCAGCAGTCGTGTCACCAACGCGTGGCGGACGGCGACACAGATCGGTGCCGATAGCAGCGGCAGCAGGATGGCGATGGCGGGTAGATGCAGCGTCATTCGTGTTCGGCCCTGTCGAGCTTGCGAATCTCGTCTTCTTCGGTCGTTCCGTAGGTTTCACGGATTCGGACGACCAGCGACAGCGCCATCGCCGTGGTAGCGATTCCGACCACGATCGCCGTGAGCATCAGTACGTGCGGCAGGGGGTTGGAGTACACCACGGGGCCCGAAGCCTGTTCTGGAATGATCGGCGCCGTTCCGCCTTCTACCTTGCCCATGGAGACGTAGAACATGATGACCGAGACCTGAAACAGGTTGAGGCCCATCACCTTCTTGACGAGGTTGTCTCGTGCGATGACGGTGTATAGGCCGATCATCATCAAGACGATCACAACCCAGTAGTGCCAGAGTCCGAACGTACTCATGCGACCCGCCTATCCCGATCGCCCGGTTCCTCGCTCTTGGCGGCGCGGCGGCCCGCGAAGAAGAAGAAGATCAGCACCATTGCGCAGGTGACTGTTATGCCCACACCCGCCTCGACGAGCAGGATGCCAAGGTGTCGGCCATGCTGTGCACTGTGGTGATCGAGCACTGCGTAGTCGAGGAAGGTGCCATCCCGAAAAAGCGAAGCAACTCCCGTGCCCGCGTAGATCAGCACGCCGGCCGCCAGGCCGATCTCGAGGAACCTGGGGCTTACCACGCGCTTCAGAGACGACAGACCGAACACGATGCCATGCAGGATCAGTGCGGAGGCAAAAATGACACCCGCCTGGAAGCCTCCACCGGGACCGAAATCTCCGTGGAACTGTACGTACAGGCCGAACAGCATGATCAACGGCGCGAGGACCGTGGTGGACACGCGGGCGACCTGCACTCGGTCCATCGGGGTTGGTTCTTCATCACCGGCGGCTTCCACCACCTCCGCGTCTCCTCGATGGCGCGCGCCTCCCAGCCCGCCCAGCAGCAGCATGACACCGACCGTGGCGGTCAGGACCACCGTGGTCTCCCCCAAGGTGTCGTAGCCGCGATAGCTCGCCAGCACGTTGGTGACGATGTTGGGGATGCCGAAGTCGGTCATGGCGCCCTCGATGTACTCGGGCGCCACGTGCTTGTGAATCGGAGCGGTGGGGTCGCCGTAGTACGGCATATCCAAGGTGCCATAGACCAGGGCCGCACCAACGAGGAGCACGACCGCGACCGGCGCGAAGCGCACGGGCTGCTGATGTTCCCGTGGGTCAGTCAGGGCCAAGGTGCTGAGAATCAGGACTGTGGAGATGCCAGCGCCTACTGCGGCTTCCGTGAACGCCACGTCGACGGCGTCCATCAACGTGAACAGTCCGGCCGACAATAGACTGAAGACACCGAAGACCATGGCTGCCGCGAACAGGTCGCGCAGGTGCGTCACCGCCAATGCGGTCGCGAGCAGGAAGAGGAAGACGATCGCTTCAATCGGAAACGTCATCGGCGCCTTCCTTTCCCCGGGCAGAGTCGGTGGGGGCATCCCTTGCGGGTCGCTCCGGTATCTGGACCTGTTGCGGGTCGATCGGCACATCCAGCTCGGCTTTGATGCCGTGGGAATAGGCTGCCTTGACGAGGGCGTGGCCGCTCACGGGGCTCGTGTAGAGTAGAAACGCCAGGACCATCAGGAGTTTCAAGGCCGTGAGGTTGGGTCCGGCTTGCAGTGCCAGCCCGACCAGTACCATACCCGCCCCCAGGGTGTCCGTGATCGTTGCCGCGTGGGTGCGGGAGTAGAGGTCTGGCATGCGCAAGAGGCCTATTGCCCCCACGATGCAGAAGCCGGCGCCGCCGACGAGCAACAGCCAACTGGCAATCTCGATGAATAGCACCATGGTCATTCCCCGCCAGCTGCCATGTCCTGGAAACGGACATACTTGAGCACAGCGACCGTGCCAGCGAAGTTGACGAGCGCGTAGACCAGCGCCAGATCCGTCCAGTCGGGTCGCCCGGTCAAGAACCCGGCCGCTGCGATCAGCAGGATCGTTTTGGTACCAAACATGTTGGCTGCCAGGATTCGATCGAACACCGTGGGCCCCTTGAGCGCGCGCGCGAGGGCCAGTGCCATCGTGATGAGAATTCCCACGATCGCGGTCGCGAACATCATTTCGGTTTCTCCAGCGAGCCGACTCGGCGGTTGATGGCGCCTTCGATCACGCCCTGGGCGGCCGCGTCGTCGATGGCATGCACGAGGATCGAGTCATGCCGCACGGCGAGCGAGATCGTGCCCGGCGTCAACGTGATCGAGTTGGCGTGAAGTACGCGGGCACCCTCTCCGTGTTGGCCCGCGTCCACCTGCACGATCTGACGGCGAATCGGCAGGCTGGGGCTCAGGACGATCTTGGCGACGGCGAGGTTGGCCTTCACGATCTCCCACAGCAACCAGGGAATGTATCCGGCCATACTGAGGCCAAGGGTGTGGTCTTCCATGTGGCGCGTCGCCTTACGCATGCGATGCGAGATCCAAACGACCAGCGCGCAAGAGCCCACACCAAATGCCGCGATCAGCGGTTCATGGAGTGTGTAGTGGCCGGACCAGGCCAGCCAAACCAGGGCAAGCAAGATGAATCGGAACATGGTCGGCTTCGCCGCTCGCCGTATCATCCCGATTCCGCTGTTGGTTTTCAATCCTTACCACGCGAAACGCGTTATCGTTTCCGGCGTGCTGTTTTCTACTACGACTGGGCCCCTGCTTTTTGCTCACCGGGGGGCGTCGACCGAATGGCCGGAAAACAGCCTACCGGCCCTTGCTCGCGCGCTGGACGTCGGTGCAGATGTGCTTGAAATCGATGTGCACATGACCCTGGATGGGCACCCGGTGGTCGCGCATGACCCGGACGGGCTTCGGTGCGCGGGGGTCGATCGACCGATCGCCGCGTGTGAGCTTTCGGAACTCAAGACTTGGGACTTGTGGGCCGGGTTCGCGGGTCAGGCCGTGCCCGAGCGGCGCGCCCATCCGGTGCGGCCATCTACCCTGGAGGAAGTGCTCACCTCGTTGCCGCGCGCCCACTTCAATGTGGATGTGAAGCAGGCCGAGCCGGACATGGTGCCGTCCTTGATCAGGCTGTTGAAGCGTCATGACGCCTGCGCGCGCGTGCTGTTGACGAGCTTCTCTGCCGCGATCACAGCGCGTATCCGCCGCGCCGGCTATCCCGGGCCCATCGGCATGGCCCGCCTGGACGCGGCTTATACGCTCCTTTCCCCTTCCGCTGTGGTCCGACGTTTCCCGAGGGAGGCCCGTCGACTCCAGATCCCGTCGCGCTACGCGGGTCTGCATCTCGCGAACCGCCGCACCATCGAGCGGGCGCACGGGTTGGGACTGGCGGTCGACTACTGGGTGGTGAACACACCCGCCTCGGCCACCCGTCTGTTGGACTTGGGTGCGGACGGCATTGTCACCGACGTCCCGGCGGTGATTGCACCGGTCTTCCGACGTCACGACCGCTGCGATGGCTACCGCGTGCGGCACATGCAGCACGACGTCACTTGACCGGTTGTCCCGCCAGCGTTGCGCGTACCAGGGGATCGCTCAGATAGGTGTCCGTCAGGCGGGCCTTGCGTTGAAATGGACGCAGGCGACCGACGCCACCGACCAGGGCCTTGCTCCCATAGGCCTCGGCAACCAGGGCTGTCTGGCGGGTTCGGCTGATCGCGCTGAGAGGGACGTCGGAAAGGCCCATCCGCTCGATTCGCAGCGAGGTGCATCTGAGCGCGTGGGCGACGAAGGCTGGCAACTGGCACAGGACCGGGTGCTCGGCGGGCAGCTTGCGCTCCATGTAGTCGGAAAGGCGGCGCACGCCCCAAACCCACACCAGGCTCAGACCCAGGAGCTTGCGCCGCAAGTGCGGCCGCTGTGTGATCAGGCGCATGGTCTCGGCTTCGCCGAAATCAATGTGGCTGGCCTCCTGACGGGCCGCTCGTGTGAGGATTGCGACCGCCTCCTCGTGGTCCAGGGTATCCATGAGCGCGTACATCGCCATCAGCACAAAGCCCTCACCCAGTGCCATCTCGGTGGTGACATGCTCGGCCCAGTCGCCACCCATCATGCCCGTCGCCAGGAAACGGATCACCGGGTGCGGGCCCAGCGGTTCCAGGTCCAACATCTGCAAGATACGTAGGAAGTTTCCTACATGTTGGAACTCTTCCAGGGCCTGGCGGGCCAGAAAGCGGGCTGCTTCCAGGTTGGGTGCATCATAGATCCAATGTCCCACCTGGATACCCGTCACCTCGCCATATAGGAACTGGCTGAGGATCCACCGGAGGATTTCGCGGTCCTGTTGGGGGTCGAAGCGGGCGCCTCCGAAGTCGAACGTCATCTCTTCGCGGCTCAGGAGCATCGTGTCCGCACTCTGACCTTCGCCGTCCTCGACTGCAAGTGCTCGGAAGAGGTGACCGGCAGGTGACCTCCTGGACCAAATGCTTCC
>JAPPOR010000666.1 GCA_028817905.1 Myxococcales bacterium
AACTTCAAGAGCCCGCTGCTGTGGGACGTGTTCGCGGTCAGCACCTACTTCACGGTTTCGCTGCTGTTCTGGTACGTAGGCCTGCTGCCCGATTTCGCGACCTTGCGCGACCGCGCCACGTCGTTCCTGCGTAAGCGGGTCTACGGGTTCTTTGCTCTCGGGTGGCGCAACAGCAATCGCCATTGGCGCAACTACGAGCGCGCCTACCTCATCCTGGCCGCGCTCTCCACGCCGCTGGTGCTGTCCGTGCACTCGGTCGTTAGTTTCGACTTCGCGACGTCCGTCATCCCCGGCTGGCACACGACGATCTTCCCGCCGTACTTCGTCGCTGGCGCCGTCTTCTCCGGCTTCGCGATGGTGATGACGCTGATGATCATTGCGCGCCAGGTGTATGACCTCAAAGCGATTATGACGATGAAGCACCTCGAGCTGATGAACAAGATCATGCTCGTGACCGGCTCTTTGGTGGGCTACGCCTACTCGATGGAGTTCTTCATCGCCTGGTATTCCGGCAACGAGTACGAGCGCTACGTGTTCATCAACCGCGCCACTGGCCCTTACTGGTGGGCCTATTGGACCATGATCACCTGCAACGTGGTGTCGCCCCAGCTGTTCTGGTCCAAGCGGCTTCGAACCAGCATTCCGGTCATGTTCGCGGTGTCGATCTTCATCAACATCGGGATGTGGTTCGAGCGCTTTGTGATTATTGTCACATCGCTGCATCGGGACTTTTTGCCCTCTTCCTGGGGTTACTTCAGTCCGACCCTGACCGACGTGGGTTGCTACGTCGGGTCGCTGGGACTGTTCTTCACGCTGTTCTGCCTGTTCATTCGCTGGATACCGCAGGTGGCGATGTTCGAGGTCAAGGGCGCCTTGCCGGGCGCTCATCCGCACCATGACCACCACGACGAGGAGGCAGGCCACGCGCCCGCCGAGTCCGCGGGGCAGCCCAAGCTGGTCGCCAAGGAGGCTTGAGATGAGCGCACAAGCGAAGAAGCGTCCAGTGGTGGCCCTCGCCGAGTTCAACACGGTGGAGGAGGTCAAGCATGCGGCGGAAGGTGTGCGTGACCGCGGCTACAAGAACTGGGACGTTCACACCCCCTATCCGGTCCATGGCATGGATGCGGCCATGGGGCTCGAGGACTCCCGTCTGGGCTGGATCGTCCTCGCGTGCGGGCTGTCCGGTGTGAGCTTGGCCGTCCTGATGATCCAATGGATGAACGGCATCGACTATCCCCTGATCATCGGCGGCAAGCCCCCGGATGCGATTCCTTCGATGGTTCCCATCATGTTCGAGCTGACGGTGCTGCTTTCGGCCTTCGGTGCAGTGCTCGGGATGTTGGGGCTCAATCAGATACCCCGCCATCACCATCCCGTCTTCTATTCGGAGCGCTTCGACGCTTGCTCCGACAACAAGTTCTTCATCTCGATCGAGGTCGAGGACCCCAAGTGGGATGTCGAAAAGACACCCCGGTTCCTCGAGACCCTCGGTGCTTCGCATGTCGAAGTGGTGGAAGGGGAGGAGTGAGCCCAATGCGTGGTCTGTTCATGGCACAGCTTCTGGTCGCCGCCGCGCTTGTGTTGCCGTTGGGGAGCGGATGTCGGGGCGAAACCGTGTCGTCGCCGCCCGTCCTGCCGCTCCGCAATATGCACTCCCAGCAGCGGTATGACGCCCAGGAGAGGAGCGAGTTCTTTCTCGACGGTCGAACCATGCGTCCGCCGCCCCCGCATACCCTGGCGCGTGAGGTGGACCCGGAGCTCACCCTGTCCGAGGGTCGGGTCAACGATGACAGTGGGTATGTCCTGACGATCCCTGAGGAGGTCGCCGAGCACTTTGGGGATGCCGGAGCCGTGCTCTCACGTGGTAAGGAGCGCTACGAAATCTATTGCCGCGTCTGCCACGATGGCACGGGTGCTGGCAGTGGGACCGCCGTCAAGCGCGGTATGGCCCAGCCGCCGAGCCTGTACGAAGAACGCCTTCTTCGGATGCCCGATGGCCAGCTCTTCGCCACCATCAGCAACGGAATCCGCAATATGCCTGCCTACGAGCACAGCATCCCAGTCTACGATCGCTGGGCCATCGTCTCCTATGTACGAGCCCTGCAGGTGAGCCAGCCTGGGGCTGGGGAGTGACATTGTGAGCGAAGGAACGAGCAAGTTTCACAAGCCAGTGATGATTCCCGCGGACAACCCGTGGGCCCATCGCTGGAAGATCACTGCAGGTATGGCCGCGGTCGGCGGGGCGCTGGCGCTCTTTGGGGCGATCAACGATGCGCATCGCTTCGCGTTCTCCTGGTTGTTCGCGTTTTGCGCCGTCATGACGATGGCCCTCGGTGCGATCTTCTTCGTGCTCATTCAGCATTTGACGGGCGCTGGATGGAGCGTGACCGTCCGCCGCACGGCTGAGTTCTATGCGCGCGGCATCTGGATGGTGGTGGCGTTGGTGGTGCCGATCATGGTGATGGCGCCCACGCTCTACCCTTGGTGGGATGCCTCCGGCGGGCATGGGGACCACGGTGTCGCACATGCGCAAGACCACGGTGGGGAACATGCCGAGGAGGCTCACGGAGCCGCCGGCCACGCCGCGGGTGCCCATGCCGGTAGTCACGGGGAGCACACCCCCGAGCACCAGTTTCATGCCGACATCTTGCAGAAGAAGCTCGGCTATCTGGACGGTGGTGCTTTCTTTGGAATCCGCGCCGTGATCTACATGATGGTCTGGGTCTGGCTGGGTGCCTGGATTCTGGGTCTGTCAACGAAGCAGGACCGCACGAAGGATAAGCAGCTCACCGTCGAGATGGCGCGTCGTGCGACCTACGGCACGTTCTTGTATGCTCTGTCGCTCACTTTTGCCGGGTTTGACTGGGTGATGTCACTCGAACCCAACTGGTATTCGACCATGTTCGGCGTCAGGATTTTTGCGAGCGGCGCAGTGCTGAGCTTCGCGCTCGTGATCTTGACGACGAAGTCCTTCAAGCGCCACGGGGTTGTCGGTAGCCAGATCAACACCGAGCACTACCACGACCTGGGCAAGCTCATGTTCGGCTTCCTGGTCTTCTGGGCGTACATCTCGTTTAGTGAGTTCTTCTTGATTTGGTACGCCGCCATTCCCGAGGAAACGATCTATTACCATCGGCGCTGGGACACGGACAGCTGGCGGCTCGTGAGCAGCTCGCTCGTCCTCTTCAAGTTCATCGTGCCGTTCTACCTGGTGATGTCTCGCAACGTGAAGCGTCACACCGGGGGCCTGTGGCTCGGGGCTGCGTGGTTGGTCACGATGCATTTTGTGGAGATGTACTACTGGGTCATGCCCTACGCGGCCGATTTGCAGGGTGTGCCGGCGACCCCCGCCGGGTTGGCCAGCGATGTGGGCTGCTTGATGACCACGGTGGGGCTCTATCTGACCTACGTCTTCCGGGAAATGACCAGGCATTCGGTCATTGCGGTCGGGGACCCGCGGCTCGAGCGGTCGCTTCAATTCGTGAACGCCTGAGGAGAGGGCAAGCATGTCGGCAAGGGACGAGTTTCTTCAGTACTTGGGTGCCGCAGGTGGAACGGTTCTCGTTCTATTCCTTGCGCAGGCCGGACTGCGAAGCTGCATCGATCACGGCTACCACGACAAGCTTGCGGAGAGGCCCGCAAGCCAGGCGCTGGTGGAGCTGCGCAAGCAGGAAGCAGCGGCCCTGTCCGCCGCTGATATCGAGGGCGCGATGGCCAAGGTTGCCAAGGGGCGCCAGAGCTTGCCGAGTATCAGGCCCAAGGCCTCCGATGACCTTTCGGCCATGTCAGGCTGGATTCACTCGCCGAACCACACCACTTACGAGCCCAAGATATCGGTAGGGTCGACGGCAGGTGCTGAGAGTGCGCCTGCTGGCGCCGGGGTCAAGTAGAGGGCGGAGAGGGTAGGAGACGCGCATGAGCAACGGTAGCTTCGTCCCGCACGTCGCCGGATTCGTCGTCGGGTTGCTGTTCTTCTCACTGGCCAGTATCTGGGTCGGCGAACCTGTGATTCCGTCGGTCTCGGCGGTCAAGGCCAAGGTGGAGTACGCGCCGCCGGAGCCGATACCGGTCCCGGAGGGCCCGGAGACGGGCGAGCAGGTCTATGCACGCGTGTGCGCGGCATGTCACCAAGCTGACGGCCAGGGTCTGCCTCCGACATTTCCCCCGCTCGCGGAATCCGATTGGGTCAACGCTGACGCCGAGACGCCGATTCGCATCGTGCTGGCCGGCCTGAGTGGGCCGATCACGGTCAAGGGCACCCAGTTTAACCAGATGATGCCGAGCCAGGCGGTGCTTGACGACGAGCAAATCGCCAAGGCCCTGACCTACGTGCGCAGCAACTTCGGCAATGCGGCCGGTGAGGTGAGTGCGGAACAGGTGGCGGCGGTGCGGGAGAAGCTGGCGGGTCGCAGCGATCCTTGGACTGCCGAGGAGCTAAGCGCCCTGCGGGGGCCAGGGGAGACCGCCGCCGCACCGGGGCAACCCAGCACAGCGGCTGGCGAGGGTGCTGCACCCGAGGGCCCTGCCGAACCAGCGCGGGTGGTCGACCCGGCGGTGCTTGCTGCAGCCAAGCAGAGCTTCGAGGGCATTTGCGTCAGCTGTCACGGTGCAAACGGGGACGGGATGGGCCCGGCGGCGGCTGCGCTGAACCCGAAACCCGCCTCGTTCCGCGACCCGGCATTTTGGCAGACCCGTGACCGGGCGCATCTGATCAAGGTGATCACCAAGGGCGGGCCGGCGGTGGGCAAGTCGCCCCTGATGGCGCCGTTCGGTGGCCAGTTCTCTGCGGCGCAGATCGAAGGACTCGCCGACTACATAATGAGCTTCAAGCCCTGAGGGTAGATGATGTTGCCAAGGTCCAACATGCGCATGATCACGTTCTCGTTCGCCGCTTTGACGCTCCTTTCCGGCGCATGCAACGAGCCGGGCAAGCAAGTCGTCCAGGCGGACGCGAATGCTGACCAGCTGTATCAACTGTGTACCCAGTGTCACGGGCAGCAGCTCGAGGGGAACTCCGAGATCGCTGCACCAGCTGTAGCGGGTCTGCCTGCTTGGTACGTGGAGTCCCAGCTGGAGAAGTTCAAGGCTGGCGTGCGCGGAACCCATTTCGACGACATCGCGGGCATGCGGATGCGCCCGATGGCGATGAGCCTGACGGCGGCCGACATCAAGACCGTTGCAGGCAAGGTGGCAGACATGGCGCCCCATGCGACGCCTCCGCTGCTAGATGGGGACCCCGCGCGTGGCAAGACCCTGTACGCCCCCTGCACCGCCTGCCACGGGCCGGTTGCGGCGGGCAACCAGCAGCTGAGCGCGCCGCCCTTGACACAGTCCCCCGATTGGTACTTGTTTACCCAGCTCAAGAACTTCAAACACGGTGTTCGGGGCGCGAACCCCAAGGATATCACTGGCGCTCAGATGCGCCCCATGGCCCAGGGGCTGGCCGATGAGCAGGCGATGCGGGACGTGATCGCCTACATCGGTACCCTGTAACGAGAAGTGAGGTCAGACGATGGCATCGATGAGCGACATCCCGGAAAAAGAGTCCAGCAAGTGGTTCGTGATCACACTGGTCGGCGCGGTGCTTTACATCACTGCGGCCTTCGGCTTCGTGACCCTGCAGGAGATCGAGCCGACAGAGGACCAGATCCAGGTGGAACATGATTGAGAAATACCTGGTCCAGGCGTCCACGTACGCGGCGGACATCGACAACCTGGTGTCGTTGATCTCGTGGCTGGTGGGCTTCTGGGGCTTCCTAGTGCTGATCGTGTTCTTTGGGCTGATCATCAACTTCCGCAGGCGGGAAGGTCAGCGGGCCGCGTACATCACGGGCGAGGAAAAGCACCAAAAGCGGTGGATCACCATCCCGCACGACCTGGTGTTGGTGTGCGACATCATCATCATCGTGGGCGCGATCAACGTTTGGTACAACGTCAAGCAGAACCTCCCGGAGGCGGACGCCAAGGTCCGCGTCATCGGGCAGCAGTGGGCCTGGAGCTTTCAGCACCCGGGACTCGACGGCAAGCTAGACACCGACGACGACATCCGGACGGTCGACGAGCTGCACGTGGAGGTGGGCAAGCTTTACCACTACAAGGCCGAGTCCCGAGACGTGCTGCACTCGTTCTCGGTGCCGGTCTTTCGTCTCAAGCAGGATGTGATCCCTGGGCGCGTGATCTCCGGCTGGTTCGAGCCGACTCAGACAGGAACGTTCGACATCCAGTGCGCGGAAATGTGTGGTATCGGCCACGGACTGATGCCAGCTCGCATCGTCATCGAGTCGGCAGCCGCGCACAAGGCCTGGATGGAGGCCAACACGCCCACCTCCGTCGCTTCCGCGAAGTAGCTTCGAGCGAGGAAAACCATGGCGCACCCGATAACCGAACAACAGGCCCCGCACGGTCACGCTGACGCGCACCATGATGACCATCATCATGAGCAGAGCTTCTGGAGCAAGTACGTCTTCTCGGTCGATCACAAGATCATCGGGATGCAGTACATGTTCACGGGCATGTTCATGGCGATCATCGGGGGCTTCTTCGCCTACGCCTTTCGCATGCAGCTCGCCTTCCCTGGCATGAGCGTACCGGGCTGGGGTCACGTGTCGCCGGCGGAGTACAACTCGCTGGTCACCAACCATGGCACGATCATGATCTTCTGGGTCGCCATGCCCGTGTTGATCGCCGCCTTTGGGAACTTCCTGATCCCGTTGATGCTCGGCTGCGATGACATGGTGTTTCCGCGGCTCAACCGGCTTTCCTACCAGATTTTTCTGCTCTCGGCGATCGTGCTGCTGGCCTCGTTCGTTGTGGAGAACGGGGGGTTCGGAGGTGCCTGGACCGCCTATCCGCCCCTGTCTGCCAAGGCCGAGTACAGCCTGACACCGCTAGGCTCGACCCTCTGGGTGATCGCGGTAGCGCTGGAGTTCGTCGCGTTTTTGATGGGCGGCATCAACTTCATCACCACGATGATGAACAGTCGCGCTCCGGGCATGAAGATGTGGGACATCCCGGTGGTCGTCTGGATGATCGTTCTGGCGAGCATTCTTTTCATGCTCTCGGTGGGCCCCCTGATCGCGGGCGCCATCATGTTGTTGTTCGACCAGACCATCGGCACCGGGTTCTTCGACCCGGCCCGCGGCGGGGATCCTGTGCTCTGGCAGCACCTGTTCTGGTTCTTTGGGCACCCGGAGGTGTACGTCGTCCTGTTGCCCGCCATTGGTATCGTCTGCGAGATCGTCCCGATCTTCGCGCGCAAGAAGCTCTTCGCCTACAAGACCGTGCTGTTTACGGCCTTCGCGACAGGCGTCCTGAGCTTCTTTGTGTGGGCGCACCACCAGTTCATTGCTGGCATCGATCCCCGCATGGCGAACGTCTTCACGGTCACGACCGTCATGATTTCGGTGCCACTCGCGGAGATGATGTTCGTGATCGTCGCGACCCTCTATGGGGGTCAGATCACCCTCAGCGTGCCGATGTTATGGGCCCTGTCGTTCATCGGCGAGTTCATCATCGGCGGCATTACCGGCATCTTCCTGGGTGCCAGCGGGTCCGACATCTATTTCCACGACACGTACTTCGTGCTCGCGCACTTCCACTACACATTCTTCCCGATCGCCATCATCGGTGTGTACGCCGGGTTGACCCACTGGTACCCGAAGATGTTCGGGCGGATGTTGAACGAGACGCTCGGCAAGATTCACTTCTGGGGCACGATCATCCCCTTCAACATGATCTTCATCCCGCTGTTCCTGCTCGGTCTTGCGGGTCAGCACCGGCGCATCTGGAGCTACGTGAACTTCCCCGAGCTCGCCTCGCCAGAGATGCAGAACCTACGCGTGTTCGCCACCGTCTCGCTGGTGATCATGCTCCTGTTCCAGCTGGTGTTCATCTTCAACTTCTTCTGGAGTCTGACGCGCGGCAAGAAGGCGGGTAGGAATCCCTACAACGCCAACACCCTGGAGTGGGTAGCGCCGTCGCCCCCCGGGCACGGCAATTTCGCGGAAATGCCCACCGTCTACCGCGGCCCGTACGAGTACAGCCGCCCGGACCGCGACGAGGACTTCTGGCCACAAAACGTTCCAGCGGAGAGCAGCTCGTCATGATGGGAAAACCAATCGCAACGACCCGGAGCGCTACTGGCATTCCGACCGGCCGCCTGGCGGTGTGGTGGCTGCTCGCTTCCGAGATCGTGATCTTTGGCGGCGTCCTGGCCTCCTACATCATCCACCGCATTGGCCATCCTGAGTTCGGAGACTATGCGGCCCACACGAACCAGCACATCGGGTTCTTCAACACCTGTGTTCTGCTGATTTCGAGCTATTTCGCCGTGCGCGCGCACCACTGCGCCGAAACCGGCGATGGCAAGGGGGCGGCCAAGTGGCTCTACTACACGGTTGGGGGCGCAGTGATGTTCCTGTGCGTCAAGTCCGTTGAGTGGACGATCGAGATTTCGCACGGTTACACCATCACCGCCAACGCGTTCTGGTCGTTCTACTATACGGCCGCGGGGATTCATGCCTCCCACGTCATTGCAGGAGCCATCGTGATGCTGTGGGTGGCCAGCTATGCGAAGAAGGGCAAGGAACTCCAGCGGGTCGAGTACGTGGGCCTGTACTGGCACTTCGTGGACCTCGTGTGGATCTTCCTGTTTCCGCTGCTGTACATCGCCAAGTAGGCGGAGGAGTATCGATGAGCGACGCACATCACGATGACCACGCCCACGGGCCAGAGCACTACACGAGGATCGCGGGAATTCTGATCGCCCTGGCGACCGCGAGCTGGATCGGTCCCATGATCGGCGATCAGTTCGGGCTGCGGTGGCTGACCATGATTTCGGCGTTCGGCATCGCGCTGGTCAAGGCGTGGCTTGTGATCAAGCACTTTATGCACCTGAACGTGGAGAAGCGCTACGTCAACTACATGTTGATCACGGCGCTGGCGTTCATGGTCCTGTTCTTTGCCGGCGTGGCCCCCGACGTCATGAACCATCGCGGACGCCAGTGGGAGAACGTGGCGGCCCAGGCCGAGGTAAAGCGGGCGCTGGCCGAGGCGGCGGCCGGCGGCGGTCACCATGGGGATCATGGAGGTGGCCACGACGGTCACGAGGGCGGTTCCCATGAGCACGGCGGCCATGAGCATGGTGGTGAGCACGGGCACTAGGTAGTGCGCCCGTAGGCGCTTGGTTTGCGCTTGGTTTGCGCTTGGTTTGCGCTTGGTTTGCGCTTGGTTTGCGCTTGGGTTGACAGGCGCGGCGGCTTGACGAAGGGAGCGGAACGTGCAGCTTTCCTATGTGTCCGATGGGCCTGACAAGGTTGTCGATATTCGGGGCCGCATGCCGGCTGCCCGGCGGCGCCAGGTCGCGCCCAACGGTGTCATCGGAACGCTGTTGTTCGTGATGGCCGAGGTGATGCTGTTCGCCGGCTTCATCAGCGCCCACGCGGTGGCCAAGACCACGGCGCTTTCGGGCTGGCCCCCGCCGAACCAGCCGCGCCTTCCCGTTGAAGAAACCGCCGTCAACACGGCCGCATTGCTGCTATCGGGCGCCGCGCTGGCCTATGCCTATCGCGTCTACCTCCGGGACGTGCGGCGAGCGCGTGTCCCGTTCCTGATCGCCCTTCTGCTGGGCTGTTTCTTCGTCGCCTTTCAGGGCGTCGAGTGGCTCTCACTGTTGCGCGAAGGCCTCACGGTGACTTCGAGTACCCACGGGGCGTTCTTCTACCTGATTGTCGGCTGCCACGCCCTCCACGCCGTGGCGGCCTTGATCGTACTGGCGCTGCAGTACCGGCAGCTCTTGCTCGATCGGCTCTCGCCGGGCGCCTTCGCCGGAGCGCAGGTGTTTTGGTTCTTCGTGGTCGGCATGTGGCCCGTGCTGTACTGGAAGGTGTACTTCTGATGCGCAGGTGGCTCCGGAATGCGGCGCTCGACGCGGTGCGGACGGCCAGCGGCCTTGCTGCCCTGGCCCTTGGTGTTGTGGGCGCGTTTCCCGAGACGGTGTCCGCCTGTTCGGTATGCTTTTCCGCCAAGAATGAGGAAAACCAAATTGCCTACCTGGCCTCGACCGGGTTCTTGACCTTTCTGCCTTTGCTGCTCGTCGGCGCTCTGTTGCTGTGGGTCCGGAAGCGAACCCAGGATACCGAGCAGCCTCGTAGCCCGGATCACTCCTGACTTCGACGCTACCTCGCTTGTTCTTCGACTCCACAGGCTGCTCGTCGCCGTAACCCGGATATAGCCCTAGCTGATCTCTTCGACCGCCGGCCGGATGTACATGGCCCGGTGAAGGGGCATGGCGACGGCGCCGACGACGACCGCGAACCACAGGGTGGCGACCCGGACAAGGATGGTGGTCGCGCCGGCTACGGCCGGTGTCATGCTGCCGGCACCGAGCGCCTGCACGAGGCCTGCCATGCCTACCTCGGTCACGCCCAGTCCACCCGGCATCATGGCCAGGGCACCGATGATGGTGGACGCCGCGTAGGCGAAGGTGGCGGCGTCCCAGGCCATATGCACGTCGGAGAAGCCGTGAACGATGAAGTATAGCGACGCGCACTCCATCCCCCAGGCCACGAAGGACAGGAGCGTCGCCCAGAGCAACGGACCCGGTCGCGTCATCGCGAGCAGGGCGTCGTAGGCGAGCCAAAGCTTGCCCGCGACGCGCCGCACCAGGGGAACGCGCTCGGCGACCCGCAAGGCGGCGTGACCAAGGGGTGCGTAGCTGCAGAATCCCAGCAGCATCAGCACGATGGCTGCCCCGGCGCCGGCGATCAGCACGCCGTGATCGAACGTCAGGGCCCCCAGGGCAGTCAGCAGCACCAGCGCCATCAGGTCTGTCAGGCGCTCTGCGACCACGATGGGCGCCGTGCGGGTGAGGGGAACGCCACGGGATTCCAGTAGTAAGATCGATTTGAGGACCTCACCGATCTTTCCGGGGGTGACACTCATCACAAACCCCGACAGAAAGACCAGCGCGCTCTCGCGGCGCGGAATGCTGATGTTCAACTGGAGCAGATAGTAGTGCCAGCGGACGATTCGAAGCACATAGTTGCCGGCCGCTAGCGCGAGCCCGGCCACAAAGGCCTGTGGTGCGAAGCCGACCACCGCTGCCCGCATTTTCGGCACGTCGCTGTACAGGGCCAGGCCGGCGAAGATCAGTGCTCCGAACGCCGCGGCCAGAGTGACCTTGCGCGCGAGTCCGCGCGTGGCCTCCGCCACTTGTGTGTGCTCATCTGTCAAGGGCCTCTGCCCACCTTCCCACCCACACGGTCGAATCATCGCAGCCCGGGCGCGAATTGCCTACCCTTTGTTGCGGGAGCGGGGGAGGGTTGCGCGCGGCCCAGCGAGCGCCGCGCTCCACCCGGAATTGACCTGCCGGACGCGGTCCCCTACACCGGCTTTGCGAGGATATGGCGCTGGCAAGCGAAAAGGCGGCCCTGCGGCGTTCGCTGCGAGAGGACGCGGTCAATCTTCCGAATCTGCTGACGTTCGGAAGGGTGGCCGCGATTCCGGTCGTGCTCTGGTTGATGTGGCAGAGCACCCGGGAGGGCAATTTCTGGGCGACGATCGTGTACTCGCTCGCCGCCATCACAGACTTCGTCGACGGCTTTCTCGCCCGCCGCATGGGCCTGACCAGCCTACTTGGAAAGTATCTGGACCCGCTGGCTGACAAGCTCATCGTGCTGGCGGCTCTCATCATGATGGTGGAGCTGGGACATGTGCCAGCTTGGCCCGTGATCGTGATCGCTGCACGCGAGCTGGCGATTACGGCCCTGCGGGCCGTAGCCATGAGCGAGGGGGTTGAGATCTCCGCCAGCCGCGGGGGCAAGGACAAGACCGCCGTTCAGATGGTCGCGCTGGTCGCGTTGATGCTACACGATCCCTACGTTCTCGACTTCGGGTTCTATAGCCCACTCGTCGACCTGAACCAGGTGGGCCTTGGTCTGCTCTACTTCAGCGTTCTCCTGACCGTGGTGAGCGGTGGCGAGTACATCGCGGTGTTTTCCGAGGCGGTGGCGGCCAAGGACAAGCGCCTCAGGGGCGAAGGCGGGTGAACGCCTGCCATCCTTGGAGTGTGACCCTACCTGAGCCCTCGCCGGGATTTCGGTAGGGCACGGGAGAGCGGTTTGCCGGGCTGACGCGCCCGGCCTGTGAGAGCCGTAGCTTTCCGTTGCCGCGGTGCTCCGGTGTCAGTTCTTGAGCGCGACCTGTTGGCTCTGGTGTTGTCGCGGATCTCCAACGGACACGTGTCCCATGGCTGAGTCACTTCCGCGGCAGGCCTCGGCGGGCCAAGGTGCCGCAGACCCGCAGATTCGCACGTTTGCGCCCTCGGTCAAAGCTCGGCCGGTCTATACTCCGGGCCCTGGTTCACCCGCTCGCCGCGGGGGCCGTGGCCGCACCCCTTTCGCAACCGAGGCGCAAGGCCGGGCGAGCACGGCGAGGAGGAGCGTTCTGGTGAGAGCGATCGCGATCGTCCTGAGTTTGATCCTGCTTTGTGGCTGTACGCGGGGCAAGAAGAAAGCCCCGGAGGGGGCTGCCAAGACGCCGGCCGGCGAAACCTCTGCCAACGAAGCCGCAGCGGACGGGAAGGCGAAGGGTGGCGAGGGGCTGGATCCGGCCTGGCTGGCCGGCGATCTTCCGAAGACGCTGCTCGAGGGGACGCCCAAGCGGGGCGGGGAGGTGACCGTGCAGATCTGGAGCGAGCCGCCTTCGCTCAACAGTCTCCGGCATTCCGACTGGATCGCCTCCCACGTGGCGAACCACCAGATCTACGAGGCCCTGGTCGCGATGGACCCCTACGATGCCCCCGCCCACCCGATCGTGGGGGAGCTCGCCGAGCGCTGGGATGTGAGCGATGACAAGCGGGTCTATACGTTTCATTTGCACGAAGGGGTGACCTGGCACGACGGCAAACCCTTCGGTTCCAAAGACGTGGTCGCGACCTTCGACAAGATCTTGGACGAGGATACCCTGTCGGTTCACACGCGTTCCTACTTCGAGCTGCTGGACAAGCACGAAGCCGTTGATGCGCATACGGTGCGCTTCACGTGGAAGAAACCCTATTTCATGACGCTTGATGCGTTTGAGATGGTTCCCATCATGCCGGCCCACGTGCTCGAAAAGATGTCGGCGACCGAGTTCAACGAGGCCGCGACCAATCCGCTCAACCGGCGTCCGGTAGGGACCGGCCCGTTCAAGTTCGTCGAATGGGAGGCGAGTCAAAAAATCGTGCTGGCGCGCAATGACGCCTACTGGGGCAAGAAGGCGCACTTGGACCGGGTCGTGTTCCGGATCGTCCGCGACGACACGGTGCGCAAGCAAATGGCACAGCGGCTCGATGTCGATGTCTGGACCCGCCCCTCGGACGACGATTGGGTCAAGATGAAGGACGAGCGCGTGTTCGTGGAGAAGTTCAACCGTTCGCTCATCTACGACCACAGCTATGCCTGGATCGGCTGGAACCAGGCCGCCAAACCGTTCTTCGCCGACAAGCGGGTCAGGCGTGCCCTGGGCCAACTCGTCAACCGCAAGCGGATCGCAGAGACCATGTTTTTTGGTCTCCGCAAGCCGACCGAGTGCCACTTCTACTGGGCCTCCCGCGAGTGCGAGGGCCTCGAGCAGTTTCCCTACGATCGCAAGGCGGCTGAGCAGCTGTTGACGGAGGCCGGATGGGTTGACAGTGACGGAGATGGCATCCGCGACAAGGACGGCGTGCCATTTCGCTTCACCTTCATGGTCCCCGCTTCCTCGGTCAATAGCGCCAAGATGGGGACCAAGATGAAGGAGGACTACCACCGCGCTGGCATCGAGATGGATATCCAAAAGGTCGAGTGGACTGTCTTCACCAAGCGCTTGCGCAAGCATGAGTTTGACGCCTGCACCCTGATGTGGGGCTCATCAGGTCCGCGTGCCGATCCGGTTCAAATCTGGCACAGCAATGCGTTGGAGGGAGGCTCCAACTACATAAGTTTCCGCAGTGACAGGGCCGACCAGCTGATCGAGCAGGCGGCCGTCGAGTTCGACGTCGACAAGCGCACCGAGTTGTATCGGGAGTTCGGAAGGCTGCTCAAGGACGAGCAGCCGTACACGATGCTCTTCGTGAGCCCGCGCAAGGCTCTGCTGCACAAGCGGATCAGGGGCGCCCGGGAAAGCCTAATGTGGTGGCGGTTTCGGGACTGGTGGGTCGACGGCGAGCGTTGAACCCGCCTGGTACACAAGACTCGCCTTTCGGGGCCCGAGGGAGCTCAGCCAGATGTTGCCTTTTGTCGCCAGACGCTTGACGTGGATGATACCGACCTTCTTCGGGGTGACACTCGTCTGCTTTGGGCTGATGCGGATGGCCAACGCCGATCCGATCACCGCGGATCTCCAGCAGGGCCTTAGCGGGCGGCAGATCTCGAGCGAGGCGCTCGAACACCTGCGCAAGCTCTATGACCTCGACAAGCCGTGGCACGTCCAATACGGCAAGCTGGTGGGACGCTTGGTGACCTTCGACCTGGGCAATCGCTGGCAGGACGGGCGCCCCATCGCCGAGGTGCTTGCGGAGGCGCTGCCGATTACCCTCCTGCTGTCGTTTCTGTCGATGGCCCTCGCCTATCTCATTGCGGTACCGCTCGGTGTGTTTTCGGCTGTGAAGCAACACAGCCTCTCGGATCAGGCGCTGACGGTGGCCCTGTTCGTGCTGTACTCGCTGCCCAGCTTCTGGGTGGGTACGATGTTCATCGTGTTCTTGGCCAGTGGCCAGTACGTCAGCTGCGGCTTTCAAGGGGAGCCAGGCTGTTTTCCCCTGCAGGGCTGGCACGCCTTTTCGGGTTTCGACCAGATGAGCACCGGGGAGAAGATCCTCGACGTCGCGTGGCACCTGGTGCTGCCAGTGGTGACCCTGACGTACAACGCCTTCGCGGCCCTGTCTCGGTACATGCGTGCCGGCATGTTGGAAACTCTGCGCCAAGACTTCATCCGCACGGCCCGCGCCAAGGGGTTGTCGGAGCGCTCGGTGATCTTTGGTCATGCGCTGCGCAATAGCCTGATACCGATCATCACAATGTTTGGCCTGACGTTGCCGCAGCTGATCAGTGGCTCGGTGATCGTGGAGTCGATTTTCGGGATCCGCGGGATGGGGTTCGTGGCCCTCGAGGCCATCCGCCTGCCCGACTACCCGCTCGTGATCACGATCGTGGCGTTTACGTCGGTGGTCACCATGGTAGGCATCCTTGTCTCTGACTTGCTATACGCCATGGTGGATCCCAGGATTCGCCTCGATGGCTCGGAGGCGGCATGAACGCGCATCTGTTCCCCCAGCCAGTGGCGCGCAATCGCAGCGAGAGCTACTGGGCGATCGTTCGCCGGCAGTTCTGGAAGCGCCGACTCAATCGCGCCGCCTGCGCTGTGATCGCGCTGTTGTTTGCGGTGGGCCTCTTGGCCGACTTCGTCGCATCGGACCTACCGATCCTACTTTCACTGGAGGGTGAGACCTATGTGTTCCCCAACCTTTTGCGCCCGCCGGAGCTGCGCCGCTGGGACAACACGCTGCTGCTCGAAGAGATGGGCGAGAACGACTGGGCGGTGATGCCGCCGGTTCCTTGGGGTTACAACAGCCACGACCTCTCGTCTGTCCTGTCGCCACCGGGTCCTGGACACGTGCTCGGAACGGACAGCGAGGGCAGAGATGTGCTTTCGCGTGTTGTTCACGGGACCCGTGTGAGTCTGGCCGTGGGGGTGCTGTCGGTCGTGGTTGTGGTTCTCATAGGGGTCGTGCTGGGCAGCGTCGCCGCCTATTTTGGGGGGGCATTCGATCTCTTGCTCATGCGGTTGGTCGAGGTGGTGCATGCGCTGCCGACCATTCTGCTGCTCGTGACCATTCTGTCGGTTGTGATGCTGTCCGGCTGGGCCTCCGTGGTCGGTATGATGCTCGTGATCGGGCTGGTAGGATGGACCGGGGTGGCGCGTCTGACACGGGGCGAGATCCTCAAGGTGAAGACCATGGAGTACGTGGAAGCTGCCCGCGCGCTCGGCTACTCCCATCTGCGAATCGTTGCGCGCCACATCTTGCCCAACTCGATCAGCCCTGTGCTCGTCTCGGCCACCTTTGCGATGGCGGCGGCGATCCTGATCGAGAGCGCGCTCTCGTTTCTCGGCTTCGGCATCTCACCGGATATGGCGTCCTGGGGCGGTTTGCTGAGCGACGGCCGAAAGCACGCCGACGCCTGGTGGCTCGCGGTGTTCCCGGGTGCCGCGATCTTCGTGACAGTTACCGTGTACAACATGGCGGGCGAGGGGCTGCGCGATGCCATCGACCCGCGCTTGAAGGTCTAGACCGGATGCCTCATCGATCTTGCGGCACCCGGTCGGGCCTTCGAATTCGCGGTGGCTCGGTGCGTGCGGCCTCACGGTGTTGCGGGATGCTTCTCGCCTGCGTAGAGGTCTTCTTCGGCTTCGCATGCGAACGGGCCGATCCGCGCTTCTACGGTACCACTCGACCCAAGCACGGGGCCGACGAGGTTTGGTACTGCCTGGTGAGCGAGCCAGAGTGGCTCGACCCGAGCAAAGCGAGCGACAGCGCATCGGGGACCGTCATCACCAACGTGTTCGAGGGGCTTCTCCAGGCCAATCCCAAGACGCTCGAACCCGTACCCGGGGTGGCCCATGGCTGGGAGGTCTTCGACGGTGGGCGCCGATACCGCTTCCATTTGCGAGACAGCCAGTGGTCGGATGGGGTGCCGGTGACCGCCCATGACTTCGAGTTCGCCTGGAAGCGCCTGCTCAACCCCAAGACGGCCTCACGTTATGCGACGTTCCTGTATCCAGTACGCTATGGCGAGGAGGCCCATCGGAGGGCGTTGCGGATCAGCGGGCTGACCGCCCAGGTGACCGAGGCGCAGGTGCGTGCTTTCGTGGGTGGACAGTCGGACATCGAGAAGGTCGTGATGGCCCCCGAACAACGCTCAGCCTTCGTGCACCTCCAGGCGCCGGAGGGTCAAACCGGGGTGGAGCACACTCGGGGCGTGATCACGCGGCTAAAGGGGCGCGCGCTCGCGGGCCGGCCCGTCCGCGTGTCGATGACCGACGTGTCGGTGGTGGGGGTCAAGGCGCTGTCCGATCACATCCTCGAAGTGACGCTCACCGATCCTCTGCCTTACTTCCTCAGCATCGTCAGCTTCTACTCCACCATGCCCCTGCCTCGGCATCTGTTCAAGCGTCTGGAGGCGGAGGGCATTCCGCAGCCGCTGTGGACGCGACCCGAGCACATCGTCAGCAACGGCCCCTACCGGCTGTCCGAATGGGCGTTTCGGCAGTACATCGTGCTCGAGAAGAACCCGCGTTACTGGGACGCCGAGCACGTGCGCATTCGCAAGGTCCGGTTGCCCATGGTGGAGAGCTACAACACCGTGCTGAATCTCTACAAGGCAGGCGAGCTGGACCACATTGGAGAAGCTGCCTTGCCGTCGGAGTTCATGGACCATCTGGAGGGGTTCCAGGACTTCCGCCGCGCGAACTACCTGGCCACCTATTTCCTGTGGGTGAACACGGGTGCGCCGCCGCTCGACAACCCCCTGGTGCGCGAGGCCCTTTCGCTTTCGATCGATCGGGAGAGCCTCGTGAAATACGTTGCCCGCGGCGGGCAGATCCCGACCCGCGATATGGTCCCCGGTGGCGTCGGGGGATATCGAAGCCTTGGGCGAAAGCTGTTCGACCCCGAGGCGGCACGGGCGGCGCTCACCAAGGCGGGGTACGGTCCGGGAAACCCGTTGCCGCCCATCACGTATCGATACAACACCGCCGAAGCCCACAAGCAGATCGCGGAGGCGGTCCAGCAGATGTGGAAGGAGCACCTCGGGATCGAGGTCGGGATCGAGAACCAGGAGTGGAAAGTCTACCTGAAGCAGCTCGAGGCGCACGAGTTTCAGCTCGCCCGGCTCGGATGGATCGGGGACTACGCGGATGCCAACACGTTCCTCGAGATCCTGCGCTCTACCAGCGGCAACAACCATTCCAACTGGCGAAGCCCGACGTTCGACGGGATGTTGGACCGCGCCAACGGGACCCTGGATCGCGCGCACAGACTCGAGCTGCTTCGCGAGGCGGAGGCATTCGCAATGCAGCACAATCCTGTGATCCCGATGTACGTATACACCCGCTCCGAGCTGATCAAACCGTACCTGCGCGGGGCGTACCTGAACTACCAGACCCGAACGTACTTCAAGTACATGTGGATCGACGAACGGTACTACGATGGCACCCCGGAGCCCCTGCCTGATGGGTTGCCCCGGGTTCCCAAGCCCATCTTGCCTGGGGGCAGCGGATCACCTGAGTTGCCCCGGGCTCCCAAGCCCATCTTGCCTGCGGGCAGCGGATCGCCCTCCGCTTCCGGTCCCGACGGGGGCGCCACACGTGGTCCGGATGCGGGACGCAGTTCTCTTGGGGAGAGCCGGCCGTGACGCGCTTCATCGTCGGCCGAGTACTCGGCCTGATCCCGACCCTGCTGGTGATCGTGACCCTTTCGTTCTTTGTGATCCGGCTGGCTCCCGGTTCACCGTTCACCACCGAGCGCGGCGTCCCCAAGGAGGTGGTGGAGGAGCTGCAGGCCCACTACGGCTTTGATCGCCCATTCCAGGAACAGCTCTTCAACTACCTGGCCAACTTGGCGAGCGGGAATCTCGGTCTTTCCACCAAGTATCCGCAACGCACGGTCAACGAGATCATCGCGGCCGGCTTTCCGCCCACGCTGTTGATCGGGAGCTTCGCCCTGTTGTGGGCACTCTTGTTCGGGGTCAGCGCAGGGATCATCGGCGCCATGCGCCAGAACACCGTGTTCGACTATGGCGCGATGAGTCTGGCCATGGTGGGCATCAGCTTGCCGACCTTCGTTCTCGGGCCGCTGCTTGCACTGGTATTCGGACTGACGCTTTATGTGTTGCCCCCTGCCGGCTGGGGTGCCGCCCGGCATGTCGTGCTGCCCGCGGTGACGTTGGGGACGGTCTACGCCGCCTATGTCGCACGTTTGACGCGCGGCGGGATGCTCGAGGTGGTGCGCGCTGACTTCGTACGAACGGCCCGGGCCAAGGGCCTTTCCGAGCAGCTGATCATTTGGCGCCACATGCTTCGCGGAGGGCTGTTGCCGGTCGTGACGTTCCTGGGCCCCGCGATCGCAAACATTCTGGTCGGCAGTGTAGTGGTGGAGAAGATCTTCGCGGTCCCGGGTATCGGGCCCTACTTCGTCGACGCAGCCTTCAACCGCGACTACTTCCTGGTGATGGGCATCGTCGTGGTTTACTCGGCGTTTCTGTTGGTCATGAACCTGATCGTGGATGTCTTGTACGGGTTTCTGGACCCGAGGGTTCGCTACACATGACCGCAGGCGAACAGGACGGTCCGCCGGTTGCGGGGCAGGGAGCCGAACTAGTCCGTGGTGTGTCCCTGTGGCAGGACGCGTGGGCACGGCTCAAGCGAAATCGGATGGCGATGATCGGTGCCGCCAATACCCTATTACTCGTGTTTCTGTGCTTTCTCGGTCCGATCGCGGTCCGGGCCGTGTGGGGGTATGGCTACGAGACGCAGGACCTGGCGTACGGTGCGCGTCCGCCCAATGCGGAACACTGGTTTGGAACCGACTTCTTCGGGCGGGACCTTTTGACTCGCGTTCTGTATGGCGGCCAGATCAGTCTCACGGTCGGCCTGCTCGCCGCCACGGTGGCCGCGACAGTGGGAACGTTGTATGGGGCGGTGTCCGGCTATCTCGGGGGGCGGGTGGACAACCTGATGATGCGGATCGTGGACGTCATCTATGCTCTACCCTACATGTTCCTGGTGATCATCTTGATCGCCATCTTTCAGGCCACGAACCTGGTCTCGCTATTCGTTGGGCTGGGGATGGTCGGGTGGCTGATGACCGCGCGCATCGTCCGCGGGCAAATCCTCAGCTTGAAAGAGCGCGAGTTTGTGCAGGCGGCCAGGAGCATGGGGGTCTCGGGCCCAACCACGATCGTGCGCCACCTAATCCCCAACACGCTCGGCCCGATCATCGTCTATTTCACGCTGACAGTTCCGTCGATGATCCTCCAGGAGGCGTTTCTGTCGTTTCTCGGCCTTGGCGTACAGGCGCCGCGTCCGAGTCTCGGTGCCCTCATCAACGACGGAGCGCAGCACATGACGGTATTCTGGTGGGAGCTGGTGTTCCCGGCGACCGCCATGGCCGTGCTTCTCTTCAGCCTGAACTTCGTGGGTGATGGTGTGCGGGACGCGCTCGATCCGCAGATGCGGGGGCGGGGATGAGCGCCCATGCCAATACGGGCGGCGCGGGCGAGCCGCTGCTCCGCGTGGACGACTTGGCGGTGCACTTCGAGACCGACGAGGGTGTCGTCAAAGCCGTGGACGGTGTGTCGTTCGAGGTTCAGAGGGGCGAGGTTCTCGGTATTGTCGGCGAGAGCGGTTCCGGGAAGTCGGTCGCAAACCAGGCGATCGTCGGCTTGGTTCCACGCCCGCCTGGGTTCTATCCGCGCGGTCGTATTCACTTCGATGGCCAGCAGGTGCTTGGGCTCAGCGAGCGAAAGCTTCGAGACATCCGTGGCAACCGGATCGCGATGATCTTCCAGGACCCGATGACCTCGCTCAACCCATACCTCAAGGTCGAGCGGCAGCTGACGGAGCTGCTTGAGCGCCATCGCAACCTCGACCGAAGGAAGGCGAGAACGGGCGCCATCGACATGCTTGTCCAAGTCGGGATGCCCGAGGCTGAACGTCGCGTGGACGCCTATCCCCATGAGCTGTCTGGCGGGATGCGGCAGCGGGTGATGATCGCGATGGCCCTGTTGTGCGAGCCCGAGCTTCTGATCGCCGATGAACCGACCACGGCCCTGGACGTGACGATTCAGGCGCAGGTGCTCGACCTTATCCGCGATCTTCAAGCGCGTCTGGGAACCAGCGTCATTCTGATCACCCACGACCTGGGGGTGGTGGCCGGTATGGCCCACAGGGTGGCGGTCATGTATGCGGGGCGGATTGTCGAGCAGGCGGACACCGACACGCTGTTTGCGGCTCCCCGGCACCCCTACACCGGAGGGCTGCTGCGCAGCGTGCCAAGGATCGACTCCGAGCCAGGCCGCGCGATCGAGGCGATCAAGGGCTTGCCGCCCAATCCAGCGGCGCTGCCTGCGGGGTGCTTCTTCTCGCCTCGCTGTGGTCGCGCGAGCGAACGATGCGGCCAGGTCTATCCCGATCGGGATGGCGATGCGGGACACTATGTCCACTGTCACCACCCGCTGAGCGAGGGCGAGCCATGACGAACGCTCCCCGCACCGAGCGCGGCTCCTCGGCGCACACCGCGCCGGAGGTCGCGGACGCGTTGCTGAGCGTCCGCGACCTCCGGGTGCACTTTCCCGTGCGCGGTAGGCTCGGTGGGCCACGCGAGTTCGTGCGCGCGGTGGATGGGGTCGATCTCGATGTGCCCCGAGGTCGAACGCTCGGGCTGGTTGGTGAGAGCGGTTGCGGCAAGACCACCGCCGGCAGGGCGGCACTGCAGTTGCTTCGCCCGACGACCGGGTCCGTGACCTTCGATGGCCGTGAACTCACCGGTTTGTGGCGAAGACGCTTTGGGAGCGACCGGTGGGGCCCGGAGCTGCGCGAACTACGACAGCGCATGCAGATGATCTTTCAAGATCCGTACGCGAGCTTGAATCCCCGTATGACCGTCGAAGGGCTGATCGGTGAACCGCTGGTGACCTTTCGGCGGGCTCAGGGTAGGGCGCTCAGGGCACGCGTGCAGGCGTTGATGGAGCGCGTGGGGATGGATCCACGCTATGTCCGCCGCTATCCGCACGAGTTTTCGGGCGGCCAGCGTCAGCGGATCGGGATCGCTCGCGCGTTGGCGCTCGAGCCCGATCTGATCGTTTGCGACGAGCCCATCAGCGCGCTGGACGTGTCGATCCAGGCACAGATCCTCAACTTGCTCGGCAAGCTTCAGGCGGACTTGGGGTTGAGCTACCTGTTCATCGCCCACGACCTGGCGGCTGTTCAGCATTTGAGCGATCGAATTGCCGTGATGTACCTGGGTCGCGTTGTGGAGGAGGGACAGGCCCGTATGATCTGCCACAAGCCCCAACATCCGTACACGCGCGCCTTGATCTCGGCCGTGCCGATCCCGGACCCTGCCGTCGAGCGAACGCGGCGGCGCTTGCCCCTCGTTGGCGACGTCCCAAGCCCCATTCGCCCCCCGCCGGGCTGCACCTTCCACACGCGTTGTCCCGACGCACAAGAGCGATGTCGCACCGAGGCTCCGGCGCTGCGCGCACGCGCAGACGGCAGGCGGATCGCCTGCCACCTCGTGGAGTAATCCCCAGCGACGCTTCGCCTGCAGACGAACTCGCAGGTCACGGATTCGAATCGAACGGACACTAGCGATCCCCTACAGCACAACAGTAGTATTCGTGCTGGATTTTTTCAGTGTGTGTTTTTTGCCTGGTTGGCGTGATGCTGACCGTTATCTCACATGCTCGGCCCACTAGGCTGTGTAGAGGCCTGTTCGGCGCGTTTGCGGGCGCGGAGAATCGGCCTTGCGTGAGACAGCTCGCGTCGGGTGCGGGCGGACCGGCTGATGGTTGGCTGCTGACTTGTTTGGGCGGCGGTTGAGAGGAGCGGTTGGACATGGGTGCAAAACGCGGTGGCCAGGTGGGGCGAACGCCCTGGGCGACGCTGGCCTGGGGTCTGGGTGCGGGGATTGCCCTCGGTGCGGGTGTTGGTTGTCAGAGTGGCACGGTCGGAGGTCCCGGCGGGGCGGCGGCCGCCGGGCCGGTCCCCGGGTCGCAGGTTGCGTTGCCGCCCGCAGCAGCGGGTGTGCCCGGCGCGGCGGCACCGCTAGCGGGTACTGGGGCGCGGGCGTCGGGCCTGACCGGTCCGGACTTTGCGGGGAGCAGTCCTGGGGCGTGTCAGGCCGCCGCCGGCGGCGCTCCCTCGGACAGCGACGGGGACGGTGTCGCCGCCGCCTGTGACAACTGCCCCCAGGTTGCCAATCCGGGTCAGTTGGACGGTGATGGCGACGGCGTGGGGGACGCTTGCGACAACTGCCCCGCGGCTGCGAATGCGGGTCAGCTGGACGGTGACGGGGATGGCGTGGGGGACGCTTGCGACATCTGTGCTGCGGTTGCCGATCCCGGTCAAATGGACACGGATGGGGACGGGATGGGCGATGCCTGCGACAGCTGTCCTGAGGTTGCCAACCCCGGTCAGCTGGACACGGATGGGGATGGTGTGGGTGACGCGTGCGACGGATGCCCGGAGGCGGCGGACGCCGAACAGCTAGACGGTGATGGCGACGGGGTGGGCGATGCCTGCGACAACTGCCCTGACGTTCGCAACCCCGACCAGGCTGCATCAACCCCGGAGGGCCCGGGCGATGCGTGCTCGTGCGGCAATGTGGCGATTCCGTGCGAGGGCGGCCAGGCCGGCCCCTACGAGTGCCAAGATGTGGACCTGTTGTATTCCCTCTCCCCCGGAGACTTGAGTGCGAGGAGCGGCAACGATGTCTGGGGATATGTGGACCCGGAGAGCGGTCGTGAGATCGCGATCGTTGGCGTCGACAACGGGATGGCCTTCGTCGATGTCACATCGCCTGTCTGCTCCAAAGTGCTGGGCAAGCTCGACTCCGGTTCGCGCGGCAATCTGACCCGTGACGTCAAGGTGTTCGGGCACTACGCGCTGATGGTGGCGGAGGTGCGCGAGCACGGCATGCATGTGTTTGATCTCAATCAGGTGCTTTCCGCGGACGTGCCCAGCACTCTTACGGCGACTGCGATCTACCGTGGCTCCTCAAGCTACCCGGTCAGCAACTCCCACAACCTTGCTGTTGTGCAGGGCGAAGGCAGCAGCCACGTGTATATCGTTTCGACGTCGTCCTGCGGGCGTGGGCTTCACATCGTCGATATGAGCGATCCGAGCGCTCCCAGCTTTGCGGGGTGCTACTCCGAGCGCGCTGGCATGCATGACGCGCAGTGCGTAATCTACGACGGTCCGGACACGGAGCACGCCGGTAAAGAGTTGTGCCTCACCTTGAACGGTGGTGACAGCTTCAGCATCGTCGACATGACGGACAAGGCCTCCCCGGTGCAGCTTTCACGCATGCGCTACACCAACGGCTTCTACAGTCACCAGGGCTGGCTGACCGAGGACCATAAGCACTTCCTCCTGGGCGATGAGCTGGACGAGGGACGCGCGCGAACCAACACCAAGACGTTCCTGTTCGACGTGTCGGACCTGGACAATCCAACGTATATTGGGGTCCATACGGCGGAAACGGCTTCGACGGATCACAACCTCTACACGCACAATGGCGCGGTCTTTCAAGCCAACTACACCACCGGGTTGCGCATCTTGGACTTGGCGGGAGTGGCAGACGGGAGCTTGACGGAGGTGGCCTACTTCGACAGCTATCCCAGCTCGGATGGTCGAGAGATGCGGGGCGCCTGGTCCGTCTATCCGTACTTTCCCAGCGGTACGCTCCTCCTGAACGGCATGAACGGCTTTCAGGTGCTGCGCTGGAATGACCCTCGTGCCCCCTCCGAGCTGGACCCGGGCATGACGGCCAGCACACCCTCCGGGCCGGGGCAATCGCCGGGCGAGGTGATGCGAGGCACCCAGTAGGTAGGACGGACCGGTCAGCATGCGTTCCCGGGTCGCTACACACCCCACCCGCGCGAGCATGGGAGCCTCGTTTGGGTATGCGCTCGGGCTCCTGTTCCCGGCCGCGGTGGTGGCCCACCCATCGCCGGCCGAGCCCCCGGTGTTCATCGACGAGGAATGCATCCTTGTCATCGACAAGCGGGAGCTGCCTGAGTGGCATATGGAGTACCTGGTGCCTGTTGAGGACACCGCCTTTGGCGTCGACGACATTCGGATGGAGGACGGCAAGAGCCATCAGTTCTTCGCGGTTGCGGGCAGGGTGTTTCTCGACGGGGACAGGCACGTGGTCGTGCCCTTCGGGGATCGCGAGGGCGAGCGCGTGCCGATGCCCCTGTGGTTGTCCCAGGAAGACATCGAACGCTCGGCTGCGGCGGTCACGCCCGAGGACATGACCGAGTTCACCGCGGACCAGGTGGCGCCGGAGGAGATCCTGGGCTTTCATCCCGAGGTCCCATCGATTCTGCGGCCGCTTGTGGCCGGCACGCACCGTGTACCGATCACCATGCGCCAGGCCTCCAAGGGAGTGGACTGGGACCTGAGCGACGTACCACCGGGGGCGTATCAAATCGTCTCCTACATCTTCAGTCCGCCGTACAATGGATGGGAGGTGCGGCGCGGTTTCATCAAGGTCAAGGACGGCGACGAGGACCCGCCCGTGGTGACCCTTGATAACGTGGGGGGCACCGTGTTCGCTGGGCAGGGTCGACACGTCAGCGGCTGCGTGGATGCCCCGGCCGGTACCGCTCTGGAGATCTCGCTGCGCGAAACCGGTGCGATGCCTGGTGAGTACGAGCCTTGGCAAGAGCCCCTCGACGTCGAAGGCAACATGTTCGACCTGTGTCTTGACAACCCGGGGCTAGACGCGGTCATGGGTGTTCGCGTGGAGGTGGTCTCGCCCGAAGGGCTGCGCATGGCCGTCCACAACGCGTTGGATCTCACCTTCTTCTCTCGCGAGGCGCCCTGCATGCCTGGGCGGTCCGTGTGTTGCCCCGAGGGGGCCGTCAGCGGCGAGGAGGGACCAGGGGAGGACCAGCAGACGATGACGGGTGAGTCTATGCAGGTCGGAGGGGCGGGTACAGGGGCGCCGATCGCCGCGACGGACCCATCCGAGATGAATTCCATGACCATGGGGCCGATCGCTATGGAGTCTGGTTCCAGCGATTCGCAGGTTGCGCCCGAGGGAGAGACCCCTTCCGCACCCTCAGGTTCTGCGGGTGGGGGCGCCGCCGATACTGGTGGTTGCAGCGTGTGCGGCGTGCCCTCAGGGCGTGGCTGGCTGGGGGCGGTCCTGGCGTTCGCGACCTGTCTACGGCTTCGTAGGCGGCGACCTCCAGCTAGCATCGATCGTCGCCTGCTGACCGGACGTGCCGCAAGGCCGACTCAAGTTCAGCCACGAGAACGCGGTCGTCATGGGGCTTGGCGATGTATCCCAACGGCTTCGCCTCCGCGCAACGCGCTGCGTTGGCCGGGTCGGAATAGGCCGTCATGAAGATGCTTCGGATGCCGAGCTCGGTCACGATTCTGAGCGCGGCCTCGGCCCCTCCCATCGGGCCTGCCAGGCGTACGTCCATCAACACCAGATCTGGCTTCTCGGATGCCGCGACCTCAACTGCGGCCTCACCCGTCGCAACCGTACCCACGACCTGCCAGCCCAGATCTCGCAGTCGGTCTTCCAGCGCCATCGCAACGATCAGTTCGTCCTCCACAACCAGCACGGTTGGTGGTCTGCTCTCGTCCGCGGCGTTGCTCACGGTTCGCCCCAGTGTGGAAAGTCGACCTCGACACGAAACCCGACTTCGCTCGCTATGTCGATTCTTCCGCCGAGCTGCGCAACGAGCGCGGAAACGAGCCTCATGCCAATGGAGTCGCATTCCCGCAGAACGAACCCGGGGCAACCAGCTCCCGAATCCCGCACGGTCAGATGGGCTCGGTTCCCTTGGCGCCGGCACGAGATGGACAAGGAACCGGAGACTCCGCGTGGAAACCCGTGTTTGAGCGCGTTGTTGGTGAGTTCGTTGACGAGTAGTCCAAGCAGCACCGCTTGCGACGCGTCCAATTGAATCTCATCGATCTCAACCTCGAACGCTATGCGTTCGGCTGCTTCCCGATGGGTGTTGCGCAGCGAATCGATGAGCTCTCCGAGGTGCTTGCGCGCGCATATATGCGAAAGACCTTCGGAACGATATAGGAAGGCATGGACCTGAGCAATCGCCAGGATACGATCGCGAGCATCCTGTAGGACAGCCTGCGGGTTCTTCTCGGTACTTCGGGACTGCAGGTACAGCAGGCTCGATACCAGCTCCATGTTGTTCTTGATGCGGTGGTGAATCTCGCGCAGCAGCGTCTCCTTCTCTTCGAGGGAGGACTTCACGTGGTTCAGCTCTGCAACCCCACTGGTCACGTCTTGGACGGTGCCGATCATCGTGCCCGAATCCAGCTGTCGCGAGCGGGTTGAAATGACGCGAACCTGACCGTCCGGCCTGATGATCCGGTGTTGCAGGAAGAGCGGGGGCGGTGCCTCATGCTCCATGTGCGCCCGGCGAATCTCCTGAATGCGCTCCAGGTCTTCCGGATGAACCAGGCTGTCGAACAGCTCGACCGTGGGTGGACGCTCGCGGTCGACCCCGAAAATGTTGTGAAGCTCGACGCTCCACTCCACCTCACCGGTCGCTGGCTCCCAAATCCAGCTTCCGACGCTCGCGACGCTTTGCGCATCGGCAAGCTGTTGGGCCGTGCGGCGAACGGTCTGTTCAGCCAGTACTGTGTCCGTGACATCTCGAAATGTGCCCCACACTCTCACAAGTCGGCCCTCTTCGACGATACCCTGGGCGTTGTTCCTCAGATAGCGGCGGCTACCGTCGGGAAGCTCCTGCACGTTGACCACCTCCTTGCCTCGATAGTCATTGCGTACGTAGTCCCGTAGGCCTTCGAGAAAGCTCTCTTCTTCCAACGTGACAAGGTCCTCGAAGCGCGTTCCCTCCGCCTGGCTGGCATTCTCGTACCCGTATGCTTTGGCACAGACGTCGTTGCACTCCACGAGGGTCGCGTTCACCATCATTTGGACCTGTTCTTCGATGGGCAGCGTAGTGGGAATGGGCTCGTCGTACTCAAAGCACCAAACCGCATCCGTCGTTTGGGCGATGAACGAGCGGTAGCGCTCGGCTCGCTCCTGTTCGACGCGTTCAAACTGCTCCAACCTGGAGCGCAGCTCGGCGATCTCCGCATGCGCCGCCTCAAGGGTTGCTGGTGATTCGACCGGAAAATCCTTGATTCCCATAGACCTGTGCTCCGCGTGTCCTCGGGTGAGGGGTGGAACAGCGAGTAGGGACGACCGTTCAACCGCCCTATCCGCGCTAGTACACAACACGACGGCTACGCGATAAAGGGTAGAGCTCGGTGCAAGGCCGACCGGCTTCCCCGCCCAAAGGCGCCTGGAGCTCTGTTCCCGGACTCGAATGTCCCATGCGCGGACGGTGGTTTGAAAGGTTAGCAAGGGCGCTGCCCTCGCGCCCAGTCCGTGTTCGGCGGAAGGGCTCGGCGACCGGCTGCGCCCACGAAACGGGTTGAGGTCAGGGCCGAGGGATGCAGGTGAACCGGTGCGCCTGGGCCCCCAGGCCCTTCTGTCTGACGAGGTCGACAGTGCAAGTGGCGTTCACCAAGGAGCGACCGGCTCCGTTGGTCGCGACCCATCTGTCGATTTGGCAGCCGCGTCGAAAGGCGCTTGCGCCTGGGCGAAAGGCCGGCTAGTACCCTGACCCATCACGGAGAGCCACGCGAAAGATGTAAGCGCGTCGGCTCCGGAGGCCCATGCTGGCCGGCCGGAGCCATTGAGCGAGGAGGGCGGGGCCCTTGCCCGGTTTGATGCCGAGGTTGAGCGGAACTTGCCGCGCAACTATGCGGCGCACCTGGTGCATGGGTTGCTCGGCCAGACCGGCTTTCGAATCATACAGGCCCCGACGTTCCTGCCCACCTATGTCTATCAGCTGACTCAGAACAACTCCCTGGTGGGCCTCGCGCGAGCCTGCCAGGCGTTTGGCATGCTGATGACGCCCGTGATTGGAGCGACGCTGATCGAACGGCGCCGCAAGGTCTTGCCGGTGGTGTTCGCTGCCGGCGCGATGATGCGATTGCAGCTTCTAGGTCTGGCCCTCGCGGGATTCTACCTGGGGAAGTCGGCCAACGTGGTGGCGATCTGTGTCCTGATGGGGTTGTTCGGTTTCTTCACGGGGATGCAGTCCGTCACGTTCTCGTTTCTCGTCTCCAAGATCATCCCCGTCGCGCGCCGGGGGCGCCTGGTTGGGATGCGCGACGCGCTTGCTGGGCTGACCGCCTCCTTTGTCGGCGTGGTGGGGGGCTACTTGGTCAACCACAATAGCTTGGGCAACGGCTACGCGAGCGTGTTTCTGGTCGCCTTTGGACTGACCGCTCTGGGCCTCTCGTCGCTCATCATGATGCGCGAACCGGCGTCCGTGGAGGTGATGCCAGAACGCGGGCTCGGGGCTCGCCTGCGGGAGTTGCCGGCCCTGCTACGCGCTGATGGAAACTTCCGCGTGTACATGCTGGTGCGTGGGCTGGGGGTCAGCGGCAGGATGGCGATGCCGTACTATGTCCTGTACAGCGATGCGCAGCTCGACCTGAGTGGCGCCGACATCGGCTGGCTGACGGGTGCTTTCATGCTGTCGCAGACGTGCAGCAACCTGCTGTGGGGTCTGGTCGCCGACCGGCGTGGTTTCCGGACTGTGCTCGCGGGCGCCTTGAGCATTTGGATCGTGGCGACCTTGGGCGTGCTGTTTGCGTCCAGCTTCAGCATCATTGCCCTCGCGTTTATTGGGCTGGGGAGTGGCGTCGGGGGCTTCCAGATGGGCGTGGTGAACCTGGTGCTCGAGTTCGGGGAAATGAAGGACCGCCCCATGCGCATCGCCTTGGCGCAGAGTGCTGAACAAAGCGTTTCGATCGTCGCCCCACTGCTCGGTGGCGTGTTGGCGGAGGCGTTTTCCTACGCCCACGTCTTTGCTTGCACGATCGTCGTTCAGGTGATGGGGCTTGTCGTTGCGCTGCGCCACCTGCGCGACCCGCGCAGCCGAGCTAGCTGACCTGAAACTTAGGCTGCCACGTCGAACAGAGGGACGACCTTCAGTCCGAGA
>JAPPOR010000779.1 GCA_028817905.1 Myxococcales bacterium
CGAGCGTAGGCCTGGCGGACCAGATCCATCCCCTGCCACTCCCTGAGTTCCGAGTGATGATGCCTGTGCTCGCCTGGCTCGCCCTCCTGGCGTCCTGCAAACCGCCGCAAGAAGAGTCCACGCCGCCGCCCGCACCGGTGCGCGTCGAGACCGTGCAGGTCCGCGAGGTGCCGCTGTGGAGCGAGTACATCGGCACCGTCCGTTCGCGCGATGCCACCGATATCCGCGCCCAGGTTACCGGACGCATCACGAGCATCGCGGTCGAGGCGGGGCAGCAGGTCCAGGCGCGTCAGATCCTGATGCGGATCGACCAGGGCCGCCAGCAGGCCATGCTCAGTCGTGCCCGGGCGGCGAAGGCCTCGGCGGTCTCGGACCTGGAGCGCGCCCGGGCCGACCTGACCGCCCTGTCGGCTTCGCGCGAAGCGGCCACCTCGCGGGTCGCGTTCGCACGCGCGCAGCGACGGCGGGTGCGCGCCCTGTTTGCCGCCGACAACGCTTCCCGCGAGGAGTACGAGCGGGCCACCACGGAGCTGGAGCGAGCCGTCGCAGAAGTGAGCGCCCTGACCGCGCAACTGAAGGCCCAGCGAGCCGAGATCGCCAGCCTCCAGGCAGCGGTGGACGAGTCGCGCTCCTCGGTTCGTGAGGGCCAGGCGGAGCTTTCCTTCTACAATGTGGAGGCCCCGATCGCCGGGCGCCTTGGCGACGTGCCCGTGCGCGTCGGTGACCTGGTGGTGCCCAGCACCTTGCTGACCTCGCTCGAAGGCAACTCCCTGCGCGAGGTCTACGTACAGGTGCCGGTCGACAAACGCACGCACCTACGCACGGGCCTGACCCTGCAGATCATCGATGAGCAGGGTGGGGTCCTGGGAGAGGGGCAGCTGTCGTTCGTGGCCCCGCAGGTGGACGAACGTACCCAGACCGTACTGGTCAAGGCGCCCCTGGCCGGCGACAGCCCCGTCGTACCCGGTCAGTACGTGCGCGCCCGGGTGGTGTGGGAGCGAGCCCGGGGTCCGACGCTCCCGCCGGCGGCGATCCTGCGCGTCAACACGCAGCCGTTCGCATTTGTGCTCGACGGTGAAGCGCCGAACACCGTAACCCAAGTTGCCATCACCCTGGGTCCGCTGCACGGCGGCCGCTATCTAGTCGAGACGGGCCTGACCCCCGGACAACGGGTCGTGGTCGCCGGGATCCAACGCCTCAACGATGGCGCCGAGATCACACTGGACGAGGGGCACACGGAGCATGGGACCGCCCACGCACACGGCGATGACAAACGGGCAGGCAACCCGGCGTTGAGCGAGGCTCCCGCGGATCCCGCTCGAACGCCTCAGTCGTCGCCCGGCGAGCCCGCCGCCAGCCTGCCCAGCGGCACCGACAACGCGACGCCCGGCGAGGAACAGGCCAACTGACGTGTACGCGTTCTTCATACGGCGGCCGGTCTTTGCGGCGGTGATCTCGATCGTCATCACGCTCGCGGGCGCGATCTCGATCACCCAGCTGCCCGTGGCCTGGTATCCCGCGCTGTCGTCCCCGCAGGTACGGGTCACCAGCTACTTCACGGGTGCCGACGCCGAGACCGTCGAGAGCACGGTCACCTCCGTCCTGGAGGACGCCATCAACGGGGTCGAAGGGATGCGCTACATCGCATCCAACAGCACCAGCGACGGGATGAGTCGCATCACCGTAACGTTCGAGCGCGAGCGCGACATCGACATCGCCACGGTGGACGTCCAAAACCGGGTCGCAACCGCCATGGGCCGCCTGCCGGCGCAGGTGCGACAGATCGGTGTGGACGTGCGCCAGTCCACAAGCTCGATCATCATGGGCATGGGCGTCTACAGCGAGGACGAACGCTACGACTCCCTGTTCATCAGCAACTACATCGACCGCTATATCCGCGATGAGCTGCGCCGGCTCGAGGGCGTGGGCCTGGTGCGCATCTTCGGCGAGCGCAGGTACGCCATGCGGCTGTGGCTCGACCCGGTGCGTCTGGTCGCCAACAATCTCAGCGCCGACGCCGTCGTGGACGCCCTGCGCGAACAGAACGTCCAGGCCGCGGTGGGCCAGCTCGGTTCCCCGCCCTCCCCCGTCGAGCAGCCATTGCAGGTCGCCCTGCGTTCCAACAGCCTGCTCAGCAGCGAAGAAGACTTCGAAAACCTCATCATCCGCGACGATGAGCACGGTCTCTTGCGCTTCCGCGATGTGGGGCGCGTCGAGCTGGGCGCCGAGAACTACCGCATGTTCTTGCGCTTCAACGAGCACGACGCCGCAGGCATCGGGGTGTACCAGTTGCCCAACGCCAACGCGCTCGACGTCGAACGCCGCGTCAAGAAACGCATGGAGGAGCTCGCAAAGGCGTTCCCTCCCGGGCTCACCTACAAGATCGGCTTCAATCCGACCGAGAACGTGTCCGAATCGATCGATGAGGTGGTCTGGACGCTGGCGGGTACGATCGTGCTCGTCATCCTCGTGATCTATCTGTTCTTGCAGCAGGTGCGCACGACGCTGATCCCGGCGATCACCATTCCGGTCTCGCTCCTGGGCACGTTCACGTTCGTACGCGTGTTCGACTTCTCGATCAACACCTTGACCCTGTTTGGGTTGACCCTGGCCACCGGCCTGGTGGTCGACGATGCGATCGTGGTCGTCGAGAACATCGAGCGTCACGCGCGGCTTCACAAACAAGGGCGCTTCATGGCGGCGCTGAGCGGAACCGCCGAGGTGTTCAGCGCGGTGATCGCGACGTCACTGGTCCTGATCGCCGTCTTCGTGCCCGCCAGTATGTTCCCCGGCACCACGGGCGTGCTCTACCGACAGTTCGCGCTAACGATCGCGTGCTCGATCGGGCTGTCCTCCCTGGTCGCCCTGACCCTGGCCCCGGCCCTGGCCGCCCTGCTCCTGAGCACCGGCGAGCCCAGCCATAGGGGCCTGTTCGGTCAGTTCAACCGTGGCCTGGCATGGTTCACGTCCTTCTACCAGCGGACCGCGACCGCCACCTTGCGCCGCCGTGGCTCGCTGCTGACCCTGTTCTGCCTGCTGATCGCAGCGGCGGCTGTGCTGGCGGTGAAGATCCCCCAGGGCTTCGTGCCCGCCGAAGACCAGGGCTTCTTCATCACGAGGATCAACGCACCTCCAGGCACGTCCCTGGGCACCACCGGCAAGATCGTCAAGCGTATCGAAGCGGTGCTGCACTCCGAAGAAGACGTCAAGGTCACGTTCGCGGTCGTGGGCTTCAGCTTCGACGGAACCGCCTCGAACCGGGCGACGATTTTCACCAGGATGCTGCCGCGCGACCAGCGGCATGGTGAAGAGCACACGTCCAAAGCCGTGCTGGAGCGTCTGTCGGAAAAACTGAGCGCCATCCCCGACGCACTGGTGGTGGCGTTCGAACCTCCGCCGATCCGCGGCGTCGGGTTCGTGGGCGGTGTGGAGATGCGGCTGCTTGACAGGGCCAACCTGGGCCTGCAGGCCCTCGCCGAAGCCGGTCGCAAGGTGATGGACGCGGCCGAGGCGCGCGATGACATCGGCAAGGCCATGAGCAGCTTCAGCGCGGCCGACCCCCAGCTGTTCCTCGAGGTCGATCGAGAGCGAGCGCGTATGCTCGAGGTGCCGATCGACAACGTGTACTCGACCCTGCAGGTGATGCTGGGGTCACGCTATGTCAACGACTTCCAGATGCTCAACCGCACTTACCCTGTGTACGTGCAGGCCGGCCCCGAATACCGCGACACCCCGGACGACATCGGCGCGCTCTACGTCCAGGCGAAGAACGGTGCTGCGGTGCCGCTGTCCAACCTGGTGCGACCGGTGGAAACCACGGCCGCCCAAAACATCCCCCACTTCAACCTGTTTCGGAGCGCCACCGTCAATGCGCGCCCGGCGCCGGGCCAGAGTTCAGGCGAGGCGATCAAGGTCATGCGCGGGCTCGCCGAATCACTTCCCGAGGGCATCGACTACCAGTTCTCCGGCCTCACCCTGGATGAGATCATGGCGGGCCAGCAGGGCGTCCTGCTGTTCGCGCTCGGTTTGATGTTCACGTTCCTGGTATTGAGCGCCCAGTACGAGAGCTTTAGCCTCCCGGTGGTCATCCTGTCCGCCGTCCCCATGGGCGTACTAGGCGCCCTTGGCCTGCAGGTCCTGCGCGGCTTCAACAACGATGCCTTCTGTCAGGTCGGCCTCCTGATGCTCATCGGGCTGGCGAGCAAGAACGCGATCCTGATCGTCGAGTTTGCCCAGCAGCTGCGCTCCGAGAATCCCAAGCTGTCGGCGGCCGACGCTGCGGTCGAGGCCGCGACCATTCGCCTGCGCCCGATCCTGATGACATCGTTCGCGTTCATCCTCAGCATGCTGCCGCTGGTCTTCGCCGAGGGCGCTGGCAGCGCCGCCCGTCGCTCGCTGGGCACCACGGTGGGCGGCGGCATGCTCGTGTCCACCTTGCTGAACCTCTACTTCATCCCGCTCGCCTACGTCCTGACCATCCGAGTCACGGAGGGTATTCGTCGACGGTTGGGCGCCAAGCTGGCAGAGCCACCAGCTGTGACCGGGTCGCCAACCGGTTGAGCGATTTGATGCGACGACGTGAAAATATATCCTTTGTTTATAGATACTTATCGCTCAAACCTCAGTCGTCTGCTAGACTCTTTTCTATTGAACTATTGTAGCCACAGTGTATCCTAGTACCCATCGATACGCGGGGAATGGAGGGCGCTTTTGGATAGGACCCGGTGGTTGTGGGTCGTGTGGCTCGGCCTCTATGGCTGTACAGGTTCCCTTGGCCAACCCGGTCCAAAGGCACGCACACTGGAAGCGGATGTGGGAGACGGTGGTACCACGGGCTTCGACAATCCCAGCCCACCGGAGGCCAGCGACCGCGATGCCGGGCCTCAGTACTACGTCCGCGATGGCGGCCTGGACCCGGCAGACACCCGACCCGACGACGGCGGGCCGGGAGACGCGGGGCCGGTCCCGGTCGCACCGGATAGCGATGGGGACGGCGTCAGTGACGCGGACGAACTGGCAGCCGGTACCGATCCAAACGACCCCGACAGCGATGGGGACGGCCTGACCGACGGCGACGAGCTCGCGGCCGGCACCGATCCGAGCGTTGCCGACAGCGATGGGGACGGCTTCCACGATGGTCTCGAAGCGGCCCTGGGCACCGATGCGCTCACCGGTGAAGCGAACGGCTGTGCGGCCGAGGAAGCGGGCACGGCGGAGACCAAACGGCCGGTCGACATCATCGTGATCGTCGACAACTCCTCCAGCATGAATGGCGAGATCGAAGCGATTCAGGACCGCATCAACGAAGACTTCGGCGCGATCCTGAACGAAGCCGCCGTCGACTGGCGCTTGAACCTGCTTTCTCGGCACGGCGCCATCGATCACGACATCACCCGCTGCGACGACAATGGCATCTGCATCCAGGGCGACCTGGCCGGCGGCACCACCAGCTGTGACCCCAACACGGCTCCCGCCGAGACCGACCAGTTCAAGCACTACAGCATTTGCATCGACAGCGAGGACGGTCTCGCCAAGGCGGCTGCCAGCTTCGACATGTCGCCCCCAGCCTGGGCGGGCACCTTTGAGCAGAACGTCTATTTCGACGCTGCCGGTACCCCCATCCCGTCGCCAAGCGCCCCCACGGGCTGGCACGCCTGGCTGCGGCCGGAGGCACTGCGCACGTTCCTGATGATCACGGACGACCGCTCCAAGCACTCGGAGGCCGGCTTCGTAGACTGGATGTATGGGAAGGACCCCTCGTACTTCGGAACGGCCAGCGACCCGAACTGGGTCTTCCATTCGATCATCGCCGTCCAAGCGAAGCCCGAACCCACCGAGCCGTGGTACTCCGATGAACCGGTGCTCGACCAGGACTGCGGGGAGGGATCCGCCGACATCGGCTATGACTACCAGGATCTGAGCATCGCAAGCGGGGGCCTGCGCTTCCCCGTGTGTGAGAACGGCAATTTCGACGCGGTCTTTCGCGCCATCGCCCAGTCGGTCGTGGACAGTTCGCGGGTGCCGTGCACGTTGGTGCCCGAGGCGGTGGCCGGTGCCGGGCAGCCCGACTACAGCCGAACGGCGCTTGTGTACGAAACCTCCGCGGGGCAACCCATGACCCTCACACCCGTGGCGAGCGAAAACGCCTGCGCCGATGGGGACTATTTCGTGGATGCCGCGGACCGCATCCAGCTGTGCCCGACCGCGTGCGACGCGGTCGCCGCGGCCGAAGCCACGCGCCTGCGCCTGCTGGTCGCGTGTGTCCCGGTGTGCGGCAACGGGGACCTGGAGGAGGGCGAGGAGTGCGACGATGGGAACACCGAAGGTGGCGACGCCTGCAGCCCCAGCTGCACGGTGGAAAACCTTTGCGGCAATGGCAGCCCCGACCCCGGTGAAGAATGCGATGACGGCAATCTGACCAATGGGGACGGGTGCAGCGCCGGTTGCAGCCTGGAACAGGGCTGCGGAGACGGCACCGTCGAGAGCGGCGAGGAGTGCGACGACGACAATCTAACCGCCGGGGATGGCTGTTCCGAGACCTGTCAGCTGGAATATGGCTGCGGAGACGGCGTCGTTCAGGCTGGCGAGGACTGCGACGACGACAACCTGATCTCGGGCGACGGTTGCAGCGCCGACTGCCGCGCCGAGCTGCTGTAGGCGGTTGTCCCCATGCTGACAACCGGCTCTTGGACCGTCGGGGTGTCTTGGCATTGTCAGTACGTGTGCGCCTGGCACAGATACTCGCCCCTGGACCATCGGCGATAGAATGGAGAACCGACCACGCAGCATCCAAGGCTGGAGACGACAAGCCGTACTCATGATGGTGAAGGAGTCCATGCGATGAACGCCCCCGCCCGCGGGGATACTGACCTCGCCTGCGTAGCGAGTCGATATGAGGTGTTGGCCTCACTCGGTCGGGGCGGGATGGGTG
>JAPPOR010000213.1 GCA_028817905.1 Myxococcales bacterium
GCGTGACTGTCGATCACATGCTCGATGAGGGCGCCGGTGGCCGACTGGCCGCCCTCGGTGAGCCACATCCCCGGAACCATCGCCCCGAAGTAGGGGCCCCAGATGCCCTCGGGGTAGCGTGGCTCCCGACCGACCGCCATGTGGCAGCTGGAGGTGCCACCGATCAGGCACAGCCGCTGCTCCACGGCAGGTTCCTGCTGCGGATCCGCGCCGCCCTGGGAGCCCAGCACAGCGCCCAACATACCGAGTCCACCCGCATGGGCGTCGATGATCGCCACGCCCACTGGGGTAGCGGCGGCCAGTCCCAACTCCGCGGCCGCCCGCTCCGTGACCCCGCCCGCCCGTTCGCCCATGGGCCGCATGCGCGTACCGATGCGCTGGTACCCTTCGTCCACGAGATCCCCGAGCCCAATCGTCCGAAAGAAGTCGTCCTGGAAGCCTTCGGGACCGCCCCCATCCGCCTCGTGGGCCAGATAGGTCCACTTGCAGGTCGTCGTGCACAGGGAGCGTACGTCGCAACCCGTCGCCCGATAGACCAGGTAGTCCGGAAGGTCCAGGAAGCGCGCGCTCCGTTGCCAACCTTGCGGCAGATGCGTCTTGAGCCATAGCAACTTCGGGGTTTGCATCTCGGGTGAGATCACACCGCCCACGTAGCGCAATACACGGTGCCCGGTTCTGTTGATGCGTGCCGCTTCTGGGATCGCCCGGTGGTCCATCCACACGATCACGTTCTGGTTGTCCTCGCCCGTGGAGCTCACGCTCACGGGACGGTCGCGCGCGTCCAGCGCGACCAACGAGCAGGTCGCATCGAAGCCGACGCCTGCGACCGACCCGGGCGCCACGCCTGCCTGCGCAAGGGCCGCCCGCACCGCCCGGCCCGCTGCCCGCCAGATGTCGTCCGAAGACTGCTCCACGTGGTCCGCCGCCGGCCGGAAGATCTCGATCGGTTCCACACCGATGCCCAAGGTCCGCCCGCCACCGTCGAATAGACCAGCGCGCACGCTGCCCGTGCCCACGTCGACGCCCAGATAGGTTCGCTCGACCGCCACGGCTATGCCCGCTCACGCAGGATGCGAACCCGGAACCCCAACTCCTGACTCAGCGCAACCATCTCGTCGAAAATGTCGCCGTAGGCTACCGCTACGTGGTTCGACAGGTAGTGCGCCATCAACGCGTCGCGGCCGATGCCCATGTCCGCGGCCATGAAGGGCCACTGGCGCGTCGTTCCTTCCCACCAGGCGTCGCGCGTGGCAGGTGGCAACTGCTGGACCTCGCCCTTCCCGACATCCATCCACAACACCTGATCCTTGATGTAGCAGCGCGCCCAGGTCATCCCGCCCGCGAGGCTCTCACCGGCGAAGGTGCCGCCGGGCGTCGGGAAGTACAGCGACGGCTGGCGATAGCTATGTACGCCCTTCAGGCTGTCGGGATCGTGGTTGAACGCATAGGCGCCGCAGGAACCCGAGTTCAGCAGCACCCACAGAAAGCGGCCGTCGTGCTCGGCACCCCAGCGCACGTCGTGAAACATGACCGCCTGATGCAAGCCCTTTTCCTTGAGCAGGCGCTTCATCATCTCCATCGGAACCAAGTTGCCCTGGTCAGCCTCGGTGGCACACGCAAGCGTGTCTCCGTTGCTCTCCGGACGGCATGTGGAGTTGAACAGGCCTTCGGCGAAGTCGCTTGGAGGGCGCAGCGGGATCAGCCCCAACTGATACTGCCAGCCGAGGCAATCCGCACGATACTCGCCCAGCATGTCGAGCACCGCCAAATAGTCGCGCAGTTGCTCGCGCGTACATCGCTCGTCAAAGTCCCGGGCGTCCTGCTCGCCCCAATGGAAGGTCACACCCCGTTCCTTGACGAACAGAAGCGCGTCGTCGATGCGACGGTCGCTGATGCCGCGGCCGCGATCGATGATCCATGCCTGGTCGATCTTGTGCTCGGCAAAGCCATGGCGGTTGAGCAGGCGCGGGCCGAAGTAGCCGTTGATCATCCCCATCGACGTATCACCCAACATCATCAACAGGGCGCGACGTCGGCGAAAACCGTCGGCCACGGCGGTCGCGCGGGCAGCTGCCTGCTCCGAGATCGGCGCGTGGTAGGCGATCGCGTCCTCGGGATAGACGATGCGCCCGGTCTGACACCAGGTCTCAAGACGCGCCATGAAGGCTTCGTCCGTGGTCCAGTCCGGCGCGTCGGTGAAGATGCGTGAGAACGATCGTCCCACGCTCTCGAGGCAAGCGCCCGTATTGAGCAGTCCCACCAGCCCCGGCCACTGCCCCGAGAAGTTGCTCGCAAGCAGCAGAGGGGTGTCCTTGCCAACCACCCCATCCGTGGTGTGTGGACCATAAAACCAGTGAACGCACACACCGATCAGCGGGTCGTCGATCGGGCCTAGCTTTTCGATCGCCTCATGGGGCTTCGCCAGAAAGCCAGGGACGCGATAGTGCGTGCGCCCGAGCTTGGTCAGCGCCCGTTCGAGCTGAACGGTGGCCTGCTCGATGTTTGGCAGCGCTAGCTCGTTCGGCTTGGCCCTGGCGTCCCCGGGCCAAAACAGCGCAATTCGTTGCGACATGGCTCGCCCCTTTCCTGGTGGGACGCTACTGTACACGCTCTGCCAAGCGCGACGAAAGGGGTGATGATGACGACACGCATGGGGCTGTTGGCGAGCGCGGTTCTTTGCATGGCGATCGGATGCAGCGGACCGGGCGCGGACGGCCGCACGGGCACTGGCAAGCAAGCTCCGCCCTCCGACCAGCCCCAGTCACCGGAGCGGTCGCCGGCGAAGGAGCCCCCTCGCACGATCGCCGTGATACCCAAGGGGACGACCCACGAGTTCTGGAAATCCGTGCACGCGGGTGCCAACAAGGCCGGCCGCGAAGCGGGCGTGACGATCGCCTGGAAAGGTCCCGTGCGCGAGGACGACCGCGCGGAGCAGATCAAGGTGGTCGAAAACTTCATCGCTGCCCGCGTTGCCGGAATCGTGCTGGCCCCGCTTGACGACAAGGCCCTGGTCCCGGTGGTCAAAGACGCCATCGGGGAGGGCATCCCGGTGGTCATCATCGACTCCGATCTATCGTTCGCCGGCCGTGTGAGCTTCGTCGCCACCGACAACCATGCCGGTGGCGCCGCCGCCGCACAGCGGCTGGGTACCCTGCTCGGGGGCAAGGGCAAGGTTGCGATGATGCGCTACCAGGAAGGCTCGGCCAGCACGATGAAGCGCGAGCAGGGCTTCCTGGACGCACTTCAGAAGAAGTTTCCCGAGATCGAGGTCGTGTCGAGCAACCAATACGGCGGAGCCACGACCGAAACGGCTTACAAGACCGCCGAAAACCTCCTGGTGAGGTTCGGCGAGCTGGATGGCATCTTCTGCCCCAACGAGTCGACCACGTTTGGCATGCTGCGAGCACTGCAGGATGCCAAACGGGCCGGTACCGTGCGCTTCGTCGGCTTTGATGCCAGCAGCAAGCTGGTCGAAGCCCTCGGGCAAGGCCAAATTCACGGGCTGGCGGTCCAGAACCCGTTCGCCATGGGGAACCTGGGCGTCAAGGCGTTGGTCGACCACCTCGCCGGAAGCCCGGTGGACAAGCGCATCGACACGGGTGTGGAAATGATCACCGCCGACAACATGGGACAGCCACCGATGCAGGCCCTGCTTTCGCCCGATCTGGACAAGTGGCTCAAGTAGCCGATCGGCAGGCTTCTGCGGACAGCTCCATGCTGCTTGCGATGCACGGGATTCGCAAGCGCTTCGGTGCCGTGTGCGCCCTGTCCGGCGTGGACCTGAGGGTACTGCCGGGGGAAGTGCACGCCCTGATCGGGGAAAACGGCGCCGGCAAGAGCACCCTGATGAAGATCCTTGCCGGTGTACTGTCGCCCGACGACGGCGACATGCGGCTTGCCGGAGCACCCTATCACCCCACCGGCCCTCGCGGCGCCCAGGCCCTGGGAATCGCGATGATCCACCAGGAACTCAATCTGGCGGACGATCTCGGGGTGGTCGAGAACATTGTCCTGGGTCGCGAGCCCCGCCGGCTGGGGTGGTTCGACCGCAAGGCCGCCGTGCAGCGTGCCCGCGTCGCGCTCGCGCGCCTAGGCCGGGAGGAGCTCGTGGACAACAAGCGGATCGGCGACCTGGGACCGGGGCCCCGTCAGCTGGTTGAGGTCGCGCGCGCGCTCACCCTGGACGCGCGGATCGTGGTGATGGATGAACCAACGAGTTCGCTTTCCCAGGAGGATACGGAGCATCTGTTCGCCGCCATCACACGGCTCAAGCAGGCGGGCGTCTCGGTGATCTACATCAGTCACTTCCTGGAGGAGGTGCTACGGATCGCCGATCGGTACACGGTGTTGCGCGACGGCCGCAGCGTCCACACGGGCGCCGTGGCGCAGACCAGTGAGCCCATGCTCGTGCGGCACATGGTCGGACGGGCCATCGACGAGGTGTTCCCCCGTGTGGAGCACACGCCTGGCCCTCCGCTCCTGAGCCTATCGAACGTCGCGGGCACGCGGCTTCCTGTCAACGCCAGCCTGACCCTCTACCGCGGGGAGATCCTCGGCCTCTTTGGCCTGATCGGGGCCGGTCGTAGCGAACTGTTGCGTGTCCTGTACGGTCTCGACCCGGTGCGGAACGGTGACGTTCGCGTCGCCCATGTCGCTGGACGGGACGCCGAGCGTGCCCATGACGTCCCCTCCCCCAGGGCCACAGGGACAGGCGTTCACGGCCGGGCGCCCTGGGTGCGACTCGCGCAGGGCGTGGGACTGCTGTCGGAGAATCGCAAGGACGAAGGCCTCGCCCTGACCATGACGATTGCCGACAACCTGACCCTCAGTCACCTGAGCCACGGCGCTCGCTTCGGCTTCGTTTCACGTGCCTGGCAGCGCGAGCGGCTGCGCCGATGGGCCGACGTGCTAGCGATCCGCACGGGGGGGCCAGCCCTCGATGCGAACGCCCCGGTCGGAACGCTCTCCGGCGGCAACCAACAGAAGGTCGCGCTCGCCCGCCTGCTAGACATGGATATTCACGTGCTACTGCTCGATGAGCCGACGCGTGGCATCGACGTGGGCAGCAAGACCGAAATCTACCGCTTGATCGGAGAGCTCGCGGCCAACGGCAAGGCTATCTTGTTTGTCAGCTCATACGTGCCGGAACTGCTTGGTGTCTGCGATCGGATCGCCGTGATGCACCGCGGGACCCTACTGCCGGCAGCCCCCGTCGCCGACCTGTCCGAGGCGACCTTGATGACGCAAGCGACGGGAGGCGCAAAGACGTGACCACGCGTGCAACGCTCATCTTCCGCCCCGATGCGCCTTGTGCGGCGTGGAAGCGTCTCGCAGGCCGTCGGGTTGTCCCAGGTCAAACCGAGCGCTGGCCGACCCATCGCAAACACAGGTCGCAGACGCAGGTCACCGACGCAGGAGCAACAGCTACCCCGACCCAGCCATGGAGGATGTGAATGGCCGCGGGCAAGCGCACGCAGGACAGCCGCCTGACCACCGTCTCCGACAGGTTGGTCCGGATGCTCAAGTGGCTGGGCCCGTTCCTGGCGCTAGCGTTGGTGATCGCGCTGTTCGCCGGGCTCGCGCCGGATCGCTTCCTCTCCACGTACAACCTCAAAACCGTAGCAACCCAGACCGTGATCGTGGGCCTCGGCGCCCTGGGAATGACCTTCGTCGTGATCAGTGGGGGGATCGACCTGTCGGTTGGCTCGTTGATCGCCCTATGCTCCGTCATCACCGCGGTCGCCCTACGGGCGGGCCACGGGCCAATGACCGCGGTGCTCCTCGGCGTGTCCAGCGGCGTGCTGGCGGGTGCCGTCAATGGGCTCCTGATCACCGGCCTGCGGATCGTGCCATTCATCGTCACGCTGGGCACGATGGGTATCGCTCGTGGACTCGCGAAGTACCTGGCGGATGAACAGAAGGTCGACGCCGACGCCCTGGGCCTATCCGGCCTGATGGCAAAAAGCCCGGACCCGGCGTGGCTGCTGGTCGCCCCCGGCGTGTGGCTGCTGCTCGGCCTCGCCGTCATCTCGGCCGTGGTGCTGAAACGGACGGTGTTCGGGGTGCACACCTTCGCCATCGGCTCAAACGAGGCCACCGCGCACCTGTGCGGCATTCGCGTGAACCGCACCAAGGTCCTGATCTACGCGCTAGCGGGGCTGTTTGCGGGACTCGCGGGCGTCCTGCAGTACTGTCGCCTGACGGTCGGCGACCCGACGACGGCCCTCGGCAAGGAACTCGACATCATCGCGGCGGTCGTGATCGGCGGCGGCAGCCTGGCCGGTGGCAGCGGTGGCGTCCTGGGTTCGCTCATCGGCGCCTTCCTGATGGCGTTTCTCGCCAACGGATGCACGCTCACCGGCGTTCCGAACTACGTCCAGGAGATCATCATCGGCGCCATCATCGTGGCCGCCGTGGCGATCGACGCCTTGCGACAACACCGAGACAGCCCATAATCCCAAGCCCACTAACATCCGATAGGAGCGAGCGAGATGGCGAACATTGTGGCAGGAAGACAGACCGTAGTCGGGCGGGATGCGATGGTGGTCGTGTTGATCGGGGCACGCATCAACCGGCCCTGGCTGTTGCCCCTCGCCCTGCCCATTCTCAGCCGCATGCGAGCCATGCAACAGGAGCTGCTAGCCGACCCCGATTCCGGTCTCTTGGGCATCCAGTCCTTGGGCGTGGGCGGCGATGTGCAGTACTGGCGCTCGCTTGACCACCTGCTGCGGTATGCGGAGGACAAGGACCGACAGCACGCGCCCACCGTTCGACGATTCTTCCAACGGATCTTCAAGAACCGCGCGGTCGGCGTTTGGCACGAGATCTTCGTTGTACCCCCCGGCCACTACGAGGGCTTGTATCTCAACATGCCTCGCCAGGGCCTAGGCAAGTTCGGGCACCTGGAACCCGCTGTCGGTTCCCTCAAGAC